>LARU01000002.1:1800000-2100000 GCA_001274695.2 Azoarcus sp. PA01 | reverse complement strand
GGCGTGACGCCGCGCGCCGGCCCCGTCGGCGATGAAGCTGCTGATCGTCGCCGTCGGCACGCGCATGCCGGCGTGGGTCGAGGCCGGCTTCGGCGAATTCGCACGACGCATGCCGCGCGAATTGCCGCTGCAGCTCGTCGAAGTGAAGGCCGAGCCGCGCACGACCGGCAAGACCGTCGAGGCGATGATGGCCGCCGAAGCGGCGCGCATCGAAGCGGCGCTGCCGGCGCGTTGCCGGCGCGTGATCCTCGACGAGCACGGCGCCGACCTGACGACGATGGCGCTCGCGCGCCGCGTCGAAGCCTGGCAGGCCGGCGGCGAGGACGTCGCGCTGATCATCGGCGGGCCGGACGGACTGTCGCCGCCGCTGAAGGCGACGGCACACGAACGCGTGCGCCTGTCGAGCCTGACGCTTCCGCATGCGCTGGTCCGCCCGCTGCTCGCCGAAGCCTTGTATCGCGCCTGGAGCGTGCTGAAAAACCATCCCTATCACCGCGAATAGCCTGCGCAAACGATTGCCGCGCCGGCAGCGGCACTGCACGCGGTAGAATTTCAGCCCGACTCGACCTCCCCGGCGCCCCGATACCCATGAAGCCCATTCAGCCCCGCATCTATCTGGCATCGCGCAGCCCGCGCCGGCGCGAGCTGCTGCGCCAGATCGGTGTTCAATTCGAGCTGCTCGTGTTCCGCGGCGGCGAGCGCGGCAAGGACGCGGATGTCGATGAAACCCCGCACCCCGGCGAGCCGGTCGAACGTTACGTCGAACGCCTCGCGCTGACGAAAGCCGAAGCCGGGTGTCGGCGCCTGCAGTGGCGTTCACTGCCGCATCACGCGGTGCTGGGCGCCGACACGACGCTCGAACTCGATGACAGGATCATCGGCAAGCCGGCCGATGCCGCCGACGCCGCGGCAATCCTGCACCAGCTGTCGGGACGCACGCACCGCGTACTGACCGCAGTCGCGCTCAGCGACGGCAGTCGCACGCGCAGCCGGACGAGCATCAGCGAAGTGCGTTTTCGTCCCCTCGACGACGCCGAGATCCGCCACTACATCGCCACCGGCGAACCGATGGACAAAGCGGGTGCATATGGCATCCAGGGGCGAGCGGCGCTGTTCATCGAGGAGATTTGCGGCAGCTATACCGGAATCATGGGCCTGCCGCTGTTCGAAACCGCCCAGCTGCTCGAAAGCTTCGGCTATCCTTTGTAACCGCGGCAGCTCACCGGCGGGGCGCGATGGGCAATGCGCAATCGATGATGTCCGCATCATCGATTGCGCATTCCCCATTACCGGTTTCCGCAATGAGCATCGAATTTCTCATCAACTTCACGCCGCAGGAGACGCGCGTCGCGATCGTCGAACAGGGCGTGGTACAGGAACTGCACGTCGAGCGCACCGCGAGCCGCGGCATCGTCGGCAACATCTATCTCGGCCGCGTCGTGCGGGTGCTGCCCGGCATGCAGTCCGCGTTCATCGACATCGGCCTCGAGCGCACCGCCTTCCTCCATGTCGCCGACATCTGGAGCGATCGGCACAACGGCGACGGCGGGCGGCCGATCGAACGCATCCTCGCCGAAGGCCAGAACCTCACGGTGCAGGTGCTGAAGGACCCGATCGGCACCAAAGGCGCGCGCCTGTCGACGCAGATCAGCATCGCCGGGCGGCTGCTCGTGTACCTGCCCCAGGAAAAGCACATCGGCATCTCGCAGCGCATCGAGGACGAATCCGAGCGCGAAGCGCTGCGCGAGCGCCTGACGCGGCTGGTGCCGGCGGACGAAGCGGGCGGCTTCATCGTCCGCACGATGGCCGAATCGGCGTCCGACGACGAACTCGGCGCCGACATCGCGTACCTGCGCAAACTGTGGAGCGAGATCCGCAACAGCGCGACCGGGCGCTTTCCGCCGAGCCTGCTGTACGAAGACCTGGGCCTTGGCCAGCGCGTGCTGCGCGACCTCGTCGACGACGACACTTCGCGCATCCTCGTCGATTCGCGCGAGAACCACCAGAAGCTCGCCGCCTTCGCCGCCGAGTACACCCCCAAAGTGCTGCCGCTGCTCGAGCACTACGGCGGCGAGCGGCCGCTGTTCGACCTGCACAACGTCGAGGACGAGATCCAGAAAGCGCTCGCGCGGCGCGTCAGCCTCAAGTCCGGCGGCTACCTGATCATCGACCAGACCGAAGCGATGACGACCGTCGACGTCAACACCGGCGGCTTCGTCGGCGCGCGCAACTTCGACGACACGATCTTCAAGACCAACCTCGAGGCGGCGCAGACGATCGCCCGCCAGCTGCGCCTGCGCAACCTCGGCGGCATCATCATCATCGATTTCATCGACATGGAAAACGTCGAGCATCGCGACATGGTGCTCGACGAGTTCAAGAAGGCGCTCGCGCGCGACCATACCAAGATGACGGTCAACGGCTTCACCGCGCTCGGCCTCGTCGAAATGACGAGGAAGCGCACGCGCGAATCGCTCGCCCATCTGTTGTGCGAACCCTGCCCGACGTGCGACGGCCGCGGCGAAGTCAAGACCGCGCGCACGGTGTGCTACGAAATCCTGCGCGAGCTGCTGCGCGAGGCACGCCAGTTCAACGCGCGCGAGTTCCGCGTGCTCGCCGCGCCGAACGTCATCGACCTCTTCCTCGACGAGGAATCCCAGTCGCTCGCGATGCTGTCGGACTTCATCGGCAAGAAGATCTCGCTGCATCCGGAAGCGAGCTATTCGCAGGAACAGTTCGACATCGTGCTGCTGTGAGTCGCGCAGCGCCTCCGGCCGCCGAGCCGACACCGCCACGCTATGCGAACGCGCCGCGGCGTTACTTCGCGGCGACGCGCCCGGCTTTCCTCAGCGTCACGCTCGCCGGCTGCCTGATCGGGCTCGCTGCGGCCCATGCCGACAGCGTTGCGCTGGACGGGCTGCGCGCAGGGCTCACGGTGCTGTTCGCGCTGCTCGCCCACGCCGGCGCGAACGTGCTCAACGATTACCACGACGCGGTCAGCGGCACCGACGCCGCGAACTCGGAGCGCATCTATCCGTTCACCGGCGGCAGCCGCTTCATCCAGAACGGCGTGCTAACGCGGCGCGAGACGGCGGCGTTCGGCTACGCGCTGTTCGCGCTGGTGATCCCGGCCGGGCTGTGGCTCGCGCTCGGCGCCGGAGGCGGCCTCGTCGCGCTCGGGTTCGCCGGCCTCGTGCTCGGCTGGGCGTATTCGGCGCCGCCGCTGCAGCTCGCGAGCCGCGGAGCGGGCGAATTCGCTGTCGCGGCGTGCTGGCTGCTCGTCGTGGTCGGCGCCGATTTCGTCCAGCGCGGCGCGTTCGCGTGGACGCCGGTCGCGGCGGGCGTGTCGTTCGCGCTGCTCGTCGCGAACCTCCTCTACATCAACCAGTTCCCGGACCGCGCCGCGGACGCCGCGGCCGGCAAGCGCACCCTCGTCGTGCGCCTCGGCGCCGACACCGCGAAATGGGGCTATTTCGGCATCGCGCTGGTCGCCTACGGCTGGCTCGTGCTGCAGATCGGACGCGACAACCTGCCCCAGGCGTGCGCCGCCGCGGCGCTGACGCTGGTCCTCTCATTTCATGCCGCGCGGCAGCTGCGCGAGCACGCCGGCGAACCGGCGGAACTCGCGCCGGCGATCAGGCTGACGATCGCCGCGACGAACCTGCATGGCCTGGTGCTCGCCGCAACGCTCGCGTTCGGCTCGCGCGGCTGATCGGGCACAACTCCCAGACCTCCGGACCACCACTCATGATCGGACGCATCACCGGCATCCTGCTGGAAAAGAACCCGCCGCAGATCGTCGTCGACACGCACGGCGTCGGCTACGAAATCGACGTGCCGATGAGCACGTTCTACGGCCTGCCGGCGACCGGCGAGTCGCTGTCGCTGTTCACGCATCTGGCGATCCGCGAGGACGGCCATTTCCTGTACGGCTTCGCGAGCGCCGACGAACGCGCCGCATTCCGCCAGCTGCTGAAAGTGTCCGGCATCGGCGCGCGCACCGCGCTGTCGGTGCTCTCGGGGCTATCGGTCGGCGATCTCGCGCAGGCGGTCGCGCTGCAGGAAACCGGCCGCCTCGTGAAGATTCCCGGCATCGGCAAGAAAACCGCCGAGCGGCTGCTGCTCGAACTGCGCGACAAGCTCGGCCGGGCGCTGCCCGGGCTCGGCGCGAGCACCGTTCCAGGCGCCGCAACGCACCCTGCGGACAGCCGCAGCGACATCCTCAACGCGCTGCTCGCGCTCGGCTACAACGACAAGGAAGCGCAATCGGCGCTGAAAGCGATCCCGCCCGAGACAGACGTCTCCGACGGCATCCGCCAGGCGCTGCGGCTGCTGTCGAAAGCCTGACGCCACGAGGGCACGCGAGTTTCGCGGCACGGGCGGCTCAGGCTAAACTCTCGCGATGATCGAAACCGACAAACTGCAGGCCCCGCGCGTGATTTCGGCGCAGGCCGCCGACCGCCACGAAGACGTCGTCGAGCGCGCGCTGCGGCCGAAGCGGCTCGCCGAATACGTCGGGCAGGCAAAGATCCGCGAACAGCTCGAGATCTTCATCCAGGCGGCGAAAACCCGCGGCGAGGCGCTCGACCACGTGCTGCTGTTCGGCCCGCCGGGACTGGGCAAGACGACGCTCGCGCACATCGTCGCTGCCGAGATGGGCGTGAACCTGCGCCAGACTTCGGGGCCGGTGCTCGAGCGCGCCGGAGATCTGGCCGCGCTGTTGACGAACCTCGAACCGCACGACGTGCTGTTCATCGACGAGATCCACCGCCTGTCGCCGGTCGTCGAGGAGATTCTCTATCCGGCGCTCGAGGACTTCCAGATCGACATCATGATCGGCGAAGGCCCGGCGGCGCGCTCGGTCAAGCTCGACCTGCCGCCTTTCACGCTGGTCGGCGCGACGACGCGCGCGGGAATGCTGACGAACCCGCTGCGCGACCGTTTCGGCATCGCGGCGCGGCTCGAGTTCTACACGCCGCAGGAGCTCGCGTACATCGTCGGGCGCTCCGCCGGCCTGCTCGACGTCGCGATCGACGACGCCGGAGCGGTCGAGATCGCGCGGCGCGCACGCGGCACGCCGCGGATCGCGAACCGGCTGCTGCGCCGCGTCCGCGATTATGCGCAGGTCAAAGCCGACGGCGACATCACTGCCACCGTCGCCGATGCCGCGCTGTTGATGCTCGACGTCGACCACCTCGGGCTCGACCTGATGGACCGCAAGCTGCTCGGCGCAATGCTCGAGAAGTTCGGCGGCGGCCCGGTCGGGCTCGACAACCTCGCCGCTGCAATCGGCGAATCGTCCGACACGATCGAGGACGTGCTCGAACCGTACCTGATCCAGCAGGGCTATCTGCAGCGCACGCCGCGCGGGCGCATCGCGAGCGTGTCGATCTGGCAGCATTTCGGCCTCGCCTTTCCCCGGCGCGCCGGCGACGAAAGCGCGGAGCTGTTCTCCACGCCCTGAGCGGTCGCGATGCGCACGTTCCAGGCCCTGGCGATCGTGCTGTGCGTGTTCGGCGCAATCCATCTGCTGCAGGGGCCGACGTTCTTCTGGCCCGATCGCTTCGATCCGTCGCGCGGCGTGCTGCTCGGCGGCCTGTCGTCGCAGCTGCTCGGTGCCGGTCTCGTCGTCGTCGCTGCGCTCGGCCTGATGGCGAGCCGGCAGGCGGGACGCGGCGACGGCCGCGCTGCGCCGCGCCGCTGGCAGCTGCACTATTTCCTGCTGATCGTGCTCGCGCTGGGTCTGGCCAGCGCCGCCTTCACGGCCGGCGAGCGCGGACCGAATCCGGACTGGCGCGCGCCCTCGGGCGAACGCGCTCAGCCGACCTGAAGCGCAAGTCCCTTGAGGTATTCGCCTTCAGGCACCGCAAGGCCGACCGGGTGATCGGCGGACGCGGACAGGCGATGCAGGATGCGCGCATCGACCGCGGCGTCGCTCGCCGCGCCGGCGACGATCTTCTGGAACAGTTCGAGGCCGATGCCGCCGGAGCAGGAATAGGTCATCAGGATGCCGCCAGGATTGAGCAGGCGAAAGCCGAACAGGTTGATGTCCTTGTACGCGCGCGCCGCGCGATCGGCGTGCGCCGCCGACGGGGCGAACTTCGGCGGATCGAGCACGATCAGGTCGAAACGCCGCCCTTCGCCTTTCAGCGCACGCAGCGCCTCGAACACGTCTGCCTGCAGCCATTCGGCGCGCGCCGCGTCGAGCTGCGGATTCATCGCCAGATTGCGCCGCCCCGCGTCGAGCGCCGGCGCGGACGAGTCGATCGACAGCACCGACGTCGCGCCGCCGGCCAGCGCCTGCAGCGAGAACCCGCCGGTGTAGCAGAAGCAGTTCAGCACGCTGCGCCCGGCCGCGAGCACACCCGTCAGGCGGCGATTGTCGCGCTGATCGAGATAGAAGCCCGTCTTGTGACCACCGATGACATCGACTTCCATGCGCACGCCGTTCTCGACGATCGTCAGCACGCCCTCCGGCAGCTCGCCATGCACGCAGCCGGTCCGGGGCCCGAGCCCTTCGAGGCCGCGCACGTCGGAATCGGAGCGCTCGTACACTGCCGTGCAGCCGGTCGCCTGCACCAGCCCGGCGATGACCGCGTCGCGCCATTTCTCGGCGCCGGCGCTCGTCAGCTGCATGACGACGACGTCGCCGAAGCGGTCCGCGATGATGCCGGGCAGACCGTCCGATTCGCCGTGGATCAGCCGCACCCCGCTCTCGCCGGCGAGCAGCGGATGCGTCGCCCGGCGGGCGACCGATTCGGCGACGCGACGCTTGAAGAAGGCATGATCGATCGTGATGTCGGCAGCGAACGACCACATCCGCGCGCGGATCTGCGATTCCGGCGACCATGCCGCGCGACCGAGGAAGCGGCCGTCAGCGGCGACGACGTCGACGGTGTCGCCCGGTCGCGCGCGCCCTTCGAGGCGAGCCACCGAGCCGGCAAAAACCCAGGGATGACGGCGCAGGAGCGAACGCTCCTTGCCGGGATTGAGGACGAGCTTGGACATCGGGAGGGGGACCGCAGGGAGATGAGTCAGGCGCGAGAGTGTAAGGCGAGCGGCGCCGCCTCACCAGCGTCCCCTCACCAGCGCCGCCGCAGCTTCAGGCTTTGCCGCGATTTGTCCGGCCCCGAGGGTGCCGCAGTTTGCGCACGCGATCCGCGGTTTCGAGGAACTCCGGCAGATCGCGCGAGCACAGGAGGTTGCCGAAATGCTTCAGCGCGCGCGGCGTGAGATACAGATGCCCGTTCTGCTGCTTGCGGATCCAGCCCAGTTCGACGAGGCGCCCGATCTTGCGCCGGACCGTCTCGCGCGGCAGGCCGGTCGCGGCCGCGATCGAATAGGCGTTGCACGGCCGCAGCCGCGACATATGCACTTCGTCGGATTCGCCCTCGACTTCGTCGGCCGTGAGGCGATCGCTTTCATCGTCGTGTTCGAGCGCGCCGATATTGTGCAGCGCGATCTCGCCGAGCAGGATCGGCAGCAGGATATCCCGCTCGAACTCCTCGAACAGGCGCCTGAGGCTGTGAACCTGGTAGCGGGCAAGCAGGATCGCCGCATTGCGCAGCAGCGAGACGCGGCTCTGCGCCGGCTCCTGGTCGGGGCTGTCGGGCGCATCGGCGCGAGGAGTTTCAGGATCAATATCTGGCATTGCTGCCTTGCTCCCATAGCCTGCAGCGTCGGGCCCGAGGGAAGATTTGTTAAGAGATGTTTCAGAATAGCTGAATAGCCGCGCGCGGGCTCGAACTTTGTTACCCGATTTGGGCAACGATTGTCTGGCAGGAGGCGCGAGCAGAAAGGTCGGTCGCGGCAGGGCAGCGCGTGGCGTTCGCGCCGGCGCCGCGAGGCTCATCGGTTCCTTGCGCGGCGAACGCCGCGTTGTGAACCTTGACCCGATGCAGAAGGGTGTGTAGGGAGGATGGCGAGCTGCAAAGGCTCGCACGACGGGCTGTTCCTGCGCCGCGGCCTCGCGGCCCGCGGCGCACACTTTCAGGCCAGCTGCCGTCGCAGCGCTGCCGCGACCAGGTCGCCGATGCGGGCGAGATACAGCGTTCCCATCCCGGGGTAGAAGCGTTCGGCCTCTTCGCTGCCGAGCGCGAGCAGGCCGAGCACCTGGTCGTCACGGCGCAGCGGCACCAGCGCCACCGAACGGATATGACTGGCGGCGGGGCCGAACCAGTCGATCACTTCGAGATTCGCCGGCGCGCCGCAATACGGGTGGCTCAGGTCGGCAGCGAAAAAGCGCAGCTCTTCAGTCACCGAAGAAAAGTCCTCGCCTTCGCGCGACTGCGCAGCGGCCCAAATGCGCAGCGCGACGTTCGGCACCGAGAAGTTGTCCCGCACGTTTTCGAGTAGCGCAAACCGCAGCGTGTCGTAGTCTTCGGCTTCGACCAGCGCCAGCGCCAGACGATGGACTTTTTCGCCGATCTCGTCGTTTTCCTCGCCGTAGCGAATCAGTTCGGCGAGCTTGCTTTCGAGCTGCCGGATCTTGTCGCGCAGCGCATGAAGCTGCCGCTCCGCCAGCGAGATCGCCTGCCCGCCATGCGGATGCGGAACGGTCAGTTGCGTGAACAGCTCGCCATGGTCGGCGAGAAAGTCGGGATGTTCCTTCAGATAGCGTGCGACATCGGCGGCATTCATGGAAAAGCTGCTCCCCGTGAGGCGCAGGCGCGCCTCCTCGTGTTCGTTGCAATCGGCGAAACCGCCCGGCCCAGCTCGCTCAGCCGACGTCGATTTCACCCGCGAAAACAGTCACGGCCGGGCCGGTCATCAGCACCGGCTGCCCCGGGCCGCCCCACGTGATGTCGAGCTCTCCGCCCCGCGTCTCGACGCGCACGGGCGACTGCGCAAGTTCGCGCAGGATCACGGTGACGACCGCCGCGCACGCGCCGGTGCCGCAAGCAAGGGTTTCTCCCGCACCGCGCTCGAACACCCGCAAGCGGATGCGGTGAGGGTCGACGACCTGCACGAAGCCGGCATTGACGCGTGCGGGAAAGCGCGGATGGCGTTCGATCAGCGCTCCGTGCGCGGCGACGGGTGCGGCGTCGATATCCGCGACGACCTGCACCGCGTGCGGGTTGCCCATCGACACCGCGGTGATCGCGACGCGCGCGTCGCCGACCTGCAACGGCTGGACGACGGCGTCCGAATCCGACACGAACGGCACGCGCGCGGGCTCGAGCACCGGCACGCCCATGTCGACGGTCACGAGACCATCGTCTTCGAGCTGCGGCGCGATGATGCCGGAGCGCGTCTCGACGCGGATGCGACGCTTCTCGGTGAGCCCCTGCTCATGCACGAACCGCACGAAACAGCGCGCGCCGTTGCCGCACTGCTCGACTTCGCCGCCATCGGCGTTGAAGATCCGGTAGCGGAAATCCACGTCCGGGCGGGTCGCTTTTTCGACCACCAGCAGCTGGTCGCAGCCGACGCCGAAATGGCGGTCGGCAAGATGGCGGACCTGCTCCGGGGTCAGGTGGACGGCTTGGCGGATGGCGTCGATGACGATGAAATCGTTGCCGAGGCCGTGCATTTTCGTAAAGCGCAGAAGCATGGGGGAAATCGCAGCTCGGGTGGATGCAGGGGGAGCGGTGGCTCGGCGAATTCTGGCCCAGCCGCCGCAGGACGTCCAGCGACAGCACGCGGCGCGCATTCAGTATGGCCGCGCCTCGCCCGGCGGGCGCGTCTTGAAGCGCCGGTGCACCCAGTAATACTGCTCGGGCATCGTCCGCACCGCGGCTTCGATCCAGCGGTTCATCAGTGCGGTATCCGCTTCGGCGTCCGTCGTCGGGAAATCCTGCCACGGCTCGCCGAACTCGACGACATAGCCCCGCCCGCCGGGCAGCATCCGCGTCACGCATGGCACGACCGCCGCGCCGGCGAGCCGCGCGAGCCGCGACAGCCCGGTGATCGTCGCCGCCGGCACGCCGAAGAACGGCACGAAAACCGCGTCCTTGCGGCCGTAGTCCATGTCGGGCAGATAGTAGAAAGGGCGGCCGGCCTTCATCGCCTTGACCGTGCCGCGCACGCCGTCCTGGCGCGACAGCAGGCGCTGGTCGCCGAAGCGGCTGCGGCCGTGGAACAGCCAGCGGTCGAACACCGGGTTGTTCTGCTGCGCGTAGATGCTGACCGAATCGAAATCCATCGCCACGCGCGAGCCGCCGGTGTCGAGGCCGACGAAGTGCGGCGCGAGCAGGATCACCGGCCGCCCCTCGTCGAGCAGCGCCCGGACCCGCTCGGCGCCGTCGAGCCGGACCAGGTTCATCAGCCGCCGCTGGCTCCCCCACCACAGCAGCCCGCGTTCGAGCAGGCTGCGCCCGAGCGCGCGAAAATGCGCCCGCGCAAGCCGGCGCCTCGCCGCGTCGTCGAGTTCGGGGAAGCACAAACGGAGGTTGACGGCGACGATATGCCGCCGCGAGCGCGCCAGCCGGTACAGCGTCTCGCCGACGGCCTGCCCGAGGAACGCCAGCACCGGCAGCGGCAGCCAGTGCAGCAGCCAGAACCCCGCGACCGCGGCGTGACTCGCAACGCGGCTCAGCATCGCGCATCCCCGGGCGGAAGCGGCACGCCCGACGGACGCTTGTAGCGGTTGTAGCCCCACAGGTACTGCGCCGGACACGCCAGCACGAGGCGCTCGATCTCGCGGTTGATTGCCGCGCAGCGCTCGTCGAGCGAACCGGTGATCGGCTCCACGGGTTCGGAAAGCCGCAGCACATAGCCTGCCCCGTGCGGCAGCCGCTCGGTCCACACCATCACCACCTTGACGCCTTTCACTTCGGACAGGCGCGCCGCGAGCGTCATCGTCCATGCCGGACGGCCGAAGAACGGCGCCCATACGCCTTCGCCTTCGGCCGGCGCCTGGTCCGGCAGCATGCCGACCATCTCGCCGCTGCGCAGCGCCTTCACGAGCCGGCGCACGCCGGACACATCGGCCGGGGCGACGCGGATCGCCCCGCGCGCGCGCCCCGCTTCCATCAGCGGGCGCAGCGCCGCCTTGCGCGGCGGGCGGAACAGCACCGTGATCGGTCCGTGCGTCGAACAATACTGCGCGCACATCTCGAAGCAGCCCAGATGCGCCGTCAGCAGCAGCACGCTGGCGCCCTCGGCCTGCGCGCGGGCGATCAGTTCCTGCCCTTCGACCCGCACGATGCAGGACAGCACTTCGTCCTGCGGCCGCAGCCACACGAACGGCAGCTCGAGCGCCTGCCGCCCGGCTTCGGCGACCGCCGCCTCACGCAGCGCGACGTCGCGACGGCCGGTCGCCTGGGCGAGATTGTCCTCGAGGCGGCGCCGGTATGACGGCGAACAGCGCCAGATGGCCCAGCCGGCCCAGCCGCCGAGCCGATGCAGCCATGACAGCGGCAGGCCGGCGAGAATGCGGAATGACAGATTGACGAGGAAGGTCACGCGAAGAGGTCACATCGAGGAGAGCATCGGCGCCGGTCAAATCGGCCCAGGCCCGGACGGATACGGGCCCGGACGCCCGCGCCGGACCCGCGAATTTGACCGCCGGATCACAAAGCATATAATTATCGCCCAGCCGCCGAGTTAATACGACAACTTGCAGGGCGGCGCCGCGAACGCACCTAACCGGTCACGGCACACAAGTACTGCTAAAGCGTCGCCTGCTCGACGAAATCCCCGGAGCCGGCCACGCCGGACAGCTTTGGGGATTTTTCGTTTTCAGGAGCAGTGCATGAGCAGGGAATACCTTTTCACCTCGGAATCGGTGTCCGAAGGCCATCCCGACAAGGTCGCCGACCAGGTTTCCGACGGCATCCTCGACGCGATCCTCGCCGACGACCCGCATGCGCGCGTCGCATGCGAAACCCTGGTATCGACGGGCCTCGTCGTCATCTCGGGCGAGATCACGACGAGCGCGCACCCGAACTACAAGGAGATCGCGCAGGACGTCATCCGTCGCATCGGCTACGACGACTCGGCGATCGGCTTCGACTACAAGTCGTGCGCGATCCTCACCGCGATCAACCGCCAGTCGTCCGACATCGCACAGGGCGTCAACGAAGGCGAAGGCCTCGACCTCGACCAGGGCGCGGGCGACCAGGGCCTGATGTTCGGCTATGCGTGCAACGAGACGCCGTCGCTGATGCCGCTGCCGATCTACTATGCGCACCGCATCATGCAGCGCCAGTCCGAGCTGAGGAAGGACGGCCGGCTCGCGTGGCTGCGTCCGGACGCGAAGAGCCAGCTGACGGTGAAATATGTCGACGGCAAGCCGGTCGCGATCGACACCGTGGTCGTGTCGACGCAGCACAGCCCCGAAGTCTCGCACGCGCAGATCACCGAACTCGTCGTCGAGGAGATCATCAAGCCGGTGCTGCCGAAAGAGCTGATGCAGGGCGAAGTGCGCTACCTGATCAACCCGACCGGGCGCTTCGTCATCGGCGGCCCGCACGGCGACTGCGGCCTGACCGGGCGCAAGATCATCGTCGACACCTACGGCGGCGCAGCGCACCACGGCGGCGGCGCGTTCTCCGGCAAGGACCCGTCGAAAGTCGACCGCTCGGCCGCGTACGCCGGGCGCTGGGTCGCGAAGAACATCGTCGCCGCGGGCCTCGCCGAGCGCTGCGAAGTGCAGGTCGCCTATGCGATCGGCGTCGCCAGGCCGGTGTCGCTGATGGTCGAGACTTTCGGCACCGGCAAAGTCAGCGACGAGCGCATCGTCGAGCTGATCGGCGCGCACTTCGACCTGCGCCCGAAAGCGATCATCCAGGAGCTCAACCTGCTGCGCCCGATCTACGGCAAGACCGCCGCGTACGGCCACTTCGGCCGCGACGAGCCCGAATTCACGTGGGAAGCGACCGACAAGGCCGCGGCGCTGCGCGCCGACGCAGGCCTTTAAGCCGCTTCGCTGCAACGCGGTTGACAGTCGCTGCGGGGGCGCGATGCTGCGCTCCCGCTCTCCCGCTCTCCCGCTTTCCCGCTTTCCCGCTTTCCCGCTTTCCCGCTTTCCCCCTTTCCCCCTTTCCCCCTTTCCCGCTCTACCGGGCGCCCTTGCGCGGAAATCCTGCACGAACCCGTACAACAATAATATTGATTCGCATTAACATATAGAAATACAATTCTCCCTCTTCGCAGCCAGCCATTCCGCCTTTTCCGGCCGGATCGCCAGCCAACAACGCTTCCGACCGGAGTTCCGATGCATCTTCGCACCCTCGGCGCGGCGATCGCCGCCGCCCTGCCCGCGCTCGCGACGGCCCAGCACACCCCCCAGACCACGCTGCCGACCGTCACCGTCACCGACCAGGTCGGTGCCACTTTGTCGTACAACCCGCTGGTGTCGTCGTCCGCGACGAAAGGTACCGCGCCGCTGCGTGACATCCCGCAGACCGTCAACGTCGTCGGCCCCGAGCTGATCGCCGACCAGGGGGTGCGCTCGCTGACCGAAGCGCTGCAGAACGTTCCCGGGGTGACGCTGAATATGGGCGACGGCCAGCGCGACCAGGTCGCGATCCGCGGCTTCACCGCGATCGGCGACAATTTCCTCGACGGCGTGCGCGACGATGCGCTGTATTACCGCGACCTGTCGAACACCGAACGCATCGAAGTCATCAAGGGCCCGGCGGCGGTGCTATATGGGCGCGGTTCGTCCGGCGGCATCATCAACCGCGTCAGCAAGCTGCCGACGAAACAGGCGATCCGCGACATCACCGTCCAGTTCGACAGCGAAGGCGAAAAGCGCGCGAGCTTCGACCTCGGCGGCGGACTCGGCGACGCCGGCCACAGCTTCCGGCTGACCGGGGCGTTCGAGGACTCGACCGGTTTTCGCGACGAGTCCTTCCTGAAGCGCGAAGCGATCGCGCCGTCGCTCTCGCTCCACCTCGGCGAGAACACGAGCCTGCTGCTGCAGGTCGCGCATAACCGCGACCGGCGCCCGACCGACTTCGGCATTCCCGACAACAACGGCCGCCCGCTCGACGTCGATCACGACACGTATTACGGCTCGGGCGACGCCGAGCGCGACGACACCACCGCTGCGACGATGGACACCGCGACGGCGACGCTCGCGCACCGCATCAACGCCGACTGGTCGCTGCGCAACGTGCTGCGCTATTACGACTTCGAGCTCGACCGCGACAACACCCTGTACCGCTCGAACAGCCCCTACACGCTGGTCAACGGCGAGCTCTTCATGCAGCGCACGCACGGCCACGTCGTCCGCAACGAGGACGGCTGGTTCAACCAGTTCGAACTGACCCAGAAACTCGCGCTCGGCGGCGTGCAGCACACGCTGCTGTACGGTCTCGAGCTCGGCAGCCAGGAAAAGCGCCTCGACATCGACAACTGGATCGGCATCGACACCGTTCCGCTGTTCAATCCGGGCGGCGCGATCCCGCCGTACAGGAGCGTCGCACCGAACTCGCGCACGATCGATAACGTCACGACGCAGGACAGCGCCGCCGTGTACGTGCAGGACCAGATCGCGTTCGGCGAGCACTGGAAAGCGCTGCTCGGCGTGCGCTACGACGACTACCGGCAGGAAACCACCGAGCCCGGCAAGCCCGACTTCGAGCGCACCGATCGCGAATGGAGCCCGCGCGCCGGGCTCGTGTGGCAGCCGGACGCGATGCAGTCGTACTACGCGTCGGTGTCGCGCTCGTTCCAGCCGTCGGGCGAACAGTTCCAGCTCAACGCGTCGAACGTCGACAGCGAGCCGGAAATCTCGACGAACTACGAGATCGGCGCGAAATGGGACCTCCTCGGCGGCGCGCTGTCTGCGGGCGCGTCGGTGTTCCAGCTCGTGCGTACCGACATGAAGATCACCGAGCCGGTGTCGCGCACGACGATCAATGCCGGCGAACAGCGCACGAACGGCCTCGAGCTGTCGCTTTCCGGGCGGCCGGCCCAGGGGTGGCAAATCCACGCAGGCTATGCGTTCCTCGATACCGAGATCGTCAAATCGACGGCGAGCGGCGGCGCGAACTTCGGCACGACGCGGATCACCGCGCCGTTCGAAGGCAAGGATGCGCCGCTGACGCCGCGCCACAGCGCATCGCTGTGGGTGATGCGCGAACTGGGCCTGGGCTGGCGCCTCGGCGGCGGCGTCCGTGCGCAGTCGTCGCAATACGCGTCGCCCGACAACCTCGTGCGCCTGCCCGGCTTCGCGGTGGTCGACGCTGCGCTGCTGTACCGCAGCCGCGCCTACGACCTCGCGTTCAACCTCAAGAACGTGTTCGACCGCGAGTACTGGGCGTCCGCACACGGCAGCGTCAACGGGCTGAACCAGCCGGGCGCGCCACGCACGCTGCAGGCGACCGCGACCTACCGTTTCTGACTTCCGGCTCTCCTGCGCCGACCCGCCGGCCCGGGTTTCCGGCCGGCGCGGCGCTGTCGGCCGCTTTGCGACTTTCCCTTCCACTCCTCTCGAGGTTTCCGCAATGCGCCTCAAAACCCTTGCCCGCCTGATCCCCGCCGCCGCGCTGCTCGCCGCGCATGGCCCCCTCCTCGCCGCCGACCAGCAGCTCGAAGCGGTCGAAGTCTTCGCGAGCGATTCCGCCTGGCGCGCCGGCAGCATCGGCGTGGGTACTTTCCGCGACACCCCGGCGAAAGAGGTGCCGATGACGGTGAACATCGTCGATCGCGACCTTCTCGATGCGCAGCAGGCCAACAGCCTGTACGAGGCGATGAAGAACACTGCGGGCGTCACCCGCGCGCAGCTCGGGGCCACTGCCTACGACAACCTGTCGATCCGCGGGCTGCTGGTCGACAACCGCTCCAGCTATCGCCTCAACGGCGGCCTGCCGATCGTGAACCTGATCGACCTGCCGCTCGAGAACAAGGAGCGCGTCGAAGTGCTCAAGGGCGTCGGCGGCCTGTACTACGGCTTCGTGCCGCCTTCCGGAATCATCAACCTGGTCACGAAGCGTGCCGGCAGCACGCCGGTCAGCGCAGTCCAGCTGTCGACCGATGACAACGGCAGTGCGGTGGTCGGCCTCGACGTCGGCCGGCGCTTCGGCTCGGACGGCCAGTTCGGCGCACGCGTGAACATCGTCGGCGGCGAACTCGAAAGCGCGGTCGAAGATGCCGACGGCGACCGGCGCCTAGTCGCCGGTGCGTTCGACTGGAGCGTGACCGATCGCTGGCTGCTCAAGCTCGACGTCGAGGACATCGCCAAGGACGTCGTCGAGCAGTCGAGCATCCTCGCGCTGCGGCCCGTCAACGGCAAGATCCCGCTGCCGCGCATCCCGAACCCCGAGAAGCTCATCGCGCCCGACTGGGCGAACTACGACGCCGAAGAGCAGAACGTTCAACTGCGCAGCGACTTCGCGCTCAACGACAACTGGATCTGGACGGTGGAAACCGGACGTTCCCGGCTCGAGCGCGACCGCAACTTCTCGCAGATGATCAACTACGACGTGGCGACCGGCGAAGGCACGCTGCAGATCTTCCGCGGCCAGGATCAGGAGTTCATCAACCGCAACGCGCGCACCGAGCTCGCCGGCCGGTTCGAGACCGGGACGGTGAGACACGACTTCACCATCGGTTATTCCCGCAACATCCTCAGCACGTCGCTCGGCAACACCGTCACGGTCAACGTCGCACAGAATCTCTACAATCCGCGCGACATCCCCGAAACCGCAGTGACCCATGGCCCGAACGCGCGCCACTCCGAGACCCATGACCGCGGCTGGTACGTCTTCGACCGCGCGGCGCTCGGCGACTGGCTGCTGATCGCCGGCGCGCGCGGCAGCGAGTTCGAGTTCGAGCATGCCACGGACAACCGCCAGGACTACACCAAGCGCGAGGTCAGCCCGACCGTCGCTGCGGTTTGGAAGCTCACGCCCGCAACGAACCTCTATGCCGGCTACCTCGAAGGCATGGAGGACGGCGGCATCGCGCGTCCTGCCGCCCTCAACGCCGGCACATCGCTCGAACCGCTGGTGACGCGCCAATGGGAAGGCGGCATCAAGACCGATTGGGGCGGCGTGCAGACCAACGCAGCAGTGTTCCGGATCGAGCGGCCGATGAACGGCGAGATCAACAACATCTACCAGCGCCTCGGCGAGGCCCGCCTGCGCGGCGTCGAACTGTCGGCCGGCGGCCAGATCTCGCCGCGCTGGGGCATTTTCTCGTCGATGCAATGGATCGACGCGGAGTTCACCAAGGCCGAGAACGACCAGAGCATCGTCGGCAACCGCCCGGCCAACACGCCCGAAGTCACGGCGAGCCTCTTCGTCGAGCATCGCCTCGCGGCGGTCCCGGGCCTCGCGCTGTCCGCGGGGGCTTACTACACCGGCGAGCGCGAAGTGAATCCGCAGAACCAGGCCGAAGTCGATGCCTACACCCGTTACGACGTCGGCGCCCGCTACCGTACCAAAGTCGCCAGCAACCAGCTCGACCTCGTGGCGACCGTCGAGAACGTGACCGACAAGCGCTACTGGGCGGCTGCCGGCGACAGCAAGGTAAACTCGAACAGCGCGCTCCTTGCGGTCGGCATGCCGCGCACGCTGCGGCTGTCCGCGAAACTCTCGTTCTGATCCCTTCTGACCGGTCCCTGTTGCCAGAGAGGCTTTCGTGATCCACCTTCATCCCCGCCCGGCGACGCAGCGCGGCAACGTGCAAAAGTGGCTGCGCCGTGTCCACGCGTGGTTCGGCCTCGCGATCGCGGCGATGCTACTGCTGTTCGCGGTGACCGGCTTCCTGCTGAACCACCGCGCCGTGATGAAGATTCCGGCGCTCGACCGCCAGGAGGTGACGCAGATATTGCCGCTCGAAGCCGGACCCGCCGATCCGCACGCGCTCGCCGCGGCGCTCGCGCCGGCGCTCGGCATCGAAGCCGGGGCGCTGAAGCCGCGCATCGAGCCCCCTCGCGCCGTCAGCTGGGGGGACGGCGAACTGCGCCAGCCCGAGCGCTGGACGCTGCGCGCCGACACTCCTTCCGAGACGGTGCAGGTCGAATACTGGCTCGGCAGCGGCCAAGCCGAAGTGAAGCGCACGAAGCCGAACCTGTGGCTGTATCTGGCCCGCCTACACATGTCGATCGGCACCGGACCGGCGTGGATCCTGCTGTCCGACGCGGCCGCGCTCGGCCTCGCGTTCCTCGGCCTGTCCGGCTTCTGGTTATGGGGACGGCTGCACGGCTCGCGCCGGCGTCTCACGCTGCTCGCGAGCGGCGGGCTCGCGCTCGCCGGCACGCTCGCCTGGCTTGCCGGGTAGGGCCGGATTTTTTTCTTGCATTGCAGCAAATCGCCGCCCGCATCGCGCCAAAACCTGAGAGAATCGCACCCCCGCCGCCGCCCGACCGCCCTTCCCAGCCGTGATCGTCCGCCCCCGTCCGCACTGGATGCGTTTGCTTTTCGTTCGCCGCGGGTCGCTCGTTTCCCGCATCCTGCCGCAGCAGCTGTTCATCTTCGCGCTGTCGTGCGGCGTCGTGCTGATGCACGGCCAGCTTTTCCACTTCAAGGTGACGCTCAACGCGAACCCGTTCTCGCTGATGGGGGTCGCGCTCGCGATCTTTCTCGGCTTTCGCATCAACGCGAGCTATGACCGCTACTGGGAAGCGCGCAAGCTGTGGGGCGACGTGCTCGTCGAGACGCGCAACCTCGCGCGGCAGGCCCTGACGCTGACGGCCCGCAACGTCGAGAGCCGTCCGTTCGTGCTCGGCCTCATCGGCTTCGCCGCGGCGATGCGCAACCAGCTGCGCCATCAGCCGCGCGACGCCGACCTGCTCGGTCTGCTTCCCGCAGTCGTCATCGAGCGCGCACGCAGCGCGCGCTCGGCGCCGGCGCTGGTGTTGCTGTGGCTCGGCCAATGGCTGCGCGAGCGCCGCGAAGCGGGGCAACTCGACATCATGCTCGCGCAGCAGATGGAGCAGTCGCTGAACGGGCTGTCGTCGTCGCTCGGCGGCTGCGAGCGCATCGCCAATACCCCGTTGCCCTTCACCTATACGGTGATCCTGCACCGCAGCGCGTATGTTTATTGCGCGTTGCTGCCGTTCGGGCTGGTCGATTCGATCGGCCTCATGACGCCGCTGGTCGTGAGCTTCGTGTCCTACACGTTCTTCGCGCTCGAAGCGCTCAGCGACGAGATCGAAGAGCCTTTCGGCACGATGGCGAACGATCTCGCGCTCGACGCGCTCGTCGCCGGCGTCAATGCGAGCCTGCGCGAGATGCTCGGCGAAGAGCCGCCGCCGCTGCCTGTCCCCGACGAGAACTTCCTGCTCGCGTAACGCGCAAGCGCTGCGCCCGCGCCCCGGTCACCGCCCGCCGCAGGGGTGCCGGTCCGCGCCGCAGCGGTGGAAATCGCCGAGCGGCCGGTTGAAGGTGTACTCGAGCGGCTTGCCGACGAGCTCGCGTGCCGCGTCGGAAGCCGAGCCGGTCGGCGCGGTAAACGGCAACGAAACGATGAAAGCGGCGATCCCGACCACCGAACCGACGAAAGTCAGCGGTCGCACGAGGACGAGGTCGACGATCATGCCGCTCCCGCGGTCGCCCAGCACGGCGTCATCGGCCTCGGCGAACGCCGGTGTTGGCGACCACGAAAGAACGCCCGCCGCCACGCTCGCGATAAACAGTTTTTTCATGATTGGGCTCCCTGATGGACTCCGACTGCCGGCGTCAGTGTGACGCGAATGTCCGGTGCTTGCCGTCCGCATCGAAGCTGACGACGTCGTAGCGTTCGGCAGGATACGGTCCTTCCATGCCCGGCGAGCCGGCCGGCATTCCCGGCGCCGCGATGCCGGCCACTTTCGGCTTTTCAGTGAGCAGGCGCCGCACGTCGGCCGCAGGCACGTGCCCTTCGACGACGTAGCCGCCGACTTTCGCGGTGTGGCACGAAGCGAGCGCCTGCGGCACGCCCGCTTCGCGCTTGACGGCGCTCATCGCGGTGCTGCGCACCTCCTTCACGGCGAATCCGCTCGCGCGCATGTGCTCGGCCCACTTGCCGCAGCAGCCGCAATTCGGATCCTTGTACATGACGACTTCCTCGCCCGCTGCAAAGACGGGGCCGCCCGCGAATGCAGCGACCAGCCCGAGGGCGGAAACAAGACGGAGGAAAGCGGGACGGGTGTTCATATCGACTCCTGTTGCAAAAAATGAACCATTTCGGGCGCCGCGACCATTGCCGTAAAGGTTTCACGACCACCGCGCCGTTGCCGGGCCATTGTCTGCAGCGGTACTTCGGTCTGCCTTGAGCGGCAACAAATGCGACGGACCTGGCGATGTCAGGCGCGGGCTTTGCGCCGGTTCGCCGATGCTGCAGCCGCCCCCCCACCGCTGCCGTTGCGGGCCGGCGCCTTGCGGCACTCGCCGCGACCGGCACGCGCCGCAGTACGACCTCCCGAGCGCTCGACGGCGAGCGGCACGCCCGGCTGATGCCGCGGCACGAGGCAATTCGGCCCGCTGCCGATCAGTTCGGCGCGGCCCATCGCCAGGAGCGCTTCGCGGATCAGCGGCCAGTTCTCCGGGTCGTGCCAGCGCAGCAGCGCCTTGTGCAGCTTCCTGAGCTTGCCGGCGCGCGCGGTTTCGACGACTTCCGAGTCCGCCGATACCTTGCGCAGCGGATTCCTGCGGCTGTGGTACATCGTCGTCGCCATCGCCATCGGCGTCGGCATGAACGTCTGCACCTGGTCGGGCCTGAAGCCGTTCTTCTTCAGCCACAGCGCGAGGTTCAGCATGTCCTCGTCGGTCGTGCCCGGATGCGCGGCGATGAAGTACGGCACGAGGTGCTGCTTCTTGCCGGCTTCGCGCGAGTATTTCTCGAACATCGCGGCGAACTTCTCGTACGTGCCGATGCCGGGCTTCATCATCTTCGACAGCGGCCCTTCCTCGGTATGCTCGGGCGCGATTTTCAGCAGGCCGCTGACGTGGTGCGTCACGAGTTCCCTGACGTACTCGGGCGAGCGCACCGCGAGGTCGTAGCGAAGCCCCGAGCCGATCGTCACGCGCTTGACGCCCGGAATCGCACGCGCCTTGCGGTACAGCGAGATCAGCGGCGCGTGGTCGGTCTTGAGGTTCTCGCAGATCCCCGGATAGACGCACGACAGCCGCCGGCACGAAGACTCGGTCGCAGGATCGCGGCACGCCATGCGGTACATGTTCGCGGTCGGCCCCCCGAGGTCGGTGATGTGCCCCTTGAAGTCCGGCGTCCGGTCGCGGATCTCCTCGATCTCATGCAGGATCGATGCTTCCGAGCGGCTCTGGATGATGCGGCCTTCGTGCTCGGTGATCGAGCAGAACGTGCAGCCGCCGAAGCAGCCGCGCATGATGTTGATCGAGAACTTGATCATGTCCCACGCCGGGATGCGCGCGTCGCCGTACGCCGGATGCGGCCGGCGCGCGTACGGCAGGCCGAAGACGAAGTCCATCTCGGGCGTCGTGAGCGGCAGCGGCGGCGGGTTGAGCCACACGTCGCGCCGCCCCGGCCCGTCGCCGTGCGCCTGCACGAGCGCGCGCGCGTTGCCCGGGTTCGATTCGAGGTGGAACACGCGCGAGGCGTGCGCGTACATCACCGGGTCGGCGGCGACCGTCTCGTACGACGGCAGGCGCACGACGGTCCGACCGCGTGCCTGCCGCCGCGCCGCGGCGCGTTCCGCGGCGGGGACGATGCGCACCGGCTGCGCGCCGGTTTCGCGGGCCGCCGCAGGCTTTTCGGGCTCGATCGCGTACGGGTCGGGATGCGGTTCGACACGGCCCGGGCGGTCGAGCGCGGTCGAGTCCTGCTCGGTCCAGTCGGCCTCCGGCAACCAGCCCAGCCGGACGAGGAACGCGGTGCCGCGCAGGTCGCGGATCGCCTCGATCGGCTCCCCGTCGGCGAGGCGGTGCGCGAGCGCGACCAGCGCGCGCTCCGCGTTGCCGAACAGCAGCAGGTCGGCTTTCGAGTCCGCGAGCACCGAACGACGCACCTTGTCCGACCAGTAGTCGTAATGTGCGATGCGGCGCAGCGACGCTTCGATGCTGCCGATGACGACATTCACACCGGGGAAAGCTTCGCGCGCGCGCTGCGCGTAGACCGTCACCGCGCGGTCGGGCCGGCGACCGGCTTCGGCGCCGGGCGTATAGGCGTCTTCCGAGCGGATCTTGCGCTCGGCGGTGTAGCGGTTGATCAGCGAATCCATGTTGCCCGCGGTGATGCCGAAGAACAGCCGCGGGCGTCCCAGCGCGCGGAACGGCTCGGCGCTTTTCCAGTCCGGCTGGCTGATGATGCCGACGCGAAAGCCTTGCGCTTCGAGCAGCCGCCCGACGAGTGCCATGCCGAAGCTCGGGTGGTCGAGGTACGCGTCGCCGGTGACGAGGACGACATCGCACTCGTCCCAGCCGAGCGCGCGCATCTCGGCACGCGACATCGGCAGGAACGGAGCGGGGCTCGCCGCGGGGCGGGCGCGGGCGCGGGCGAAAATGCTGGGGACGGGAGCAGGCATGGTGGCGGGCATTGTACTGGGACGCCCCGAGCCGTGCTTCGGTTCAATCGCCGGTGCCCGGCCTGGCATCCGCTGCGTTTCGCGCCGCCCGTCGCTGCCTGCACCGACGCCATAGCATCGCGTAGAACACCGCATTGACGGCCAGCACGAAGACGCCGAGCATCGTGCCGATCGCCGGCGTCAGCCCCGCGGGATAGATCAGCGGCAACAGGTAATGCTCGATGAAACCGCCCGCGTAGCCCGCTTCGCCCGCGGCGCGGCGCAACGCGTTCTCGAGCGGCGTCAGCGGGCACACGCCGCCGATCAGCTCGATTCCCGCCCCCCACGCGACCACCGGCAGGTGCAGCCACGCGAGGCGCGGCCAGCGCAGCACCAGCGCACCGCCGGCGACGACGAACACGATGAACGCGAAATGGACCAGGACGACGAAATCGGCAGCGAAACTCGCGAGCATCGGCTTCTCCGGCAAGTGCCGCTCCGCTCGCTCAGTGCGCCGAGCGGAGCGGCGCGACGCGGGCGACGGGAACGCCGCGGTCCGGCCGCGACCGTCCCATCGCGAGACGGTAGATCAGCGGGATCGCGAACAGGGTCAGCAAAGTCGAGAACCCGAGCCCCCACACGATGCTCGCCGCGACCGGCCCCCACATCAGCGACTTGCCGCCGAGGCCGATCGCGAGGGAGACCAGCCCGCCGATCGTCGTCGACGACGTGATCAGCACCGGCACGACGCGCCGTCGCCCGGCGTAGATCGCCGCGTGCTCGACGCTCATGCCGGCGGCGCGGCGCTCGTTCGCCGCGTCGATCAGCACGATCGCCGAATTGACCGCGATGCCAGCAAGCGCGATGACGCCGTACATCGTATACAGCGACAACGGGTTGCCCGACACGAGCAGGCCGAGCACGACGCCGGTGAAGGCAAGCGGCACGGTCACGAGGATCATGAACGGTTGCCAGTAGCTGCGGAACTGCGTCGCGAGGATCAGGTAGATCAGGCCGACGCCCAGCGAGAACAGCGCTGCCATCGAATCTAGGCTTTCCTGAATGTCGTCGAGTTCGCCCGAGAAATCGAGCTCGACATTGGGGAAGCGCGGCTGCAGCTCGGCCCAAGCTGCCTTCAGGCGGTTGTTCGCCGTCAGCGTGTCGATCTTCTCCTGGTCGAGGCCGGCTTCGACGGTGATCGCGCGCGTGAGCTGGTAATGGCGGATGTAGCCTTTCGCGATCCGCGGCTCGGCGTCGACGAGCGAGCCAAGCTGGACGCTGCGTCGCGCGCCGCTGCCGTCTTCCGCATCGGCCGTGAGCGGCACCGGGCGCTGCAGCAGTTCGGTGACGTCGGTCAGCGATTCCGGCTGCGCGCGCACGATCACTTCGACTTTCTCGCCCTCGTCGCGAGTCGTCGCGACGACTTCGCCTTCGCCATACAAGCGCAGCAGCCGCGCGACCTCTCCCGGTGCGACCCCGGCGCGCGCGAGCTTCTCGCGGTTCAGCGTCAGCCGCAGCTCCGGGCGTCCCGGCACGTCGTCATCGGTGATGTCGCGCACACCGGGGATCTTCGCGACTTCGCCGAGCAGCGCGTCGGTCGCCGCGCGCAGCTCGCCGTAATCGTCGGCCTTGACCTTGACGCTGATCGGGCGCGCGGTCGGCGGCCCGCCTTTGAGTTCGAGGAACGAGAACTTCGCCTCGCCCTGCAAAGCCCGGACCGGATCGTGCACCGCTGCGATCACTTCGGCGGTATCGCGCAACTCGCCGCGGCGCGGCTGCAGCGACACGATCACCTGCCCGTACTGGTCGCCATACAGCGGCTCGGTCTCGGTGAACTTGATCCCGGCATAGGCAGTGATCGAGCGGACTTCCGCCGGATCGAGCGTCCTGCGCAGCACCGCGGCGGCGCGCTCCGCCTCCTCGAGCGTGCGCTCGAGCGGGACGCCGGCGGGCATGTCGGCGCTGACGTAGAACAGTCGGATCGGATCGAACGCGAAGAACTGGATCTTCACGAGCCCGCCGGCGAGCGCGCCGGCCGCGCCGGCCATGACGAGCAGCAGCACCGCGAGCGCGGTCTTCGGCCGCCGCATCACCGCGACCAGCGCGCGCGAGTACTTCACCCGCAGCCAGTGCGTGAAGCGCTCGCGCCGCGCCTGCATGCGGCTGCGCCGGCGGCCGAAATCGGGGCGCAGCAGCAGGATGTGCGCCGGCATCATCCAGAACGCTTCGGCGAGGCTGACGAGCAGCGCGCAGGTGACGACGAACGGCACGAGGAACATGAACGAGCCGAGGATGCCCGGCAACAGCATCAGCGGCAGGAACGCCGCGATCGTCGTCAGCACCGACGAGATCACCGGCAACGCGACTTCGGCGACGCCTTCGGTCACCGCGTGGTGCACCGGCTCGCCGCGCTGCAGCCGGTAATAGATCGCCTCGACGATCACCACTGCGTCGTCGACGAGCATACCGAGCGCAATGACGACGCCGAGCAGCACCGTCAGGTTCAGAGTCGAACCGATCAGGTCGACGAGCAGGAACGTGCCGGCGAGGGCGAACGGCACACCGAGTCCGACCAGCAGCGCGAGCCGCGAGCCGAGGAACACCCAGCACAGGCCGAGCACCAGCACCAGGCCGAGCAGCGCGTTCGACTCCATGACGCCGATCGCGGCGCGCGTCGCATGCGTCTGGTCGTCGATCATCACGAGCTGCACGCCCTGCCCGAACAGCAGTGGATTGCGCTCGGCGACGAAGCGGTTAAGGCGGTCGACGAGCTCCAGCGTGTTGCTGCCGGCCTCCTTCGTGATCGACAGCATCACCGCCGGCTGGCCGTTGTAGCTGACAAGCTGGCCGGTGCGCTCGTGCCCGCGCGCGACGGCCGCGACTTCGCCGAGCGCGACGCGCCCGGCAGAGGTGATGACGGCCGCCTGGGCGAGCACGTCCGGATCGGGCGTCTTGCCTTCGAGGCGCACGAGCCATTCGCGGTCCTGCACCCGGATGCGCCCGCCGAGCGTGTTGCGAAACCACGCCGCCACGCTGTCCGACAGGTCGAGCGGCGACAACCCGACGGCGGCGACCCGTTCCGGATCGAAATCGACGTGCAGTTCCGGTTCGTCGAAGCCGGCGGCGATCACCTGGTCGATGTCGGCGAAGCGTTCCAGATCCTTCCGAATGCCGAACGCCGCGCTACGCAGGCGCTCGCCGCCGCCCGCGCCATACAGCACGAGGATCGCGGTCGGAAAGCCGTTCGACGACGTGATCTCGATGATCTCGGGCTCGGTCGCCTCCGGCGGCAGCTCGGCGTCGGCCTTGTTCTGCACTTCGCGGCGCAGGTCGTTGATGCGCCGGTCGAACTGGCGCCCGCTGATTTCCTCGAAGCGCACGAGGATCGACGAGACGCCTTCGCGGCTCGACGACGACACGAACTTGATGTCCTTGACCTGCTCGATCGCGTCTTCGAGCGGCCCGGTCAGCTCGCGCTCGATGTCCTCCGCGGAGGCGCCCGGCAGCGCGGTGATGATGCTGACCCAGTTGAAATTGACTTCCGGGTCCTGCGCGCGCGGCATCGTCAGGTACGTCACGATGCCGCCGAGCAGCACCAGCGCGAACGCGATGTTCGCGAGCGGGTGGTTGCCGATCAGGCGGCGGTACCAGCCCGTCATGCCCCCTCGCCCCCGCCGGTTGCAGGCGCGCGCTCGTCCTGTGGAGCGCCGCCGAGACCGATCGAAAACCGGCCGTCGTCGACGATTCGCGTGTCCGGCGTCCAGTTCACCGCGACCGGCCGTCCGACCTGCGCGTCCGGCAGCTCGATGAAGACCGCACGTCCGCCGCGCTCGACGTAGGCCCCGAGCGCCCCGTCGCGTTGCTGCACGTAGCCGGCCGGAAGATGCGGCGTCGCCCCGGTCCATCTGACTTCACCGGCAAGCCCCGGCGGCAGCGGCCTCGTCGACGAGAACACCGCGTTGCGCGCCTGCCCCGCCGCCTCGACGACCGCCGACACGCGCAGCAGCGTGAGCCGGCTCGTCGTGTCGCCGGCGACGAACTGCCACTTTCCGGCGGCGCGCAGCGATTCGATCTGCGCCGTCGGCACCCGCGCACGCACTTCGCTGTCCGCGCTCGCCGACAGCACCAGCAGCGGCGTGCCCGGCACGGCGAGGTCGCCGACGCTCGCGAGGCGCTCGCGCACGACGCCGGCGAACGGCGCGCGGATCGTCGTGCGCGCGAGCTGCAGGCGTGCCGCGGCGACGCCCTGGCGCGTCGCGGCGAGTTCGCTTTTCAGCACCGCGAGTTCGGTTTCCCTGATCCTGAGCGCATCCGCGCTGATGAATCCTTTCGCAGCGAGGGCGCGTGCCTGGTCGAGCTGCGCCTCGGCGAGCTTGACGCGATCGCCGACCAGGCGGCTCTGCGCCGCGGCGCGCTCCACTTCGATGCGGTACGCGGCAGCGTCGATGCGCGCGAGCTCGACGCCTTTCGCGACCGCCTGCCCGACGCGCGTCGGCAGGCTCTCGATGCGGCCGGAAACTTCCGCCGCGATGCGCGCCTCGTCGACCGCCACGACGTGCGCCGACGCGCGGTATTCGGGATACACGGCGATTTCGGACAACGGCCGGGTCGACCATTCGGCAGCCGTCGCAACGCCGGGCCACAGCGCGGAGAGCATCACGGCAAGGCACACGAAACGCATCATGCGGAATATTCCCGTTCAGTAAAAGCACGCCACCGCAGCCGCCAACGATGCGCGTCGCAGCGACACAAATCGCGCAGTGTGCCACGCTCGCCCAGTGCGCGCGCGGCGAGCATGCCGGTGCGGCCCGCCGACACTGCCGCAGGCCTCTGCTATGCTGCCGCTGGCATGAAACGCGCTCATCGCCGGCCTGAAAATCCCTCGCCCGCCATCGCGGCGGCGCTTGCTACGATCGCTGTGCCCTGATCGCTCACCCTGCCCCGAACAAAAACCGGAGACCGCCTCATGACCTCATCGCCCACCGCCGGGCCCCGCGTCGGATTGTTCGCGACCTGCCTGATGAACCTGTTCCGGCCGAACGTCGGGTTTTCCGCGGTGAAGCTGCTCGAAGACGCGGGATGCAGCGTCGAGGTGCCGGCGATCCAGACGTGCTGCGGCCAGCCCGGCTACAACAGCGGCGACTATGACGCGGCGCGCGCGCTGGCGCGGCAGGTCATCGAGGCGTTCGAGCATTTCGACTACGTCGTCGGGCCGTCCGGCTCATGCATGGCGACGATCCGTCACGACTACCCGGCGCTGTTCGCCGACGATCCGCAGTGGCTGCCGCGCGCCGAAGCGCTGTCGGGAAAAAGCTTCGAGCTGCTGTCGTTCCTCGCCGACGTGCGCGGCGCGGCGACGACGGTCGACGCGCGCTACGCGGGCACCGCGACCTACCACGACTCGTGCTCGGGGCTGCGCGGGCTCGGCATCAAAGGCCAGCCGCGTGCGTTGCTCGGCGAAGTCGACGGACTCAAGGTCAGAGAGATGGAAGACGCCGAAGTGTGCTGCGGCTTCGGCGGCACGTTCTGCGTCAAATACCCGGAAATTTCCGAGAAAATGGTCGATGACAAAGTGCGCAACATCCTCGCGACCGGCGCCGACACGCTGCTCGGTGGCGATCTGGGCTGCCTGATGAACATCGCCGGCCGGCTGAAGCGCATCCACGCCCCGGTCAAAGTGTTCCACACCGCCGAAGTGCTCGCCGGCTTCGCCGACGGGGCCGGTCTGGCCGATGCCCCGGAGGAGTCGCGCTGATGCAGATCCGCTCGGACGAATTCAAGGAACGCGCGGTCTTCGCGATCCACGACGCGAACCTGCAGACCGCGCTCGGGCGCGCACGCTACGGCTTCGTCGGCAAGCGCGCGCAGCAGGTCGCCGACCTGCCGGAATTCGAGCAGTTGCGCGAGGAGGCGAAGAAGCTCAAGAACCACGTCCTCGACAACCTCGACCACTACCTCGCACGCTACGAGCAGGCGGTGACAAAAGCCGGCGGGCGCGTGCACTGGGCGCGCGACGCGGCCGAGGCGCGCGAGATCATCCTCGGCATCTGCAAGCGCGTCGAGGCGAAGACCGTCACGAAAGGCAAGTCGATGGTGTCCGAGGAAATCGACCTCAACGAGGCGCTGATCGAGCATGGCATGGAAGTCGTCGAGACGGACCTCGGCGAATACATCATCCAGCTTGCGCACGAACCGCCGTCGCACATCATCGCGCCGGCGGTGCACAAGACGAAGGACCAGGTGTCGGACCTCTTCGAGGCGGCGCACGGCGGCCCGCGCAAGACCGAAGTGCCCGAGCTCGTCAACGAGGCGCGCCGCGTGCTGCGCGACAAGTACTTCCGCGCCGACGTCGGCATCACCGGCGGCAATTTCCTCGTCGCCGAGACCGGCTCGTCGATCATCGTCACGAACGAAGGCAACGGCGACTTGACGCAGACGCTCGCGAAAGTGCATATCGTCACGTCCGGCATCGAGCGCGTCGTGCCGACGCTCGACGACGCGACGCTGTTCCTGCGCCTCTTGGCGCGCAGCGCGACCGGCCAGGAGACCGAGACCTACACGACGATCTCGACCGGCCCGCGCCGCGCCGACGACCTCGACGGCCCGGAGGAATACCACGTCGTGCTCGTCGACAACGGCCGCTCGAAGATGCTCGCCGGGCGCTTTCGCGACATGCTGCGCTGCATCCGCTGCGGCGCGTGCATGAACCACTGCCCGGTGTATGGCGCGGTCGGCGGCCACGCGTACGGCTGGGTCTATCCCGGCCCGATGGGCTCGGTGCTGACGCCGCTGATCAAGGGGCTCGACGCCGCGTACGACCTGCCGAACGCGTGCACGCTGAACGGCCGCTGCCAGTCGGTGTGCCCGGTCAAGATCCCGCTGCCGGAACTGCTGCGCGAGCTGCGCCACCTGCAGCACCAGCAGAACATCACGCCGCTGATGCAGAAGCGCGCGCTCGGCGTGTGGCGCTGGGTCGCGACGCGGCCGAAGCTCTACCACGCGCTCGAGCAGCTCGCCGCCCGCGCGCTGTCGGGCATCGCGCGGCGCGGTCGCATCCGGCGCCTCCCGCTCGCGGGCGGCTGGACCGATTCGCGCGACCTGCCGGCGCCGACCGGACGCACTTTTCTCGAACTGTGGCAGGGCAAGCGAGGCCAGCAATGAACGCACGAGCGAACACCAGCGGCAACGCCCGCGACGCGATCCTGAAGTCGGTCCGCGACGCGCTGCGGCGCGAGCCGCTCGACGCGGCGCAGGTCGCCGCGCTCGACGCGCGCGTGCCGCGGCATACCCGCCCGGCGCGCGACGAAGACCTCGTCACGCGCTTCATGCGCAAGTTCGAAAGCCGCGCCGGCACGATCGAGCGCGTCGCCTCGCACGACGCGGTTCCCGCCGCGATCGAAGCCTATCGGCTCGCGCACCGTCTGCCGCAACGCGCCGCGGTCGGCGCCGCGCTGAAGGATCTCGCGTGGCCCGAAGGCTGGCTGATCCATCATGAAGCGGCCGGCATCACCGAAGCGCTCGCGGTGTCGCCGGCGCTGTGCGGCATCGCCGAGACCGGCAGCCTGATGCTCGCGTCGGGGCCGGACAGCCCGACGACGCACAACTTCGTCCCCGACGACCACGTCGTCGTGCTCGAAGCCGCCCGCATCGTCAACCACTTCGAGGACGCGTGGGACCTGCTGCGCGCGCGCCCGCAAGGCATGCCGCGCGCGACGAACATCATCTCCGGCCCGTCGCGCACCGCCGACGTCGAGCAGACGATCCAGCTCGGCGCGCACGGCCCGCGCCGCGTGCATGTGCTCCTCGTGGGCTGAGCCGTACCCATATTCACTTACAACTCCATGCCAACCTTTCGTCTCCGGCTCGCGTTTAATCGGCAAGAGGATCCCGGTGCGACACGCGCCGGCTGCTCGTATCCGGCCCAACAAGGAGACAGCCATGAAATCGCACACGCTCAAACTGCTCGCCGCACTCGTCGCCGGCGGCGCCATGCTTACCGCATTACCGGCCCACGCCGACCGCGGCGACCACCGCGAATGGCGTGGCCATGACCGCGAATGGCGCGACCACGATCGCGGCCACCGCCACGGTCACTACAAGAAGCACTGGAAGCACGACCACGAGCGCGTCGTGATCCGCGAACGCATCATCGAGCGCCGCCCGGTCGTGCGCGAATACCGCTACTACGAGCGCGAGCGCCCGTCGTACTACGTGCCGCCGGCCCCGGTGTATTCGCGCGACCCCGCAGTCGTCATCGGCGTCAGCATCCCGCCGATCGTCATCCCGATCCGCTGAGCGCTCAGCCAGCCGCTGCGCCTGTCGCCGTCCGCGGCGGTTGCGTCCCGCGGACGGCAACCGCCCCGGCGAGCAGTGCGCCCAATCGCTGCCAATCGAAAAACGGCCCCGGATCGGTCTTGCGCCCCGGCGCGATGTCCGAATGCCCGACGACGTCCTCGATCGGATAATGCGCACAGAGCGTGCGCACCAGCGCCGCGAGCCGCTCGTATTGCGGCGCCTCGAACGGCAGCGTGTCGCAGCCTTCGAGCTCGATGCCGACCGAAAAATCGTTGCACCGCTCGCGCCCGCGCCAGCTCGACGCCCCGGCATGCCACGCGCGCCTGTCCGCCGACACGAACTGCATCAGCCGCCCGTCGCGCGCGATGAAAAAATGCGCCGACACGCGCAGGTCGCGGATCGTCGCGTAATACGGATGCGCAGCCGGGTCGAGCGCATTCGTGAACAGCTGTGAAACGCCCGGCCCGCCGAACTCGTCCGGCGGCAGGCTGATCGCATGCACGACGACGAGCCGCACGTCACAGCCTGCGGGCCGCGCGTCCACGTTCGGCGACGCGCAGCGCTCGGCACCGGGGAGCCAGCCGTCGGCGAAAACCGGCATCGAGTCGCTCGCCTCGTAAGTCAGCACCTCATCCACATTCCACATCCTCGAACGTTTCGGTCAGTCGCCGGGTTCTCGCCGACGCCCCGTGCCGTGAAGGGTGCTCGGCCGAGCGTTGAGACAGGTCCCGAGCTCTGCCGCCTGTCGGGAACGTTTACATCCGCTCAAAGGATTCGACCGTCTTCACGACAAGTTGTTGATTCATCGGAGTAAATCGTCGACAGCATGAAACGTGCTTCGCTGATTCGGCACTCTGCCGCCCCTATCGAACGCCGTTCAGCATTGAGGAGACCGACGATGAAACACCTGCTTGCAGCCAGCGCCGCGACACTGGCGTTGCTTGCCGCGCCATCGGCACAGGCCGATATCGTACGATATTCCGCCGCCCTGGAGCCCGAGGCCGTCGGCGCAACCGGCTCGGGGTTCGTCACCGTCGACTTCGACACGGCCGGCAACACCCTGCTGATCCACGCCGACTGGACCGGCCTGTCCGGCCTCACGACGGTCGCCCACATCCACTGCTGCACGGAGGTGCCCGGCACCGGCACGGCCGGGGTCGCGGTGACCCCGGTCACGCTGCCCGGGTTCCCGGAGGGCGTGTCGGCGGGAAGCTATACGTCGCCGCTGATCGATCTCGACGACGATGCGAACTTCACCGCCGCCTTTATCACGAGCTTCGCGGGCGGGGACCCGACCAACGCCGATGACGCGCTGATCGCGGGCATCGATGCGGACCGCGCCTACTTCAATATCCACAGCAGCGCGTTTCCCGCTGGCGAAATCCGCGGCTTCCTTGCGGTGCCCGAACCGTCAAGCCTGGCACTGGCTGCGCTGTCGCTGCTCGCCTTGGGTCTCCAGGGGCGCAAGCGGCGAGGCTGAGGCACCGGCAAACAAAGGACGCGCGACTCGGCAATCAAAGTCGGGGGCCGGATCGTCAGCGCGTCCAGGCCTCCAGCTATTTCCGCCCCAACCGCGGTATAACAAACCTCGGTACTGCCGAACGCGCTGCTGCATCACGAATCGGTAGCGACTTGCCGTGCGCAGTGCGGCGTAGACGGCACATTCGCGGGAGCACCACGCGGCCGGGAACCGCAATCGAAGCAAACCTCCCGGGTCGATCGTCATAAGCTCTCCCCCGTTTTCGAGGCGAGTTGATGGATCGGCAAACGAGCGAGGTTCGACGCGCCAGGCGATTGACAGCAGAATTGCCAGCCAATACAGTTGCCTTAGTTTACTATTACTCAAGGCAACCATCTGCGCGATGCACGGCTTTTTCAGATACTACCTGTCGCTGTACCGGCCCGTGATCCAGGCGCTGAACCAGCTGCTCCATCCGTACGAGTTGTCCCATTCGCTGTGGCAGGTGATGTTCTATCTGCACGAGCACGAGCAGGCTTCGCTGGTGGAAATTTCCGCTTACTACGGTATCGAAAAACCCGGCATCACCCGTCGCGTGCAGCGCCTCGAGGAGTTGGGGTACTTGAAGAGTGCGCCCGGCAACGACCGGCGCGAGAAATCGATTGCCCTGACTGCGGAGGGGCATCGCGTCTACGCGGAGTGCCGCGAGCAGATCACGGCGCTGGAGCGACGCGCCACCGCCGGTATCGCACCCGAGCAGCTCGAACAGACCGTGACGGTCTTCGGGCAGTTGCTCGGCAACATCAAATAGCGCTCCCCAGGTCCTCATGCAATCGACAACTCTCTGGACCCGCGACTTCGTCATCGTTGCGGGCGTCAATTTCTTCCTGGCCCTGGTGTTTTACATGCTGATCGTCGTGATCGGCGCGCATGCGATGGAGGAATACGGTTCGTCGCTGAGCCAGGCAGGACTGGTCGCCGGCATTTTCGTCATCGGCACTTTGCTGGGGCGGCTGATCATCGGTCAGTTCGTCGACGCCTTGGGGCGGAAGAAAACGATGGTCATCGGCATGACTGCCTTCACGGTCGCCAGCGGCCTGTATTTCCTGAGCAATTCGATCCCCACGCTGGTTGCGGTGCGTTTCGTCCACGGCCTGGCGCTCGGCGTCGGCAGCACGGCCGCCGGCACTGCCGTGGCCCACATCATCCCCCGCGACCGCAGGGCGGAGGGCATCAGCTACTACAGTCTCAGCACGACGCTCGCTGCGGCAATCGGACCGTTCCTCGGACTGTGGCTGCTGCAACACACCAACTTCAACTGGATATTCGCGGCTTGCGTCGCCGTCGCGATCGTCGGGCTCCTTGCCGCGATGTCGGCCGAGGTGCCGGAAGGGGCATCGCATGCAGGCCTCCGGGGGTTCCAATTCTCGGCGGCCAATCTGGTCGAGGCCCGCGCGATTCCGATCTCCGTGGTCACTTTCCTGTACGGCCTGTGCTATGCGAGCGTGCTCGCCTTCATCAACGGTTACGCCGTCGAACTCGATCTTGTCACCGCCGCGAGCTTCTTTTTCATCGTGTATTCGGCAGTGGTGCTTTTGTCGCGCCCACTGACGGGTCGGCTGCTGGACCGGAAAGGTTCCAACATGGTGGTCTTCCCGTCCTGCGTGTTCCTCGCTGTCGGCCTGGTCGTGCTCGCCAATGTCGAGAGCGGCATGGGCTTGCTGGTGGCGGCGGTATTGATCGGCATCGGGTTCGGCAATCTGCAGTCGGCGCTCTATGCCGTCGCCGTCAAAGTGGTGGCGCCTCAGCGCATGGGACTCGCGACATCGACTTTCTATATTTCGATGGACGCGAGCCTGGGCTTCGGCCCGTACCTCCTTGGCCTGGCGATCTCGGAAATAGGCTACCGCAGCCTGTACGGCAGCATGGCAGCGCTCGCCGTCCTGGGCATGCCGTTGTTTTATGTGCTGCACGGCCGGCACGTCGCCCGGTTGCGTGCCCGCGACGCGCTGGCTGCCTCGTTGCCAAAGTCGGAGTGACTGTCGTCCGCTATTCCTCGCCGCGCATCCGGGCAAGCGCAGCCTTCAATGGCGGCAATTCCCGCTTCACGACCTGCCAGACGCTATCGACATCGACGCCAAGGTAGTCATGCACGAGGATGTTCCGGAACCCCGAGATTGCACGCCACGGCACTTGGGGTTCAGCGGCCTTTATGGCCGCGCTGAGTCGCTGACTCGATTCCGCAAGCGTCTGAAGGTTACGGAGGACGGCATCCTGGATGAGGCGGGAAGACCGGAACCTGCCCTCGTCGCCCCCGACATACTCGTCGATCCGAGTGATGCATTCGAGCATATGCGTCAGATAAACTCGATCGGTATCGGGGCCGGGCTTCAAGATGCCGCCTCAGATCGCCCGTGCCTCGCGCAATACGCGAGCGCGTATTGCCGGATGAAGTGACGCCGGAGTCACGATATCGACCCGCCTCCCGAGAAGGTCCTGCGCATCCATGAGGAGCGCTCCGAGCGTGAATCCCGAGGTATCCGGCGTCGTCTCTACCAGCAGATCAACATCGCTTTCCGCATCCGCCTCATCACGGACCATCGAGCCGAAAACCTTGATCGAGCGTACGCCGTAGCGTCGTGCGAGCGCGCGAAGTTCCTCACGGTGGGTTTCGATAACAGGATGCATGATCAACTCGTATCGCTTGGTTTATGGGAGCAGCGCGCCGCGTCGTCAAGCCGCGAGCCGAAAAGGCGGACGCTGGCACCCGGGCCTGCCAGTTCCGCAGTCAATTGCCGAATCGTCGTCGCTTGAGTGTCGGTGAGTCGCATGGTGGGAATTATAGGTGCCGGTTCCGTCGCGCGGGGCAAGGAGCAGGGGCCGGACGGACACGGATCGCCTCCGGATTGTGGGTCGTCCTGCCGGGTTTCGTCGCGATTGTCGTTTTGTCCTTTTTTGACAACCGGTCATCCCCTCCCGTCACACCTTGACGCTCCAGAGCGGATTTTCGGGGGTATGCCCCTGTTATTCCGGCCCTCCGGGGTTCTGGCATGGCCGTTGCGTTATCCCTGCCAAGCGGGTTTTCCGCTGTTCAAAGGGGAACATCATGAAAAAGGTTCAACAGGGTTTTACGCTGATCGAACTGATGATCGTTGTGGCGATCATCGGGATTTTGGCGGCCGTGGCGCTGCCGGCGTATCAGGATTACACGGTTAAAGCGCGGTTTTCGGAAGTTGTTTTAGCTGCATCCCAGTGCAGAACAACTATTAGTGAAGCAATTCAGACCATGCCTTCTACTGCACTTGGCACCGAGAATGGCTGGGGCTGCGAGGCGACTAATCCAACCAAAATGGTGGCGAGCATTGCCACGACCGCCAACGGCGTGATTACGGTGACTCCGCACGCATCGAATTTAGGAGTTGCCTTAGCTAACACAGATACACTCGTACTGACGCCTTACGTTGGTACTGGTGAGGACGCAGAGGCGATCAGTGTCAGCGCCGCCGCCGGCGACCAAGGTAGCCAAATCACCGAGTGGCGCTGTACGGCTAATGGTGATGCTAAGAAGTATGCTCCTGGCTCATGCAAGGGATAATGAAGAAGAAAAACGGGAACAGACCAGGGACAGGCCACGTTTTCTCCTAACCTCAGCTTCATCGAAAAAGACCGCTCCGGCGGTCTTTTTCCTTTTGCAAATCGTCGAATAGGCCGCCCAGGCGAGAAGATTTTCACGGCGCGCCCACTTCTCCCGCGATCCGCCGCAATTCCCGCAGCCGCGCCTTGACCCGCGCGGCGTTGTCCGGCCCCATCCGGAGCAGGATCTTCTGCCCGACCGACAGCCGTTCGGGCTCGGAATCGGCGAAGTGGTAAAGCACTTTCGGCTGGGCGACGCGCAGCGGCCCTACGGGTTCGAGGCGTCGCGAACAGGTGGTCCAAGATCGCGACGAGACGGCCGTTGAGAAAAAGTGGTCTGACTCCGTTTTCGGGTCTAGACTTAGTCCAGTAGCTCAACCATTAAACGGAGTGCCCGATGCCGGTTGTCGTCAACGTCCATGAAGCCAAGACGCACTTTTCCCGATTGCTCGAACAGGCCCATGCGGGGCAGGAAATCATTCTGGCCAAGGCGGGAAAGCCGTATGCGCGACTGATGCCCCTGGCTCCGGCGACTTCTGCCCGCCGGCCGGGACGCCTCGCGGGGCGCATCGGAGACGAATTCTTCGAGCCGCTGCCCGACAGCGAACTCGACGCATGGGAGGGGCGATGAGATACCTGCTCGATACCCACGCTCTGCTTTGGTGGTTCACCGACGACCCGCGACTGTCGCCGCTCGCACGCGACGCGATCGCGGACGACGCGAATGCGATCCTCGTCAGCGCAGCGAGCGCCTGGGAAATCGCCACGAAACATCGCCTTGGCAAGTTGAACGAAGCGAGCGACGCGGTCCGCCGCTTCGACGAACTGGTTGCGGCCGACGGATTCCAGCATCTACCGGTGTGTCATTTTCACGCTGTCAAGGCGGGCAGCTACCCGGCCGAACATCGCGACCCCTTCGACCGGATGCTCGCGGCACAGAGCGAGGTCGAGTCCGTACCGCTGATAAGCTGCGATCGGGCTTTCGCATCATTCGGCACTGCGACCCTCTGGTAACAAACGAGCACATTCGAGTCAGCCCGTTTTCACGGCGCGCTCACTCCCCCCGCCACCCGCCGCCGCAATTCCCGCAACCGCGCCTTGACCCGTGCGGCATTGTCCGGCCCCATGCGCACGAGGATCTTCTGCCCGGCCGACAGCCGTTCGAGCTCGGGGTCGGCGAACTGGTAGAGGACTTTCGGCTGGACGACGCGCAGCGGTCCTGCCGGTTCGGGCGTCGCGAGCAGGTGGTCGAGGACCGCGACGAGGCGGTCGTTGAAATACCCCTGCGGATAGCCGAGTTCCTGGTACGCCTGCTGGAAAAGCGGATAGAAGCGCGCGTAGAGCGCCGTGAGATAGCGGATGTCGACGGCTTCGACGAGCGTGACATACGGTGCGTAGCGCGCCCGGTTGTCGTCGCTGATCACCAGCTCGTCGCCGTCGCCGCTCACGAGCAGCCTGCCTTCGACCGATTTGACCGGCGACAGGCGTCGCGCGAAGCGCTCGCGAGGCAGGTTGTCGACGGTGACGACGACGCGGCGGATGACGTCCTGGAGCAGCAGCAGGTCCGGCCGGGCACCTGCGGCGAGCAGCGCGTCGAGCGAGGCGCTGACGGCGGCGTCGCTTTCGTCCAGCGCCGGCAGCGGCCCGGAGTCGGGCACTTCGGCAGCCGGGTCGATGACGGCCTCGATCGGGTGGCGGACCGACGGTTCGGCGGTGATCGGCGCAGGCGTGGACGGCGCTTCGACGCCGACCAGCGGATCGGACTGCGGGCCTGCTCCCCGCAGCGCGAAATACGCGGCCACGGCGGCCAGCGTGACCACCGCGGCAAGTCCCCAGCTTTTCGATGCGTTCATGGAATCCCCCTGTCGTCGTTGCCCGGACGTGGGGTGTGATCCGGCGCGGACGAATCCGTTCCGTGCTGCCGTTTTCAGTTACTCCATCCCCCATTTCTGCAGCCGGTAACGCAGTTGGCGCAGCGTCATGCCGAGCCGGCGCGCCGCTTCGGAGCGGTTCCAGCGCGTGTCGTCGAGCATGCGCAGCACGCGCAGCTGCTCGTCGTCGTCGCTGGCGCACTCGTCGTCCGGGTGGTCGCCGAAATCGAAGCGCAGCGGCTGACCGATGCCTTCGGTCGGGTACAGCTTGACGTCGCCGATGCCGATCTCGTCGCCGTCGCACAGCGCGCACGCGCGTTCGAGAAGATTTTCGAGCTCCCGCACGTTGCCGGGGAACGGGTGCTGCCGGAGTTCGGCAGCGGCGCCGGCGCTCAGGCGACGGGGAGGGCCGCCTTCGCGCTCGGCGAGCCGGGCGAGGATGTGCGCGGCAAGCTCCGGGATGTCCTCGGGACGTTCGCGCAGGGGCGGCACGCGCAGCGTGATGACGTTGATGCGGAAGTACAGGTCCTGGCGGAACTTGCCCTCGGCGACGAGCTGCGCGAGGTCGCGGTGCGACGCCGACAGGATGCGCACGTCGACCGACTCTTCGGTGTGCGCGCCGACCGGGCGCACCGCGCGTTCCTGGATCGCGCGCAGCAGCTTCACCTGCATCGCCAGCGGCAGGTCGGCGACTTCGTCGAGAAACAGTGTGCCGCCGCGCGCCGCCTGGAACAGCCCGTCCTTGTCCGACACCGCGCCGGTGAAGCTGCCTTTGCGGTGGCCGAAGAACTCGCTTTCCATCAGCTCCGGCGAGATCGCGCCGCAGTTGACCGGCACGAACGGTCCGGCGACACGCGGGCCGAGCTCGTGGATCAGGCGCGCGGTGACTTCCTTGCCGGTGCCGGATTCGCCGTGGATGAACACCGGCGCCTGGTTGCGCGCGAGCTTTTCGACCTGCACGCGCAAATGCGCGAGCGCCGCGGAGCACCCGATCAGGCTGCGGCTGTTCGCGACGGCGGGCGCGCCGCTGGGCGGCAGCGCAAGCCGGAGGGCGTGACTGACGAGTTCGCGCAGCGCCTTCAGTTCGACAGGCTTCGTGACGAAATCGAAAGCGCCGGTCTTGAGCGCGCGGATCGCGGTTTCGATGCTGCCGTAAGCGGTGACGACCGCGACCGGCAGGCCCGGCTGCTGGGCCTGGATGTGGGCGACGAGTTCGATTCCGTCGCCGTCGGGCAGGCGCATGTCGGTGAGGCACAGGCGATAAGCCCGGTCGCCGAGCAAGCGGCGCGCATCGGCGATCGTGCCGGCGGTGTCGCACCCGAGCCCCATGCGCATCAGCGACAGTTCGAGCACTTCGCGGATGTCTTCCTCGTCGTCGACGACGAGGACGTCGATGCGGGGGCGTTGGCGTCGTTCGGGGTGGTTCATGGCTGGGTACGTCCAGTGAGCACGAAGTGGGCGCCGGGCGCGTTGTCCATCAGCTCGAGCGTCGCGCCGTTGGCTTCGGCGAGTTCGCGCGCGATATACAGCCCGAGGCCGGTGCCTTTCGGATGGGTCGTGAAAAAAGGTTCGAAGACGCGCAGCCGCTCGCTCGCGTCGATGCCCGGCCCGTCGTCGAGCACGTGGAGCTCGGCGCGCCCGCCCGCGTCGACGGCGAACACACGCACCGCGCCAGGCTGGCCCGAGCAATAGCGCCGCGCGTTCGCGATGAGGTTGTCGAGGATCTGGTGCAGATGCGCGCGGTCGATGCCGAGCGTCGTCCGCGCCGATATGTCGACGCGGAACACGTCGCGCTCCGCGCCGCCGCCGAGCGTCGATTCCTCGATCACCGTGTCGACGAAAGGCGCGAGGATGAGCGCCTCGGGCAGCGCTTCTTCGCGCCGGCCGAGCGCCAGCACGTCGCGCACCATGCGCTCGATGCGCCGCGCGTTGTCGTTGATGATGCGCACCAGCCGGACCTGGACGTCGGCGCGCTTTTCCTCGGTCAGGAGTTCCGCCGCCTGCATCACCGCGGACAGCGGGTTGCGGATTTCATGCGCCATGCTCGCTGTCAGGCGCCCCAGCGCGGCAAGCTTCATCTGCTGCATGCGCTGCAGGATCTCTTCGAAATCGGTCAGGTAGACGAGCGTGTCGCCATTGCCTCCGCCATTCTCGCCGGCGCCGACCGCGCGGCAGCGCAGCAACTTGCCGGACGCGCGCATCCGCTGCAGCGCGCCGTCTGCGCTCGCGCAGCGGACGCGGAAATCGGCGGAAAAACTCTCGTCGAGCTCGGCGAGCAGCCTGCCTTCGAGCGACTCGACGCCGAGCAGCAGCGCGGCGCTCGGGTTGGCCTGGCGCACGCGGCCGTCGGCGCCGAGCACCAGTACGCCGTCCTGCATGTCGCGGATGATGCGTTCATTGACGGCCTGCTGCTTCGCCAGCGCTACGCCGCGCAGCGTCGCGAGCGACTCGTTGGCTTTCGCGCGCAGCGCGAGCAGGCGCGCGACGATCGCGATGCCGAAAAAACCGATGCAGACGAAGCCGACCTGCAGGAAGTCCGCCGGGGAGCGCCCGCTGAAGAACCGCCAGCTGTTCTCGGCGAGCACGACGACGGTCGCGAGCGACGCGAAGAACAGCACCGCCCGCCCCTGCGCGACCAACCCCGCGCCGGCAAGAATCACCATCATCAGCACCGGGATGCCGCTGCGGTAGCCGCCGCTCGCCCACATGATCGTCGCGAGCACGGCGATGTCGATGACGACCTGCAGCATGATCAGCCGATCGAGGCCGACGCGCCGCGCGGCGTCCGGGAACCCCAGCGTCAGGACTGCGGCGATATAGGCGAACGCGACCGCGACGAGGACGTTCGGCGCTTCATGGCCGAGCTGCAGCTCGCTGCCGGCGACGAGGAACAGCCCGGCGATGACGAGCCGGAAAAAGTTCAGGTAGCGCAGCGGAACCCAGCGCGACGGGTCCAGGTCCGGATCGGGGAATGCCGCCGCAGCCATCGGGCGCACGCGCCCTCAGTGCCGCACGCCGAGGCGCCGGTGTTCCTCGCAGCAGAAAAACCCGTCGTCGTCGTGCACGCCTTCGCTCTCCGGCACATGCACGCCGCACTGGTCGCACGCGAGCATCGGCTCCGGCGGGTTCTTCGGCCCGCCCCGCCGGCTCCCGCCCGCGCGCGGATCGCCGTCGCGGGGCTTGCTCAACGCGCGGCGCACCCACCAGATGACGACGAGGACGAGAATGAAGATGAGCAGGTTTCGCACGAGCGGATCTATCAGAAACGAAGCGCCGCGAGTTTAGCACGCAGCCCGCGCTACACCCGGCACAGCCGCTCGCAGGCCGCGGCGAGCGTCGCCTCGTTCTTGGCGAAGCAGAAGCGGATCACGCGCTCGTCGCGACCGTCGGCGAAGAACGCGGAAACCGGAATCGCGGCGACGCCGGTATCGCGCGTCAGGCGTTCGACGAAAGCGGTGTCGGGCTCGTCGCAGATCGCGCGATAACGGGCGAGCTGGAAATACGTGCCTGCCGATGGCAGCAGTTCGAAGCGCGAGCCGCCGAGCGCGGCGCGGAAGAAATCGCGCTTGGCCTGGTAGAACGCCGCGAGCCCTTCATGTCGCGACGCGTCCGCCATGTAGTCGGCGAGCGCGAGCTGCACCGGCGTGTTGACGGTGAACACGTTGAACTGGTGCACCTTGCGGAACTCGGCCATCAGCTCGCGCGGCGCGACGACGTAGCCGACTTTCCAGCCGGTGATGTGATACGTCTTGCCGAAGCTCGACACGATGACGCTGCGCGCGGCGAGTTCGGCGTCGCGCGCGCAGCTCTCGTGTCGCCTGCCGTCGAAGACGATGTGCTCATAGACTTCGTCGGAGACGACGACGATGCCGGTGCCGCGAGTAGCCGACGCGAGCCGCGCCAGGTCGTCGGCCGACCACACCGTCGCGGTCGGGTTGTGCGGGCTGTTGATCATGATCATGCGCGTGTGCGGCGTGATCGCGGCGGCGACCGCGTCCCAGTCGGGCCGGTAGTCGGGGGCGGCGAGCTGCAGCCGCACGACGCGCCCGCCCTGCAGTTCGATCGCCGGCGCGTACGAGTCGTACACCGGCTCGAACACGATGACTTCGTCGCCCGGATGCACGAACGCGGCGACCGCGGTGAAGAGCGCCTGCGTCGCGCCGGCCGTGACCGTGATCTCGGTTTCCGCGTCGTACGCGGTGCCATACAGCGCCGCGACCTTGTGCGCGATCGCTTCGCGCAGCGGCGCCACGCCCGCCAGCGGCGCGTACTGGTTGAATCCGGCGCGCATCCAGTGCGCGACGCGCTCGAACAGCACGTCTTCGGCGTTGAAGTCGGGGAAGCCCTGCGACAGGTTGATCGCACCGCATTCCTGCGCGAGACGGGACATCACCGTGAAGATCGTCGTGCCGACCTCCGGCAGGCGGGAGTCGATGCGGGCGGGGAAAGTGGGCATGGTGGGGCGCGCGAGAACGGGACTGCGGCATTCTCGCAGAGTGCGCCCGAAGGGCCAATGCAGAGTCAATGCCGCCCCGCTCCCAGGCAGGGCGCCGCGAAGCGCTATTAACGCGGCAGACAAATCAGGTTCGGGCTGAGCTTGTCGAAGCCCTGGCAGCGCCCTTCGACAAGCCTGTCCTGAGCGAAGTCGAAGGGCTCAGGGCGAACGGTTGCATCCAATCGCCGAAGCCCTGCCGATGCCCTTCGACAGGCTCAGTGCGAACGGGTTGTATTTAATTGCCGCCTTAATAAAATGCCCGCCATGTCCACCCTTCCACTCTTCACTCAACCGGTGCCGACGCTGGCCCGCGACGGCGACGCGATCGTGGTCCTCGACCAGACGCGGCTGCCGTTCCGCAGCGAGCAGCGCCGGCTGGCCACGCTTGCCGCGGTCGCGACCGCGATCCATTCGATGGAAGTGCGCGGCGCGCCGCTGATCGGTGCGACCGCCGCGTTCGGCGTTGCGATCGCGCTGACCGCCGACGCCAGCGACGCGCAGCTCGACATTGCGCTGAAGACGCTCGCCGCGACGCGCCCGACCGCGGTCAACCTGCACTGGGCGCTCGCCCGCATGGACGCGCGGTTGCGCCCGCTGCCTGCTTCGGCGCGGCTCGACGCGGCGTGGGCCGAAGCCGAGACGATCCGCGCCGGCGACGCCGAGACCTGTGCCGCGATCGGGGCCCACGGCGTCGCGCTGCTCGAAGCGGTCGCGGCGCGGCGCAACGGACCGGTGCGCGTCATGACCCACTGCAACGCCGGCTGGCTCGCGACCTGCGGCGCCGGCACCGCGCTCGCGCCGGTCTATGCCGCCCATGCATGCGGCATCGCGGTGCATGTGTGGGTCAGCGAGACGCGGCCGCGCAACCAGGGGCTGCTGACTGCGTGGGAACTGCGCGAAGCGGGCGTGCCGCACAGCGTCATCGCGGACAATGCGGCCGGAATCCTGCTCGCGCGCGGTGAAGTCGACCTCGTGATCACCGGCGCCGACCGCGTCGCGGCGAACGGCGACTCGGCGAACAAGGTCGGGACGTACCTGAAAGCGCTCGCGGCGCGCGAACACGGCGTGCCGTTCCATATCGCGGCGCCGCTGTCGACGATCGATTTCGCGTGCCCGGACGGCGCCGCGATCCCGATCGAAGATCGCGGCCCGGTCGAAGTGCGCAGTGTGCAGGGCGTCGCAGCCGACGGCAGCGTGCAGAACGTCGCGCTCGTGCCGGACACCACCGGCGCCGCGAACCCGGCGTTCGACGTGACGCCTGCCCGCCTGATCACGAGCATCATCACCGAGCGCGGAACGAGCCCCCCGGGCCGGCTGCGCGACCTGTTCCCGGAGACACCATGAGTCCGCCGGACGCCCAGGACGCCGAGCTGCGCGTGGAACTCCTCGCGACCGCGCTGGCGACGAGTGCCGCGCGCCTGAACACCGGCAGCTCGGGCAACGTCAGCGTGCGCACGCGCGGCGGCATGCTGATCACGCCGAGCGGGCTCGCCCCCGAAGCCTGCGCGGCCGACGACATGGTCGTCGTCGCGGCCGATGGCACGCCGGCCGGCCGCCTCGTGCCGTCGAGCGAATGGCGCCTGCACCACGACCTCTACGCGCTGCGGCCGGAAGCCGGCGCGATCATCCACGCGCACGCGCCGTTTGCGACCGCGCTGGCGTGCCAGCGGCTCGAGATCCCGCCGTTCCACTACATGATCGCGCGCTTCGGCGGCTCCACCGTGCGCTGCGCCGCGTACGCGACGTTCGGCACGCAGGCGCTGTCGGACCATATCTCCGTTGCGATGGAAGGACGCAGCGCGTGCCTGATGGCGAACCACGGCATGCTCGTGTTCGGCCGCAACCTCGCCAACGCGCTCGCGCTCGCGCTCGAGTTCGAGAGCCTGTGCGAGCAATACTGGCGCACGCGGCAGCTCGGCGAACCGGTGCTGCTGTCGGACGACGAGATGCATGAGGTCGTCGAGCGCTTCCGCTGGTACGGCAAGCCGGCAGAGCAGCAGCCGTAGCGCGGAAAAACGACGTTTCGCCTCGCCGAAAGCGCGCATTTTCGGCCGGTTCGGCCGTTAAGGCGGCAATTCGGATGCCGCCGTTCGCCCTGAACCTGTCGGAGAGCATCGGCAGGGCTTCGGCGATTGGATGCACCCCGTTCGCCCTGAGCCCTTCGACTTCGCTCAGGACAGGCTTGTCGAAGGGCGCTGCCAGGGCTTCGACAAGCTCAGCCCGAACGGTATTCGCTTGGCGGGTTGATCGCGAGCAGGCGCAAGAACCCGTATAGCGCCCGCCTCGTCTGCGCTCGGTCGAAGGCGCCGTCGCCTCGCGTCACGCTCGCGACGCCGCTTCGAGCACCCGCAGCAGCGCGGACGTGTCGTCCTGCCCGCCGCCGCCGGCCATCAGGGCGTTCAACTGCTGCCACACCTGCGCGGCGATCGGCGACGGCGCGCCGAGCCTCGCCGCTTCGTCCATGATGATGCCGAAATCCTTGTGATGCAGGCGCGACTCGATGCCGGCAGCGAAGTCGCGCCGCACCATCCGCTCACCCATCACTTCGAGCACCCGGGAGGCCGCCGAACCGCCGAGCAGCGCGCTGCGAACTGCGGCGAGGTCGACGCCGTGCGCGTTCGCCAGGTGCATCGCTTCGGCACAGGCTTCGATCGCCGCGACCATGATCATCTGGTTGCACGCTTTCGCGACCTGTCCGGCGCCGCTGTCGCCGACATGCACGATCGTCCGCCCGACACACGCGAGCAGCGGACGCAGCCGTTCGAGGACGTCGGCGCGCCCACCGACCATGATCGCGAGCGTCGCGTCCTGCGCCCCCTGCGCGCCGCCGGACACCGGCGCATCGAGCATTGCGGCGCCGCGCGCTTCCAAAGCTGCGGCGATGCGGCGCGCGCTCGCCGGAGCGATTGTGCTCATGTCGACCTGTACCCAGCCGGGCCGCGCGCCGTGGATCAACCCTTGTGCGCCGAGCGCGAGCTGCTCGACGTCGGCGCTTGCGGTGACGACCGTGAACGTGACGTCCGTCGCGGCGGCGAGCGCGGCCGGGCTGGCGTGCACGACCGCATCGCTGTCCGCGAACGGCGCGACGCTCTGCGCACGCCGCGCCCACAGGTGCAGACGGTGGCCGGCACGCTGCAGGTGCCGCGCGATCGGCAGGCCCATGACGCCGAGGCCGACGAAACCGACTTCCATCATTCGCCCTCCTGCCCGCGCTCGCCGCCGCTCATGCGTTCGAGGAGCTTCAGCATCGCGACCGAGTCGTCGTCGCCGAGCCCGCTGCCGACCATCGCGTTGAACATCTGCGCGGTCGCCGCCGCCGACGGCAGCGCTAGGCCGAGGCGGTGCGCCTCTTCCATGACGATGCGCATGTCCTTGTGGTGCATCCACGCCTTGAAGCCGGGCTTGAAGTTGCGCTCGAGCATCCGCTGGCCGTGGTTTTCGAGGATGCGCGAATACGCGAAGCCGCCGAGCAGCGCCTCGCGCACTTTCGCCGCGTCGACGCCGCTCTTCTTCGCGAAATTCATCGCTTCGGCGACCGCGGCGACGCCGACGCCGGTGAGGATCTGGTTGCACGCTTTCGCGACCTGCCCGGCGCCGCTCGCGCCGATCCGCGACACCGTGCGGCCCATCGCGTCGAACAGCGGCTTCACCCGCTCGAACGTCGCGGCGTCGCCACCGACCATGATCGTCAGCGTCGCGCCGATCGCGCCGACTTCGCCGCCGGACACCGGTGCGTCGAGCATCGCGATGCCGCGCTCGGCGAGCCGCGCCGCGATTCGTTGCGCCGCAACCGGCGCGATCGTGCTCATATCGACGAACACGAGGCCGGGCCGTGCCCCGTCGGCGACCCCTTGCGGGCCGAGCGCGACCTCTTCGACGTCGGGCCCGTCGGCGACGATGCTGAAGACGACTTCGGCGCGCGACGCGACATCCGCCGCGCTCGCGCAGTCACCTGCTCCGGCGTCGAGCAGCGGCTGCATCGACTCGCGGCGCCGGCTCCAGACGTGCACGCGGTGACCGGCGCGCATCAGGTTCAGCGCCATGGGACGACCCATCAGGCCGAGTCCGATAAATCCGACTTCCATTGTTGTGCTCCTGGCTGGCTGGAATGCGCACGGCGACGGATAATCGCGCCATGACCTACGCCTCGATCATCAAGGAAATCGGACGCGGCGCCAAGGGCGCGCGCTCCCTCGACACGGCCAGCGCCGAAGCGCTGTTCGGCGACATTCTCGACGGCAAAGTGCCGGACCTCGAGCTCGGCGCGATGCTGATCGCGCTGCGCATCAAGAGCGAGACGCTCGACGAGCTCGTCGGCTTCAAGCGCGCAATCGACGCCCGCACCGAAGCCGTGGCGGTGCCGCCGGGACCGCGCTGCGTCGTGCTGCCGACTTACAACGGCGCGCGCCGCCAGGCGAACCTGATGCCGCTCGTCGCGCTGCTCGTCGCGCGCGAAGGCGTGCCGGTGCTGATCCAGGGACGACACGACTTCGAGTCGCGCGCGAGCCCGTTCGAATTGCTCGCCAAGCTCGACATCGTCCCGGCGGCGAACAGCGACGACGCGGCACGCGCGCTCGCCGAGCGCCGCGTCGCGTGCCTGACGCTGCCGCAGCTGCTGCCGGGCCTCGACCGCCTGCTCGGCCTGCGGCTACGGCTCGGCGTGCGCGGCAGCGGCCACACGATGGCGAAGCTGATCGACCCGTGCGTCGGCCGCAGCGTGCGCGTCGTTGCGGTCACGCACCCCGAATATCTCGAACGAATGCACGAATTCCTCCTCGTCGATGGCGGGCGGGCAATGCTGCTGCGCGGCACCGAAGGCGAAGCCTACGCGAATCCGCGCCGGCGTCCGGCAATGGAAGCGTTCCGGGACGGCGTCGCGAGCGTCGCGTGGCCGGCCGAAGGCGGCGGCGCGCCGCCGCTCGAAGGCGTCGCCGACGCGCCCGGCGTCGTCGCCAACGCGGTGCTGATCCGCGCGATGCTCGCCGGCAACGTCGCGACGCCGCAGCCAATCCTCGACCAGGTCGCGGCGCTCGTGCAACTCGCGCGCGAAGACTGACCCGCGTCGTCAGCGTGCGCGAAGCGCCCGTCGCGGTAGTCGGCGAGCGCGGCGTGGATCTCGGACTGCGTATTCATGACGAACGGGCCGTACTGCGCGATCGGCTGGTTCAGCGGCCGACCGGCGATCAGCAGCAACCGCGCCGGCGCCGCGCCGGCCTCGACGACGACGCCGTCGGCTTGCGGCGCGTTCGCCAGGATCGCCATGCGCTGTTCGGCGACCGTCGCGCCGCCGACCGCGACTTCGCCGCGATAGACGTACAGGAACGCGTTGTGCGCCGGCGGCAGCGTCTGGGCGAAGCGCGCGCCGGCCGGCAGGTGGACGTCGAGATACAGCGGCGCCGTCGCGTCGCGCGTCACCGCACCGGCGACTCCGTGGCTCGCGCCGGCGATGACGCGGACTTCGACACCCGCCGGCGTCGTGAACCGCGGCAGTTCGGCGGCCGCGAAGTCGCGGTACCACGGCTCACAGAGCTTGTCACGCGCCGGCAGGTTCAGCCACAGCTGGAAACCTTCCATGACGCCCTCTTCCTGCTCCGGCATTTCGGAGTGGATCACGCCGCGGCCGGCAGTCATCCACTGCACGCTGCCGTTCTCCAGCAGCCCTTCGTGGCCGGCGCTGTCGCGGTGGCGCATGCGTCCGGCGATCATGTACGTCACCGTCTCGAAGCCGCGATGCGGATGGTCGGGAAAACCGGCGAGATGATCGTCGGGGTTCTCGTTGCCGAACGCATCGAGCATCAGGAACGGATCGAGGCGGCGCTGCAGCGGCTGTGCCAGCACGCGCGTGAGCTTCACGCCCGCCCCGTCGGAGGTCGCCTGCCCGGCAACGAGGCGCTCGACAGCGCGGCTCTGCGTGACGCGTTCGATGCTTGCTTCGGGGAGTTCGGTGGGCATCGCGGTTCTCCTGATGGGGTCGGGGGTTCGCTCGTGCCGCCTGCCCGGGCAGGCGGCATCCGTCTTCGCGGAAGCGCTCGGTGGAGGGGCGGCGCGACGGCGCAGCCGCCGGTTCGGACCGGCGCTGCGCGGAAACGTCAGGCGAGCGCCGCCTCGATATCGCGCTCGGCTTCGGCGAAAGCCTGCTCTGTGGCGTCGGCGCCCATCGCGAGGCCTTCGGCAAAGACGAAACGCACGTCGGTCATGCCGAGGAAACCGAAGATCGTCTTGAGGTACGGGACCTGAGTGTCGGCCGGCGTGTCGCGATAGCGGCCGCCGCGGGCGAAGGCGACGTACACCTTCTTGTCCTTCAGCAGGCCTTCGGGACCGTTCGCCGTGTAGCGGAACGTGACTTTGACGCGCGTGATCGCGTCGATCCAGTTCTTCAGCTGCACCGGCACGCCGAAGTTGTACATCGGCACGCCGATGACGAGGGCGTCAGCGGCCTGGATTTCGGCGATCAGCGCGTCGTCGAGCGCGACGCGAGCCGCCTGCTCGGGCGAGCGCTTGTCGGCCGGCGTGAACAGTGCGCCGAGCGCCGCTTCGTCGAGCACCGGGTGCGGGTTTTGCGCGAGGCTGCGCACGACGAGTGCGGCGCCCGGGTGCGATGCGCGCAGCCGTTCGACGATGCTGTTCGCGACGCGGGTGGAGTTGGAAGCGTCGCTACGGGCGCTGGAATTGATTTGCAGGATGTTCATTGCGTTCTCCGTGTGAGTGTTTTGCGGGTTCTACTTTATTGGATCAACTGTTGCCTGAAAAGCCACGAAAGCTGACAACACTGTTCCTGTTATTGCAAGAATTGCGCGGCGCCCGCTGCGCCCGCCGCCGCCCTGCAAGATTTTCCTCAAGTTCGTCGCCGTCGGGACGCTAATCAATCATTACAGGACCGGGAAAAACGGTCGAAAAAATGTGTCACGACGAGCGGAACCACCTGGAGGAGACATGAAAGCGAAAGCTCTATCGATAAGGGCGGCGTTGATTGCGCTGTCGCTGGTGGTGCTGGCGATGCTGCTCGCAGTAGGTGGGATCGGATTGCGCAGCGTCACGAGCCTGGAAGGATCGGTCGGGCGCAGCCACGAAGCCGCGGCGGCCGCGCTGCGGCAGGTCGAAGCCGACGTGCTGCGCGGCACGGTCCGCAGCGACGTCCTCGCCGCGCTGCTCGCCGCCGAACAGGACGATTACGCGGCAGTCGAGGAGGCCGGCCGCCGGCTGCACGCCGACGTGGGCGCGCTCGAGGAAGCGTTCGCCGGCACCGCCGGGCAAGCGCTCGGCCCGGCAGTCGGGGCGGCGGTCGAGTCGATGCGTCCGGCGCTCGAGCGCTACGCGGCGAACGCCAAGCGCATCGTCGGCAAGCTGGTCGGCGGCTACGACGACACCGCTGTCCTGCTGATCGATTTCATGAAGGACTTCAGCGCGCTCGAAACGGAAATGAACGGGCTCGCCGCGCACATCGAAGCCGAAGCCGCCCGCACGCGCGCATCCGCGCACGAGACGATGCGCTTCAGCCAGTGGGCGATCGCCGCTGCCGTGCTCCTCGCGGCGCTTTTGACCGCGACGCTGTGCATGCTGACTTACCGCCGCATCGTCCCGCCGCTGAGCGCCCTCGCGCGCACCGCAAACGGCATCCGGGCGAGCGGCGACCTGACGCGGCGCGCGCCCCCGACCGGCGACAACGAAATCGGGCATGCGGTGGCCGCCTTCAATGACCTGCTCGAAAACCTCCAGGGCATCGTTCGCGAAGTGCGCGCGAGCGGCAGCCGCATCGCCGAGCGCAGCGCGCGCCTCGTCGACGTTTCAGGCATTGCGCTCGACACGAGTTCCAGCCAGAACGAAGCGGCCGGCACGATGGCCGCGACGATCGAAGAGCTTACCGCGAGCATTCGCCAGATCGCCGAACATGCGCGCGAAGTGGCGAGCGCGTCCGCCGAGTCCGGTCGCCTGTCGCGCGACGGCGTGGCGGTCGCGGGCGATGCTTCCGCAGCGATCCAGCGCATCGCCGCCGGCGTCGGCAGTGCTGCGGCATCGATCAGCGCGCTCGGCAAGGATGCGGAAGCGATCTCGAGCATCGTGCAGGCGATCAAGGACATCGCCGAGCAGACCAACCTCCTCGCCCTCAATGCCGCGATCGAGGCGGCGCGCGCCGGCGAACAGGGCCGAGGCTTCGCAGTCGTGGCCGACGAGGTGCGCAAGCTCGCCGAACGCACGACCCACTCGACGCAGGAGATCATCGGCATCGTCACGCAGATCCAGAACGGCACGCGAAGCACCGTCAGCAACGTCGAAGACGGCGTCCGGCAGGTGAAGAGCGGCGTCACGCTGGCCGAGGCGGCGGGCGAAGCGATCCGTCAGGTCGCCGACGTCGCCGGCAATGCTGCCCGGGCGGTCGGCGAGATCACGCACGCGCTCGACGAGCAGAACACCGCAAGTCAGGACATCGCGCGCAACGTCGAGCAGGTCGCGGACATGGCCTCGCGCAACCACGCCGCGGCGGCCGAATCCGCCGGCCACGCGCGGGAGCTCGCGGAACTGTCGCGGGCGCTGGAAGGGGCCGTCGGGCGCTTCACGGTCTGAGCGCCGCGGTCGACGAACTTTTCGTGCGATGCGGCCACGAAAGCCGGTCCTGGCCTACAATCCGGCCCTGCCTAGTCCCTCGCGTGCCGCCCATGCAAGCTTTCGCCTTTTCCTCCCGCGCGCTGTTCCTCGGCCTGTTCGCAGTATGCGCCGGGCTGCTCGGCTTCGCCCTGTACCTGCAGCACGCGGTCGGGCTCGAACCGTGCCCAATGTGCATCATGCAGCGCTATGCCTTCGTCGCGATCGCGCTGACGGCGCTGGTCGCCGGGCTGCATGCGCCGGGACCCCGCGGCACGCGCATCTACGCTGCCGTGATCCTGCTGCTGGCGCTCGCCGGAGGGGGCGTTGCGCTGCGCCAGACGTGGATGCAGCTCTACCCGCCGGAGTTCGCCGAATGCGGACCCGACCTCGAATTCATGCTCGGCAGCTTTCCGCTGGCTGACGCGCTGCCGATGATCTTCCAGGGCGCGGGCGACTGCTCGAAAGTCGACTGGGCGTTCCTCGGCCTGTCGATCGCGAACTGGTCGCTCGTCTGCCTGACGCTCGTCGCGATATTCGCGATCATGATGATCGCGCGCAAACGCCGCGGCTGAAACGCGCTGCTGCCCGACCGCTCAGCGGCACGCGACGGCGTCCCTGACGCCGAACTTGCGAAGGATCGTCTCCAGCGGGCAGATGCCGGTGAAGCCGCTCTGGAACAGGTTCGCCCCGACGAAGGCCGTGAACCACAGGAAATTCGCGTTGACGAACAGCGGCGACGCTTCGGCGCCGAGCGCGAGCGAGATCAGCACGAAGGCGCCGGCGAAAATGCGGACGAACTGGTTGACGGTCAGGTTCATGGCGTTTCTCCTTGCAGTTGGGCGACGCGGCTGCGCATCGCGGCGAAATACAGCACCGGGATGACGACCAGCGTCAGCACGGTGGAGACGAAGATGCCGAAGATCAGGCTGATCGCCAGGCCGTTGAAAATCGGGTCGTCGAGGATGAACAGCGCGCCGATCATCGCCGCGAGCGCGGTCAGCCCGATCGGTTTCGCGCGCACCGCCGCGGCGCGGACCACCGCTTCGCCCAGTTCCATGCCCGCACGCACCTGCTGATTGACGAAATCGACGAGCAGGATCGAGTTGCGCACGATGATGCCGGCGAGCGCGATCATGCCGATCATCGACGTCGCGGTGAATTGCGCGCCGAGCAGCGCGTGGCCGGGCATCACGCCGATGATCGTCAGCGGGATCGGCGCCATGATGACGAGCGGCACGAGATAGCTGCGGAACTGCGCGACGACGAGCAGGTAGATCAGGATCAGGCCGACCGCGTAGGCCGCGCCCATGTCGCGGAACGTCTCGTACGTGACCTGCCATTCGCCGTCCCACTTCAGGCTGTAGCCCGCATACGGGTCGGCCGGCGCGCGGATGAACCATTCGCCGAGCGTGCCGCCGAGCCCCGGCGCTCCGTCGAGCGCGAGATCCTTCACGTTCGAGCGGATGTCGAACATGCCGTACAACGGGGAGTCGAGCCGTCCGCCCATGTCGCCGGTGACATACACGACCGGCAGCAGGTCCTTGCGGTGGATCACCTGCTCGCGGACCGTCTCCTGCGCCCGGACGAGTTCGGACACCGACACCAGCGTGCCGTCGCGCGCCCGCACCTTCATCGCCAGCAGCGGATCGACGCTCGACTGCCGTTCGGACGGCAACTGGATGCGCACCGGAATCTCGTACTTGTTGTCGCCGCCGTGGATCGGCGTGACGTCCTCGCCGGCGAGCCCGAGGCGCACGACTTCGACGATGTCGGCTTGCGCGACGCCCATGCGCGCCGCTTTCGCCTGATCGACGCGCAGCACGAGCTTCGGCGCCACCTCGTCGACGGTGTCGTCGACGCCGACGACATCCGACGCGCCTTCGAACGCCGCACGCACTTTGCCGGCGACCGCGACCTGGCCGGCGTAGTCGGGCCCATACACTTCAGCGACGATCGGCGACAGCACCGGCGGGCCCGGCGGCACTTCGACGACTTTCGCGTTGCCGCCGGCTGCGCGCGCGATTGCGCTCACTTCGTCGCGCACCGCCACGGCGATCTCGTGGCTCTTGCGCGAGCGCTGCGCCTTGTCGACGAGATTGACCTGTACGTCGCCCATCTCCGGCGCGCTGCGGAGGTAATACTGGCGCACCAGGCCGTTGAAGTTGATCGGGCTTGCCGTGCCCGCGTACGCCTGCCAGTCGCTGACTTCCGCGACGGCGCCGACGTGCTCGCCGATCTCGCGCAGCACGCGCGCGGTCTCCTCGACCGGCGTGCCGACCGGCATGTCGAGCACGACCTGGAACTCGCTCTTGTTGTCGAACGGCAGCATCTTCATGACGACGAGCTGCACTGCGGGCAGCGCGACCGACGCGACGATCAGCGCGCCGACGATGAGCCACAGCCTGAGCCGTGCCCGCCCGCCCTTGACGGGCTCGAGCATCGGCGTCATCACGCGGCGGAAGAAGCGGTCGAGCCGCGCGGTGAGCTTGTCCTCGCCTTCGTGATGGTGCGCGTCGACCGTTTTCAGCAGCCGCTGCGCGAGCCACGGCGTGACGACGAACGCGACCGCGAGCGAGATGAACATGCCCATCGACGCGTTGATCGGGATCGGGCTCATGTACGGCCCCATCAGCCCGGTGACGAACGCCATCGGCAACAGCGCCGCGATCACCGTGAAAGTCGCGAGGATCGTCGGGCCCCCGACTTCGTCGACGGCGCGCGGGATCAGCTGCCACAGCGGCGTGTCGGGCTCGAGCGTGTGCCAGCGGTGGATGTTCTCGACGACGACGATCGCGTCATCGACGAGGATGCCGATCGAGAAGATCAGCGCGAACAGGCTCACCCGGTTCAGCGTGAACCCCCACGCCCACGACGCGAACAGCGTCGCCGCGAGCGTCAGGCCGACCGCGACGCCGACGATCAGCGCCTCGCGCAGCCCCAGCGCGAAGAACACCAGCAGCACGACCGCGGCGGTCGCGAACACGAGCTTGCCGATCAGCGTGTTCGCCTTGTCGTTCGCGGTCTGGCCGTAGTTGCGCGTGACGGTGAATTCGACACCTTCCGGGATGATCTCGCCGCGCAGCGATTCGGCGCGCGCGATGACGTCCTCGGCGACGTCGGCGGCGTTCGCGCCGGGCTTCTTCGACACCGCGAGCGTCACCGCAGGGAACACGCCAGCGTCGCGAGCGCCCGCTTGCGCCGCCGCGCCGGTGCCGAACCACACGTATTGCGTCGCCTGGTCCGGGCCGTCCTCGACCCTCGCGACATCCCTCATGAACACGGGCCGGTTGGCGGCGACGCCGACGACGAGACTGCGCACGTCGTCGGCGGATTCGAGATACGTGCCGGTCTGCACCAGCACTTCGCGGTTCGCGGCGACGAGGTTGCCGGCCGGCTGCGACGCGTTCGCGAGCTGCAGCGCGGCGCGCACGTCCTGCGCCGTGACCGCGTGCGCATTCATCCGCTCGGCGTCCATCAGCACGCGCACGACGTGGCCGGGGCCGCCGATCGTCGCGACGTCGCGCGTGCCGGGAACGCGCTTCAATTCGAGCTCGACCGCGCGCGACACCTGCTGCACGTCGAAGCCGGCGCGGGCCGGATCGGCGGTCCAGAAAGTCAGCGCGACGATCGGCACGTCATCGATGCCTTTCGGCTTGACGATCGGCTCGCCGACGCCGAGCTGCGGGCTGAGCCAGTCGCGGTTCGAATGGATCGTGTCGTAGAGCTTGACGAGCGCGTCCTGGTTCGGCACGCCGACTTCAAACTGCACGGTAATGACTGCGATGCCGGGGCGCGACACCGAATACACGTGCTCGACGCCGGCGATGCGCGACAGCACCTGCTCGGCCGGACGCGCGACGAGCGCTTCGACGTCGCGCGCGGACGCGCCCGGGAACGGCACGAGGACGTTCGCCATCGTCACGTCGATCTGCGGTTCTTCTTCCTTCGGCGTGACGAGCGTCGCGAACACGCCCATCAGCAACAGGATCAGCGCGAGCAGCGGCGTCAGTGCGTTGCGCTGGAACGCGCCGGCGATGCGACCGGAGATGCCGAGCGGAGCGGTCATCGTCCCGCCCCCGTCAGCGGCTCGCCGCGCGCGTGGCGCGACCGGCGATGCTAGCCTGTACCGGATCGAGCGCGACCTCCTCGCCGCCGGCGAGGCCGGCGAGCACTTCGACGCTGCCGTCCGCGAGCGCTTCGCCGGCGCGAATCTGCCGCAGGCGGAAGCCGCCCTTGCCGTCCGGAACATATACGCCGGTGATCTCGCCGCGCCGCAGAATCGCCTCGGCCGGCACCGTGATACGCCGGTCCTCGCCGCTCGTGAAATGGACGCGCGCGAACATTCCCGGCACCAGCCCGGTCGCCTGTTGCGGCACATCGACCCGCACCCGGACGGTATGCGTGCGCGGGTCGGCTGCGGGCAGCACGATGACGCCGGCCGCGTCGAACCAGCGCCCCGACTCCGGCAGTTCGATGCGCGCCGTCAGCTGCTCTGCGGTGACACCGGCCATGCGGTATTGCGGCACGTCTACGATCGCCCGCATCGCTGCCGGATCATAGACGGTCAGCAGCACGCGCCCGGGCTGCGCCATGTCGCCCGGCTCGACGTGGCGTGCCGCAACCACCCCGGTCAAGGGCGAGACGATCGTCGTGTAGCCCTGCACCGCACCCGCCTGACCGCGCCCGGCGCGTGCCGCGCGCAACTGCGCTTCGGCCGACTCGTATGCCGCCTTCGCCTGGTCGAGCGCCGACGAGCTGACGAACTTGCGCTCGAGCAGCCGCGCGGTGCGCTCGAAAGCCGCTTTGGCATTGATCAGGTTCGCCTGCGCCGCGGCGATGCCGGCTTCCGCGCCGGCGACCGCCTGCGCCGCCTCGACGGCATCGATGCGCAACAGCACTTCGCCTTTCGCGACCCGGTCGCCGGCATCGACGTTCAACGCGACGATGCGGCCCGGCACCTGCGCGGCGAGCGCAACCTGATGCACCGCTTCGAGCGTCGCTTCGGCCGGGTGGGAGCGCGCCACGACGCGAGCTTCGACCCGGACGGTGGCCAATTCGGCATGCGCGATTCCGGCCGCGGCGAGCGCCAGCGGAATCAGCAGGAAGCGGGCGAAGAGCTGATCGATCATGAATATCAGTTTATTCTAATATTCATCCAAGTCAACGGTTCGCCGCTGCCGCCTTGGCGCAAACTCCGCGTGCAGGGGCGGCAAACGTACGGTCAGCGGTCAGTCGTCTTCGATCGCACATTGCCGCGCGTAGCTCGCCATCGCCGCGACGACCGGTTCCGCCTCGCCGACGGCGAGCGTCTGGATGATCTCGCACCCGGGATGGCGCTCGCACGCCGCGGCGACGAGTTTCGGCAGATCGTTTTTCAGGTGGCCGCCACGGGCGATGAACATCGGCACGATGACGATGCGCCGCGCGCCGCGCGCGACCAGGGCATCGATCGCCTCGTCCAACGTCGGCGCGAGGAACTCGAGGAATGCGAGCTCGACCCCGAGCTCCGGCGCCCGCGTGCGCAGCGTGTCGCGAACCCGCTCCATCGGCTGCGCCCACGCCGGATCGCGTGCGCCGTGGCCGAACAGCACTACTGCCCTGTCATGAGTCATGCCTGATCCTCCTGCCTGTCGGGCGCGTCGCCGGCCGGGCGCGCGAGCAGTCGTTCGAGCGCGCGCGCTGCGGCGAACAGGCCGACGCTGGCGGTCATCATCATGCTCGAACCATAACCGGCGCAGGCGAGCCCCTGCGGCCCGTGCGGCAGGTCGCACGCCGCCCCGTCGAGGCGCAGCGCTTCGCTCGAATACACCGCTTCGATGCCGAACGGCCGCTTCGGGTTGCGCGGAAAACCGTGCTCGCTGCGCAGCCGCTTGCGCACTTTTGCGAGCAGCGGGTCCTGTTCGGTGCGCGACAGGTCGTCGACGCGAATCCTCGCCGGGTCGGTCTTGCCCCCCGCTCCGCCGGCGACGATCAGCGGAATGCGGCGCGCGCGGCACGCCAGCACGATCGCGACCTTGGCCCGCACGTTGTCGATCGCGTCGATGACGACGTCGACATCGCGCAGCAGCGCCGCGGCGTTGTCCTCGCCGATGAAGTCCTCGACGACCGCGACGTTCACGAGCGGATTGATCGCGCGCAGCCGCTCGGCCATCGCGACGACTTTCGCCTGCCCGAGCGTCGCGTCGAGCGCGTGGCTTTGCCGGTTGATGTTCGATTCGGCGACGTGGTCGAGGTCGATCAGCGTGACGTGGCCGACGCCGCTGCGGGCGAGCGCCTCGGCCGCCCACGAACCGACTCCGCCGATGCCGACGACGCAGACGCGCGCGTGATCGAGCCGCGCCAGCGCCTCGTTGCCGTAAAGGCGGGCGATGCCGCCGAAGCGTCGTTCCCGGTCGACGTCCGGAACGGTGGAAGTGATCGGTGCCGACATGAAACCTGCAAGCGAGGGGAGAGCGCCGATGTTACCTCAGCGGGCACGCGTCTGAACCGAATCGCGCCTGCCTTGCTCCAACCGGCCACAGGGGGAACGACCATGCATCGACCGCTATGCCGGGTATTGTTCTGCGTCACGCTGGCGTTCGGCTGCGCACACGCGGACGCGGGTACTCCGGCAGCAGCGCTCGCGCAGACCGCGAGCGGCGCTTACGAGGCGGGGCGCCACGACGAAGCGGCCCGGCTGTTCGAGCAGGCTGCGCGCGCCGGCAACCGCCTCGCCCAGTTCAATTACGCGATGATGCTGTACCGCAACGAAGCGCAGTCACGCGACGCGAACTCGGCGTGGCGCTGGCTGCGTCGTGCCGCGGGTGCCGGTCTGCCGCAGGCGCAGTTCACGCTCGCGCGGCTGTACGAACACGGCGACGGCGTACCGCAGTCGCTGCCGACCGCGGCCGAGTGGTATCGGCGTGCTGCCGCGCAGGGACACGTCGAGGCGCAGGTGAGCCTCGCGTCGATGCATCTGGCCGGCGACGGTGTTGCGCAGGACGCGGCGACCGCAGCCCGCTGGTATCTTGCCGCCGCGCGCGCCGGCGACGTCGCCGCGCAACACCTCATCGCGAGCCTGTACGAGACCGGCCGCGGCGTCGCGCGGGACCGGCGGCTGGCAGCGCACTGGTACCTGCAGGCGGCGCAGCAGGGCGACGCGCTCGCGCGCGAGAAGCACACCGCGCTGATGTCGCAGATCGAGGCGACGACGCCGTGAGCACGTCCGGCGCAGGCGACGCTACTGCGTCGGCCCCGGCTCCTTCCCGGCAGTGGAATCGAGCCAGATTCCGAGCCCTTGCGCATTGAGCTCCAGATCCTGCCGGAACAGGTCGAGCACTTCCGCTTCGGGGGGCGTCCAGCCCTGGCGCTCGGCTTCCTCGCGCACGATCTGCTCCAGTCCGGCAAGGATCTCGACGTGGCGCGCGACGCCCTCGCCTCGCGCCGCCTGCGCGACCGCGACATGGGCGCCGACCAGGCGGTGCAGGTCCGCGGCGAGACGTTCGACGTCGGTCACGCGGCTGTAATGGGTCAGATACATCGCCTCGGGGAAGAAACTCAGCAGGCGGTCGATCGACGCATGCAGCGCGTCGGGATCGAACTGCGTCGGGGTCGTGGTCGGGAAAATCGACGCGCGGCCGTCGACGTCGAGTTCGCGGTAGGAAAGTCCGAACGTGTCGCCGGTGAAAAAGGCGCGGGCCGTCTCGTCCCACACGCAGATATGATGCCGCGAATGTCCCGGCGTCTCGAGGACGAGGAAGCGGCGCCCGGCGAGATCGACTTCCGTGCCTTCGGCGGCAGGCACGATGCGCTCCGGCGGCACCGGCGCGAGCCGCCCGTATAGCGCGAAAGCCCGCTCCGCGCCATACACGGCCGAAGTGCCTTCCCACAGTTTCGCCGGGTCGACGAGGTGGCGCACGCCGCGCGGATGGACGACGAGCTTCGCGTTCGGCAACGCGCACATCAGGCTGCCGGCGCCGCCCGCGTGATCGAGGTGAATGTGGGTGAGGATGACCCAGTCGACGTTCTCGGGCGCGATGCCGGCAGCGACGAGGGCGCCCAGCACGCGCGGGACGGACGCGTTCGTGCCGGTGTCGACGACCGCGGCGTGCCCCTGATGGATGACCAGGTGGATCGCCGCGACGCCGGGCCGGCCATAGCCGGCATCGACCGCAAGAATGCCGTCGGGGTGGGCGGTGACGTGCTGCACGTTGTCTTCCTCCTGCACATTCGGTTAGTTTTCCTCAATTGTATCCGCTGCACGGGACAAAGACCCGGCATCGCACCGCGAGCTTTTCATTGCCTTGCAACAGGGCTGACGACGATGAATCCGATTTTCGACTTCGACACCGAGATAGACCGCCGGCACGTTCCCGGCGAAAAATGGGGACGCTATGCAGGGCGCGACGTCCTTCCGCTGTGGGTCGCCGACATGGATTTCGCCGCGCCGCCGCCGGTCGTCGAAGCGCTGCAGCGCCGTCTCGACCACCGCGTCTTCGGCTACACCGACGCCTGGCCCGGCCTGACTGAAGCGGTGATCGAAGGCCTCGCGCGCGACCACGCGTGGCGGATCGAAGCGGACTGGCTGGTGTGGCTACCCGGCGTCGTGACCGGCTTCAATCTCGCGTGCCGCATCACGGGCGAAGCTGGCGACGAAGTGCTGACCGCGACGCCGGTCTACCCACCGTTCCTCGCTGCGCCGGGCAACAGCGATCGTCGCCTCGTGACGCGTCCGCTCGTCTTTGCCGACGGCCGGTGGAACTGGGATCGCGATGTGTTCGAAGCCGCGCTGACCCCGCGCAGCCGCCTGTTGATGCTGTGCAACCCGCACAATCCGGTCGGCCGCGTGTTCGACCGCGACGAATTGCGCTGGCTCGCGGACCTCGCCGAGCGGCACGACCTGACGATCTGTTCCGACGAAATCCACTGCGGCCTGGTGCTCGACGACGACGCCCCGCACGTCCCGATCGCCGCGCTCGATGCGTCGGTCGCGCAACGCACGATCACGCTGATGGCGCCGTCGAAGACGTGGAACATTCCGGCGCTGTACTGTGCTTTCGCCGTGATTTCCGACAGCAGCCTGCGGCGGCGCTTTCGTCACGCGATGCATGGCATCGTGCCGCATCCGAACGTGCTCGGAATGGTCGCTGCCGAAGCGGCCTACCGCGACGGCAGCCCGTGGCGCGCCGCGCTGCTCGACTACCTGCGCGGCAACCGCGACCTCGTGATGGCCGCGATCGACACGATGCCGGGCATCGAGACCGCGCGCCCGCAGGCGACTTACCTTGCGTGGATCGACTGCCGCGCGGCCGGGCTCGAAGACCCGGCAAAGTTCTTCGAAGCCGCCGGCGTCGGCCTGTCCGACGGCGCGCCGTTCGGGATGCCCGGCTTCGTGCGGCTGAATTTCGGCTGCACCCGAGCGCTGCTCGCCGAAGCGCTCGGACGGATGCAGCGCGCGCTGCGTGAAAGGTAGCCGGAAAAACGCGGCACGCGGCCGGCCCAGCGCACAAGCCGTGCCGCGGGCCACGGCGTCACCGTCACCGTCGCGGCTCTAATCCTTGAGGGCGCGCTCGTTTTTCTTCGCGAGTTCCAAGTGCTCGCGCAGGATCGGCAGGTTTTTCGCGGCGAAGGCTTTGAGTCCGGCGTGCTTCGAATCCTTCGCGTATTTCTCGAAGGTTTCGATGTCCTTCTCGTGCTCCTTGACCATCAGCTCCATGTATTCGCGGTCGAACTTCTGGCCCGAATGCTTCTGCAGGTCCTTGAGCTTGTCCTGATGCTTGTCCTCGGGCTGCTTGGGCAGCTGCATGCCGGTGTCCGAGACGATCTGCTGCAGCTCGCTGTTCGCGGTGCCATGGTCTTTCACCATCCGCTCGGCGAACAGCTTGACCTGCGACGACGCCGTACTCTTGCTGGCGAGTTGCCCCATCTGCACTTCGGCAAGACCCGACGAAGCCGCTTTCTCGACGAACTCCCGATCGTCCTCCGACAACTGCGGTGTCGTGGTCGCGGCGCTCGAAGTGCCTGAAGGCGAGCCCTGCGTCGCAGCCGGGGCCGACCCGCTGGCTTGCGCAAACAACACCGACGGTGCCATCAGTCCGATTGCCGCGGCGATACAAAGGCTTTTGCTGCGAAACGTGGATGTCATGGGACGCTCCTTCGACAAGTGGGTCATCGAGCCGCACCGAGCCGGTGCGATTCACGGAGCATGACTTTTGCAATTTCCATTCCCCGTGCCGCAAGCGGCGCCACACCGCTTCTCCGGAGCCTGCACCGCCGCCGACGACGGCAGGGGCTCGAACGGTGGGCGTAAAGCCGCACATCGCCGCGAAAAAATGCATCGCGAAGGAACTTGTCGGCAGCCTGGAACGACGTCTCCGGCCGAAGCCCGGTCAGAACGGAATGTCGTCGTCGAAATCGCCGAAACCGGCGCCCCCGCCGCTGCTCTTCGTCGGCGCCTTCGCCGGCGCGGCCGGCTGCGCGCTCGGGCGCGACGCTGCGGACGCGTCGTAGCCGCCGGCGTCGTACTGGCGGCCGGAGGATGCCTCACCCGCGCCCTGGCGCGACCCGAGCATCTTCATCTCGTCGCCGCGGATCTCGGTCGTGTAGCGGTCCTGCCCTTCCTTGTCCTGCCACTTGCGCGTCTGCAGCCGGCCTTCGACGTAGATCTGGCTGCCCTTGCGCAGGTACTGCGCCGCGATTTCGGCGAGCCGGCCGAAAAACACGACGCGGTGCCATTCGGTCTGCTCCTTCTTTTCGCCCGTCGCCTTGTCCTTCCAGGTTTCGCTCGTCGCCACCGTGATGTTGCAGATCGCATCGCCGCTGGGGGCATAGCGCGTTTCGGGATCCTTGCCGAGATTGCCGATCAGGATCACTTTGTTCAGGGATGCCATGCGATTCTCCTCATGTAGGGATTAACGTGCCGCCGGTGCCGCCACGACCCGGCGCGGAGGCGAGTTCATTGTCGCCGCGACCATCAGCCAGACCAGCGCGAGCAAGCCGCAGGCGAGGTTGACGGCTGACGGTCCGTACTGCTGCGCGATCCAGCCGCCGACCATTCCACCGAGAAAGAGACCGACCGATTGCAGCGTGTTGTAGACGCCAAGCGCAGTGCCTCGTGCGTGGGGCGGCGCGATCTTCGATATCCACGACGGCAGGACCGCTTCGAGCACGTTGAAGGCGACGAAAAACAGCGTCAGCCACACGCCGAGCGCCAGCAGGCTGTCGCCGAGCGCATACAGGCCGAGCTGCACGACGACGAGCAGCGCGATCGCCGCATTGAAGATCACCTTCATCATGCCGCGGCGCTCGGCGACGATCACCGCCGGCACCATCAACGCGAACGACAGCAGCACTGCGGGAAGATACACCTTCCAGTGCTCGGGCAGCGGCAATGCGCCGCCGGCGACGATCGCGGCCGGCACGAGCACCCACATCGCGGTCTGGATCAGGTGCAGCGCGAACACGCCGAGGTTCAGCCGCATCAGCTGTCCGTTGCGCAGGACGTCGACGAGCCTGCCGCCGGCGGCGCGCGGAATCACCGGCACCGTCGGCACGACGTAGACGACGACGCCGATCGCAAGAAAGGCCAGCGCTGCGGTCAGCCAGAAAATCCCGCTCATGCCGACCAGCGTATAGAGCAGCGGCGCCGCGACCATCGAAATCGCGAACACCAGACCGATGCTCGAGCCGATCATCGCCATCACCTTGGTGCGATGCTGGTCGCGCGTGAGGTCGGCGGCGAGCGCGGTCACCGCGGCGGAAATCGCACCGGCGCCCTGCAGGACCCGGCCGACGATGACGATGTAGATGCTGTCGGCCAGCGCGGCGACGGCACTGCCGATGACGAACAGCAGCAGGCCGAACACGATCACCGGCTTGCGGCCGAAACGGTCGGACGCGGCGCCGTAGGCGATCTGCAGGAACGCCTGCGTCAGCCCGTATGCGCCGATCGCCAGGCCGACGAGCGTCAGGTCGTCGCCGCCGGGAATCTCATGGGCATGAACCGCGAACACCGGCAGGATCAGGAACAGGCCGAGCATGCGCAGCGCGAAGATCGCCGCGAGGCTCATGCCGGCCCGCTTCTCCGCGGGGGTCATGGAATCGTGCTCGAATCGGGACATTAGGGAGACGCGGCGGACCAAAGCGGCGATTCTAGCATTCGCGGTTCATCCGGTTTGGATCGACCGGTGTTCTCTCGTATAGTGGCGCGTTCCCCCTCCGGCAATTCCCCCGCCCCATGGACGAAATCCGCATCCGCGGCGCCCGCACCCATAACCTGAAGAACATCAGCCTCGACCTGCCGCGCAACCGGCTGACGGTGATCACCGGCCTGTCGGGGTCGGGCAAGTCCTCGCTCGCGTTCGACACGCTGTACGCCGAAGGCCAGCGCCGCTACGTCGAGTCGCTTTCCGCGTACGCGCGGCAGTTCCTGCAGCTGATGGAGAAGCCCGACGTCGACCTGATCGAGGGGCTTTCGCCGGCGATCGCGATCGAGCAGAAAGCGACCAGCCACAATCCGCGTTCGACGGTCGGCACGGTCACCGAGATCCACGACTACCTGCGCCTGCTGTACGCGCGCGCCGGCACGCCGCACTGCCCGGACCACCCGGACCAGGCGCTCGAAGCGCAGACGGTCTCGCAGATGGTCGATCACGTGCTGGCGCTGCCGCAGGACACGCGGCTGATGATCCTCGCGCCGGTCGTCGCGTACCGCAAGGGCGAGCAGCACGACCTGTTCGCCGAACTGCGCGCGCAGGGCTTCGTGCGCGTGCGCGTCGATGGCGTCGTCAGCGAACTCGACGCCCTGCCGGCGCTCGAGAAAGGCCGGCGGCATACGGTCGAAGTGGTCATCGACCGGCTCAAGGTGCGCGCCGACCAGCGCGGGCGCATCGCCGAATCGTTCGAGACGGCGCTGACCCACGCCGACGGCCGCGCGATCGCGGTCGAGATCGACAGCGGCGCCGAGCACCTGTTCTCCGCCCGCTTCGCGTGCCCGGTGTGCAGCTACGCGCTCGCCGAACTTGAACCCCGCCTGTTTTCGTTCAACAACCCCGCCGGCGCATGCCCGAAGTGCGACGGTCTGGGTCAGGTCGATTTCTTCGATCCCGCGCGCGTCGTCGTGCATCCCGATCTGTCGCTGTCGGCCGGGGCGATCCGCGGCTGGGACCGGCGCAACCAGTTCTACTTCCAGATGCTCGCGAGCCTCGCGGCGCATTACGGTTTCGACGTCGATACGCCGTTCAGTGAGCTGCCCGAAGAAGTGCGCGAAGTCGTGCTGCACGGTTCCGGGCGCCGGAAAATCCCGTTCCGCTATCTCGCCGACAACGGCCGCACGGTCGCGAAGGAACATCCGTTCGAAGGCATCATCCCGAACCTGGAGCGGCGCTATCGCGAAACCGACTCGACGGCAGTGCGCGAGGAGCTCGCCAAGTACCGCGCGACGCACCCGTGCCCGGGCTGCGGCGGTACGCGGCTGCGCAGCGAAGCCCGTCACGTGCTGATCGGCGGCCAGCCGATCCACGCCGTGGGGCGGATGCCGCTCGGCGACTGCAAACACTTTTTCGACGGGCTGTCGCTGAGCGGCCACCGCGGCCTCGTCGCCGGCAAGATCGTCAAGGAAATCTCGGACCGCCTGAGCTTCCTGATCAACGTCGGGCTCGACTACCTGTCGCTCGACCGCTCGGCCGACACGCTGTCGGGCGGCGAAGCCCAGCGCATCCGCCTCGCGAGCCAGATCGGCTCGGGCCTGACGGGCGTCATGTACGTCCTCGACGAGCCGTCGATCGGCCTGCACCAGCGCGACAACGACCGGTTGCTCGGCACGCTGCGCCAGCTTCGCGACCTCGGCAACACGGTGATCGTCGTCGAGCATGACGAGGACGCGATCCGCTCGGCGGACTACGTCGTCGACATGGGCCCGGGCGCCGGGGTGCATGGCGGCGAGATCGTCGCCCGCGGCACGCCCGCGGAAATCATCGCCAGCGAGACGTCGCTGACCGGCGCGTACCTCGCGGGACGCCTTGCGATCCCGAGCCCGCGGCGGCGCACCGCTCCCGATCCGCAACGCCTGCTCACGCTTCGCGGCTGCAGCGGGAACAACCTCAAGGACGTCGTCCTGGAACTGCCGGTCGGCCTGCTCACGTGCGTGACCGGCGTGTCAGGCTCGGGCAAATCGACGCTGATCAACGACACGCTGTATGCGATCGCAGCGAAGCACCTTTACGGATCGAACACCGAGCCGGCGCCCTACACGTCAGTTGAGGGGCTCGAGTTCTTCGACAAGGTCATCAACGTCGACCAGTCGCCGATCGGCCGCACGCCGCGCTCGAACCCGGCAACCTACACGGGCCTGCTGACTCCGGTGCGCGAGCTTTTTGCGGGCGTGCCCGAAGCGCGCGCGCGCGGCTATGGCCCGGGGCGCTTCTCGTTCAACGTCAAGGGCGGACGCTGCGAAGCCTGCCAGGGCGACGGGATGATCAAGGTCGAGATGCACTTCCTGCCCGACATGTACGTGCCGTGCGACGTCTGCCACGGCAAGCGCTACAACCGTGAAACGCTGGAAATCCGCTACAAGGGCAAGACGGTCTTCGAAGTGCTCGACATGACGGTGGAAAACGCGCTGGAGTTCTTCCGCGCCGTTCCGGCGGTCGCGCGCAAACTCGAAACGCTCGTGGACGTCGGCCTCGGCTACATTCGCCTGGGCCAGAGCGCGACGACGCTTTCCGGCGGGGAAGCACAGCGGGTCAAGCTCGCGCTCGAGCTGTCGAAACGCGACACCGGCCGCACGCTGTACATCCTCGACGAGCCGACGACCGGCCTGCACTTTCGCGACATCGAGCTGCTGCTCGGCGTGCTGCACCGCCTGCGCGACCACGGCAACACTGTCGTCGTCATCGAGCACAACCTCGACGTCATCAAGACTGCCGACTGGCTGATCGACCTCGGCCCCGAAGGGGGCGGGCGGGGCGGGAAAATCCTTTGCAGCGCCCCTCCCGAAACCCTCGCTGCCCACCCCGCAAGCCACACCGGCCGCTACCTGAAGAACGCGATGGCGCGGGACGATGCGCGCCCGGCCGTCGCGGGGATTGCCGCACAATCCAGTTCGTGACCGGGCCGGTGTCCACCGCCGACCGGTCGTGCGGAGCCGCGACCAGGGCGCGTGTTGCGCATCGCCCCCGCCTCTTCGTCGTCAGCCCGGATAGCCGTCCGGATTGCTCGTCTGCCAGTGCCAGGCGTCCCGGCACATCGCATCGAGGTCGTGCTCCGGCCGCCAGCCCAGCACTTTTTCCGCCCGGCCGGCATCCGCCCAGCACGCGGCGATGTCGCCAGGGCGGCGGTCGACGATGCGGTACGGGACCGGGCGGCCGGACGCCGCCTCGAAGCTGCGAATGACGTCGAGCACGCTGTATCCGCGTCCGGTGCCGAGATTCAGGCACGTCACACCGGGCAGCCCTTCGATGCGTTCGACCGCCTGCACGTGGCCGCGCGCGAGATCCACGACGTGGATGTAGTCGCGAACACCGGTCCCGTCCGGCGTCGCGTAGTCGCCGCCGAACACCTGCAGCTGCGGCAGGCGTCCCACCGCAACCTGGCTGATGTACGGCATCAGGTTGTTCGGGATTCCATGGGGATCTTCCCCGATGCGCCCGCTATGGTGCGCGCCAACCGGATTGAAGTAGCGCAGCAACACCACTTGCCAGCGCGGATCGGACGCGGCGACGTCCGACAGCACCTGCTCGGTCATCCACTTTGTCCGGCCGTACGGGTTGGTCGGCGCCGCAGGGGCGCTTTCCGCGATCGGCACGCTGTGCGGATCGCCATACACCGTCGCCGAGGAGCTGAACACGAGCCGGCGCACGCCGGCTTCGGCCATCGCCCGCGTCAGCGCGATCGTCCCGCCGATGTTGTTGTCGTAGTACTCGAGCGGCTCGCGGACCGATTCGCCGACCGCTTTCAGCGCGGCGAAATGGATCACCGCATCAACCGGATAAGCGCCGAAAACGGCTTGCAGACCGCCGGGTTCGCGGATGTCGAGCTCGTGGAAGCCCGCCAGCCTGCGCCCGGCGATCTGCTCGACCCTCGCGAGCGCCTCGGACTTGCTGTTGCACAGGTTGTCGACGACCACGACGTCGTGGCCGCTCTGCAGCAGTTCCACGCAAGTATGGGAGCCGATATATCCCGCTCCGCCGGTTACCAGCACCACCCTCATCGCCCTCTCCTGTCTTGTCTTCCGCGTTCGCGAGACGAGCCGTTGCCGCACGGTTCCCGACCGATCCGGTTCCGACCGCGACACCTTCGCAGCCCGACGCACCGGGAGTCAGACAACGCTGACCGCTGGCCGAGCCGCGAAACGGCGCCGAGCCAAAAAAATGGGCCGGTTTCCCGGCCCATTCCGCTGCGAAACGTTACGCGACCGGACTCAGGCCGCAGCCGCCTCGCTCACATTCGCTTCTTCCTCGCCTTCAGCCGGCCGGTCGAGCAGCTCGATCAACGCCATCGGCGCGTTGTCGCCGTCGCGGAAACCGAACTTCAGGATGCGCAGATAGCCGCCGTTACGCTCGGCAAAACGCGGACCCAGCACGTCGAACAGTTTGACCACCATCTCGCGGTCGCGCATCCGGTTGAATGCCAGACGCCGATTCGACAGGCTCGGCTTCTTGCCGAGGGTGATCAGCGGCTCGACCACGCGGCGCAATTCCTTGGCCTTGGGCAGAGTCGTCTTGATGACTTCGTGACGCAGCAGCGCGTTGGCCATGTTGCGAAACATCGCCTGGCGGTGGCTGCTGGTACGATTAAGTTTGCGAAGACCGTTGCGGTGACGCATTTTTCTTCCTCACTCCACTGACGCGCCTCAACCGAGCTTTTCGAGCCCGGCCGGCGGCCAGTTTTCCAGTTTCATCCCGAGAGTCAGCCCGCGGGAGGCCAACACTTCCTTGATTTCGTTCAGCGACTTGCGGCCCAGATTCGGCGTCTTCAGCAACTCCGTCTCGGTGCGCTGGATCAGGTCGCCGATGTAGTAAATGTTCTCCGCCTTCAGGCAGTTGGCCGACCGAACCGTCAACTCCAGATCATCCACCGGGCGCAGCAGCACCGGGTCGATCGTCTGCGCCGCGGACTGCTCGACGACCGGCGCCGTGCCTTCGAGATCGGCAAACACCGACAGCTGATCCATGAGAACGCGTGCCGCGTAGCGGATGGCCTCCTCGGGGTCGACTGCGCCGTTCGTTTCGATGTCGATCACCAGCCGGTCGAGGTCGGTGCGCTGCTCCACCCGGGCGCTCTCGACCAGGTAACTCACGCGCCGCACCGGGCTGAAGGACGCGTCGAGCACGACGCGGCCGATGGTCTTGGTGTCGCCCGCAGCCGGACGGACGTTGCCCGGCACGTAACCGCGGCCTTCCTCGACCTTGATCTGCATGTCGAGCTTTCCGCCCGGCGCGAGGTGCGCAATCACATGATCCGGGTTGATGATTTCCACGTCGTGCCCAACCTCGATGTCGCGCGCCGTGACCACCCCATCGCCCGACTTCGCCAGGCGCAGCGTCGCCTCGCTGCGGCTATGGAGCTTGAGCACCACGCCCTTGAGGTTCAACAGCAGATCGACGATATCCTCGCGCACGCCGTCAAGAGTGGAATACTCATGCAGCACGCCTTCGATGGACACTTCGGTCGGCGCATAGCCCGGCAACGAGGACAGGAGAATGCGCCGCAGCGCGTTCCCCAGGGTATGGCCGAAACCGCGTTCGAACGGCTCCATCGTGACGCGGGCCTGGACCGGCGACACACTCTGGACGTCGATGATGCGGGGTTTCAGCAGCGAATTGCTTTGCATCAGCAGTTCCTCGGATCTTTGATTCTTCAGGCGAACCCGTTAGCGGGAATACAGTTCGACGACCAGGCCTTCATTGATCGTCGGCGGCAGTTCAGCGCGCTGCGGATATGCCTTGAAGGTGCCCTTGCCAGCCTTCGCGTCGACGTCCAGCCATTCCGGGAAACCACGGGAAGCAGCTGCTTCGAGCGCGGCCTTGACGCGCAGCTGACCGCGCGACGCTTCGGTGAGCTCGACGACTTCGCCCGGGCGAACGACATACGACGGGATATTCACCCGCTTGCCATTGACGAGGATGCCGTTGTGCCGCACCAGCTGACGCGATTCGGCACGCGAACCGCCAAAACCCATGCGATAGACGACCGAGTCGAGGCGCCCTTCGAGCAGCTGCAGCAGGTTCTCGCCGGTCTGGCCGCGACGGCGCTCGGCCTCGGCATAGACTTTGCGGAACTGCGCTTCGAGCACGCCGTACAGGCGACGGATCTTCTGCTTTTCGCGCAACTGCACGCCGTAGCCGGACATCCGTTGACCGGAACGCTGGCCATGCTGGCCGGGCGCATACGCGCGGCGCTCGATGGCACATTTATCGGTGAAGCACTTCTCGGCCTTCAGAAACAGCTTTTCGCCCTCGCGGCGGCACTGACGGCACTTGGGATCCAGATTACGAGCCACGTTAAACTCCTTGTCAGATGCGGCGCTTTTTCGGCGGACGGCAGCCGTTATGCGGGATCGGCGTGATGTCGGTAATGCTGGAGATCTTCATGCCCAGCGCATTGAGCGCGCGGACAGCAGATTCGCGCCCGGGGCCGGGGCCCTTGATGCGAACTTCCAGGTTCTTGACGCCACATTCCTGGGCAGCTTTGCCGGCAGCTTCGGCCGCGACCTGGGCGGCAAACGGCGTGCTCTTCCGCGAGCCCTTGAAGCCGGCACCACCCGAGGTCGCCCAGGACAGCGCATTGCCCTGACGGTCGGTGATAGTGATGATCGTGTTGTTGAAGCTCGCGTGCACGTGGGCGATACCCTCGGCGACGTTCTTCTTGACCTTCTTGCGAACTTTCGCAGCAGTTTTAGCCATTTTCTATTCCTGTCACTTCTTGCCGGCGATTGCCTTGCGCGGCCCTTTCCGGGTACGCGCATTGGTGCGGGTGCGCTGGCCACGAAGCGGCAGACCGCGACGATGACGAACACCACGATAGCAACCAAGATCCATCAGTCGCTTGATGTTCATCGTCGTCTCGCGACGAAGATCACCCTCGACAATGAATTTCGCCACTTCGTCACGCAACCGTTCCATGTCGGACTCGGTGAGATCCTTCATCTTGACGGAACGCACGACGTTGGCAGCATCGCAAATCTTCTGAGCACGCGAACGGCCAATTCCATAGATGGCGGTCAGCGCGATCTCGGCATGCTTGTGGTTGGGAATGTTTACCCCAGCAATACGGGCCATTCGATTACCCCAAAAAGCGAAACATTAAATAATAATACGTGAGCGCTAGAGAATCAACCCTGGCGCTGCTTGTGACGCGGGTCGGTGCAGATCACGCGAACCACGCCTTTACGACGAACGATTTTGCAGTTGCGGCAAAGCCGCTTTACCGAAGCCTGAACTCTCATTTTGTTACTCCAGTTTCTTGATTACCTGGTCCGGAAAACGATCCGGGCCTTCGTCAGGTCGTAGGGCGTCAGTTGCACAGTGACCTTGTCGCCGGGAAGAACGCGGAGGCAGCGCCTCCACCTTCTTCCCTAGATGTATCCGAGAATCGCCCGTCCGTTCTCGATCCGAACGCGGAACAGTGGGCCGGGCAGATTCTCGGGCACCTCGCCCTGCATCTCGATTACGCCCCTCGCATGAGTTACCGGGTGGGAAGCCCCGCACCCTTGAAGTTCGCCTTCTTCAGCAAACTCTCATATTGATGGGACATCACGTAAGCCTGTACCTGCGTCATGAAATCCATCGTCACGACGACGATGATCAGCAACGAGGTCCCGCCGAAGTAGAACGGAACGTTCCAGCGAAGGATCAGGAACTCGGGCAGCAGGCACACCAGAGTGATGTACACTGCACCCACGAGGGTCAGCCGCGTAAGGATCTTGTCGATATAACGCGAAGTCTGGTCGCCGGGCCGAATCCCGGGAACGAATGCACCGCTCTTCTTCAGGTTGTCTGCCGTCTCCCGGGCATTGAACACCAGCGCCGTGTAGAAGAAGCAGAAAAACATGATCGCCGCTGCATAAAGCATGACGTAGATCGGCTGCCCCGGCGCGAGCGTCGAGGAGATATCACGAAGCCAGGTCATGCCTTCGCTGGCGCCGAACCATTGCCCCAGCGTCGCCGGAAACAGGATGATGCTCGAAGCAAAAATCGGCGGGATCACCCCTGCCATGTTGAGCTTCAGCGGCAAATGCGAACTCTGCCCGCCATAGATCTTGTTCCCGACCTGGCGCTTTGCGTAATTCACCAGGATCTTGCGCTGACCGCGTTCGACGAACACGACGAAGCCGGTCACCAGCACTACGAGCACACAGATCAGCAATGCCGTGAAAGGATGCATCGCGCCGGTGCGCACCAGTTCGAACAGCCCGCCGATGGCGCTCGGCAAACCTGCTGCGATACCGGCGAAAATGATCAGCGAAATGCCGTTGCCGATGCCACGCTCGGTGATCTGCTCGCCCAGCCACATCAGGAACATCGTGCCCGTAACCAGCGTCGCGACGGTCACGAAACGGAACATGAGCCCCGGATCGAGTACCAGCCCGGGCTGGCTCTCGAGCGCGATCGCAATGCCCAGCGACTGCGCGAGGGACAGCGCAACCGTGCCGTAGCGCGTGTATTGCGTGATCTTGCGCCGCCCTGCCTCGCCCTCTTTCTTCAGCGCCTCGAGCTGCGGCACCGCGACCGTCATCAGCTGCATGATGATCGACGCCGAGATGTACGGCATGATGCCGAGCGCGAAAATCGTGAACCGCGACAGCGCCCCGCCGGAAAACAGGTTGAACACGCCGAGGATCCCGCCCGCCTGCGACTGGAAAAGCTCGGACAGTCGCGCCGGATCGATGCCGGGAACGGGGATGTGCGCGCCGAGCCGGTACACGAGGAGTGCACCGAGCAGGAACAGGACACGGCGTTTCAGATCCCCGAAACGCCCGGACGCCCCCAGCGTGGCAGCAGGATTGGCCACTTCGCTTTCCCTTGGTTTAGGCGGTCGCCACCGACCCGCCGGCAGCTTCGATCGCCGCCAGCGCGCCTTTGGTCGCGCCGATGCCGCGCAGCGTGATCTTGCGTCCGATCGTCCCCGACAGCACGACTTTTGCGGACAGCGCATCGCCCGGAACAATACCGGCCTGCATCAGCACCAGCAGATCGATGTCGTCGACGGGCAGCTTGTCGAGTTCCGACAGGCGCACTTCGACTTTGCGCGCGGCCGTCAGCGACACGAAGCCACGCTTCGGAAGCCGGCGCTGCAGCGGCATCTGACCGCCTTCGAAACCGACTTTGTGGAAGCCGCCGGCGCGGGACTTCTGCCCCTTGTGGCCGCGTCCGCAGGTCTTGCCCAGGCCGCTGCCGATGCCGCGGCCGACGCGCTTCGCCGCCGATTTCGAACCGGCGCCGGGCTTTATCGTATTGAGTCGCATATCAACCCTCACACTTCAGCAGATACGACACCTTGTTCACCATGCCGCGAACTTCAGGCGTGTCCTGCAGTTCGACACAGTGGTTCATGCGTCGCAGGCCGAGACCGCGGACGGTTGCACGGTGCGACTGCTTGGTGCCGATCACGCTCTTCACGAGCGTGACCTTGATCGTTTTCTCGGACATCGCTTACCCCAGGATCTCTTCGACCGACTTGCCACGCTTGGCAGCGATCTCGGCCGGCGTATTGATCGCCAGCAGACCGTTGAGCGTCGCACGCACGACGTTGTAAGGATTGGCGGAGCCGAGGCACTTGCAGGTCACGTCGGTGACGCCCATCACTTCGAACACCGCGCGCATCGGGCCGCCCGCGATGATGCCGGTGCCGCTCGGCGCCGGCTGCATCAGCACGGAGGCCGCGCCGTGCTTGCCGACGACCGAGTGCTGCAACGTGCCGTTCTTGAGCGAAATCTTCTTGAGCTTGCGACGCGCTTCGTCCATCGCCTTCTGCACCGCCACCGGCACTTCGCGCGACTTGCCCTTGCCCATTCCGACGCCGCCGTCGCCGTCACCGACGACCGTAAGCGCCGCAAAACCGAGGATGCGGCCGCCCTTGACGACCTTGGTCACGCGATTGATCGCAACCATTTTCTCCCGCAGGCCGTCGTCGCGCTCATCCGCCGCTTGCGGTCGCTTGCTTTGTTGCTTAGCCATTCGAAACCTCGCTTAGAACTTGAGTCCGCCTTCGCGGGCGGCCTCGGCCAGCGCCTTGACGCGACCGTGATACTGGAAGCCGGCACGGTCGAACGCCACCGCTTCGATCCCGGCGGCCTTCGCCCGCTCGGCGATGAGCTTGCCGACAACCTGCGCGGCCTGCTTGTTGCCGCCGTTCGGCAGTTGCGAGCGCACGTCGGCTTCGACGGTCGACGCCGCCGCCAACACCCGCGAACCGCTACCGTCGATGACTTGGGCGTAGATATGGGAGTTGGTACGGAACACGGTTAGGCGCACCGACTTCAGCTCCGCGATTTTGGCTCGGGTTTTACGAGCACGACGCAGACGAACTTCTTTCTTGTTCATGACGAACCGCCCTTACTTCTTCTTGGTTTCCTTAAGCACAACCACTTCGTCCGAATAACGGACGCCCTTGCCCTTGTACGGCTCGGGTTCGCGGTATGCACGCACCTCGGCTGCGACCTGACCGACTTGCTGCTTGTCGATGCCCTTGAGGACGATCTCGGTCTGAGTCGGAGTTTCCACTTTCACGCCGGCCGGCATCTGATGCACCACCGGGTGGGAGAAGCCGAGCGTCAGATTGAGCTTGTCGCCCTGCGCCTGGGCGCGATAACCGACGCCGACCAGCGTGAGCTTGCGCTCGAAGCCTTTCGTCACACCGGTAACCATGTTGTTGACGAGGGCGCGCACCGTGCCGGACATCGCCCGGCCGTTTGCGACACCTTCGCGCGCCTTGCACACCACCGCATCACCGTCGCGCTCGAGCGTCACTGCGTTGCCGATGTACTGTTTCATGGCGCCCAGCGGCCCCTTGACGGAAACTTCATCGGCTCCGATCGTGATCTCGACGCCCTGGGGGATTGCCACCGGATTCTTAGCTACACGAGACATGATCCCCCCTTATGCGACGTAACAAATGACTTCGCCGCCGACCCGACCGGCTCGCGCCGCACGGTCCGTCATGACGCCGCGAGGCGTCGACACGATCGCGACTCCCAGCCCGTTCATGACACGGGGAAGATCGCCGCTGCCCTTGTACACGCGCAGACCGGGGCGGCTGACGCGCTCGATCCGCTCGATGACCGGACGGCCGGCGTAGTACTTGAGGGAAACATCGAGTTCCGGCTTGCCGCCCGCTTCGCGAATGGAATAGCCGTCGATATAGCCTTCGTCCTGCAGGACTTTCGCGATCGCGACCTTCAGCTTCGAGCAAGGCATCGACACGCTCACTTTCTGAGCCTGCTGACCGTTACGGATACGGGTCAGCATGTCGGCGATAGGATCGGACATACTCATACGATAATCTCCTTACCAGCTCGCCTTGGTCATGCCGGGCACCTCGCCGCGGAACGCCAGGTCGCGCAGCTTGTTACGGCACAATCCGAACTTGCGGAACACACCGCGCGGACGCCCGGTCAAGGCACAGCGATTACGCTCCCGAACCGGACTTGCATTGCGCGGCAACTGCTGCAGCTTCAGACGAGCGGCCATGCGCTCCTCTTCCGGCAGCTTGAAATCGTTGATCTGAGCGATCAGCGCGGTGCGCTTGGCGGCGAATTTCTCGACCGTCTTGCGGCGCTTCTCTTCTCGATTGATCAGGGACAGTTTCGCCATAACTTCCTCAATTCTTGAACGGGAACTTGAACGCGACGAGCAGGGCCCGAGCTTCCTGATCGCTCTTGGCGGTCGTCGTGATGCTGATGTTCATCCCCCGAAGGGCATCGATCTTGTCGTACTCGATTTCGGGGAAAATGATCTGTTCCTTGACGCCGAGGTTGTAGTTGCCACGACCGTCGAAACCCTTGCCGCCGATGCCGCGAAAGTCGCGAATCCGCGGCATCGCCACCGTGACCAGGCGATCGAGGAACTCGAACATCTTCGCGCCACGCAACGTCACCATGCAGCCGATCGGGTAACCGTCGCGAATCTTGAACCCTGCAATCGATTTGCGAGCTTTCGTCACCACCGGCTTCTGTCCGGCGATCTTGACCATGTCGCCGACCGCGTGTTCGAGAATCTTCTTGTCGCCGACAGCCTCACCGACACCCATGTTCAGGGTGATCTTGGTGATGCGCGGCACTTCCATCACGGACTTGTAGCCGAACTGCTTGAGCAGCTCCGGAGCCACCGTTTCTTTGTAGAATTCCTGCAAGCGCGCCATTGCCACTCCTTACGCGTCCACCAGTTCGCCATTCGACTTGAAGAAGCGCACCTTGCGCCCATCTTCAAGCACCCGGATTCCCACGCGATCGCCCTTCTGGGCCGCGGGATTGAACAATGCGACGTTGGAAATATGCAGAGGCATCTCTTTCTCGACGATGCCGCCCACTTCACCCTTGAGCGGGTTCGGACGCACGTGCTTCTTGACCCGATTCACGCCTTCGACGACCAGCCGCTCGTCATCGACGCGACTCAACACGACACCGCGACGACCGCGATCCTTGCCGGTCAGAACCACCACTTCATCACCCTTGCGGATCTTGTTCATCTCACGCCCTCCTTAGAGCACTTCAGGCGCGAGCGAAACAATCTTCATGAACCGCTCGGTGCGCAGCTCGCGCGTCACCGGCCCGAAGATGCGCGTGCCGATCGGCTCGAGCTTGTTGTTGAGCAGCACTGCCGCATTGCCATCGAACTTGACGAGCGAACCGTCGGGACGACGCACGCCCTTTGCGGTACGCACGACGACGGCGCTGTAGATGTCGCCTTTTTTCACGCGCCCGCGCGGCGCGGCATCCTTGATGGTGACCTTGATGATGTCGCCGATACTCGCGTAGCGGCGCTTGGAACCACCAAGGACCTTGATGCACATCACTGAGCGCGCGCCGGTATTGTCGGCGACGTCCAGCCTGGACTGCATTTGAATCATGAATTTATCTCCAACTTGCCCCGCTACAGCGGTCAGTCTTGGAACCCGTACGGGTAGAAAGCCCCGAAGAGCGAAAAGCAAAGATAAAAACTATAACAGCTTGGCGTTGTATTGCCAAGCTGTCCGAAGACCTACCTTACCGTCAGATGACCCGAGCCTTCTCGAGCACCTTCGCCACACGCCACGACTTGGTCTTTGAAATCGGACGGCATTCCTCGATCTCGACCAGATCGCCCGCCGCAGCGCCGCCGTCTTCTACATGCGCGTGGTATTTCGCGGACCGCGTGATCACCTTGCCGTAGAGCTCGTGCTTCACGCGGCGCTCGACGAGAACGGTCACCGTGTTCTGCATCTTGTCGCTGACCACCCGTCCGACAAGCGCGCGCCTGACTTTTTCGACTTGCTCGGTCATTTCTGCACCGCCTTTTCCCGCAGGAGCGTACGCACGCGCGCGATGTCGCGGCGCACTTTCCCGAGTTGGCTCGTATTGCCGAGCTGCTGAGTCGCAAGTTGCATGCGCAACGAAAACTGCGCTTTCAGCAGTTCGAGCAATTCTTGATTCAATTCACCGGCGCTTTTCGCGCGGAGTTCACTCGCTTTCATGCTCACCCCATCTGACGATGAACAAAGACGGTCTCGAGCGGAAGCTTCGCGGCGGCGAGCCGGAACGCTTCGCGGGCGAGCGTCTCGTCGACACCGTCCATCTCATACAACACCTTGCCGGGCTGAATCTCGGCGACCCAGTATTCCGGGTTCCCCTTGCCGTTACCCATCCGCACCTCAGCCGGCTTCTTCGAAATCGGCTTGTCCGGGAAAATCCGGATCCAGATGCGCCCGCCCCGCTTGATGTGCCGGGTCATTGCCCGCCGTGCGGACTCGATCTGACGGGCGGTCAGACGACCGCGGCCGATCGCCTTGAGCCCGAACTCGCCGAAGCTGACCTTGGCGCCGCGCGTCGCGACCCCGGTGTTCCGGCCCTTCTGCTCCTTACGATACTTCCTTCTCGACGGCTGCAGCATCGTCTACTCCCGCTTTCCTGGTCCGGGTGCCGGCCTTGTCGCCAGCTCCCGCTTGTTCGGCACCGGTGCGACGTGCGGGGCGCTTCGCGCCGCGGTTGTCACCGGCATCATTGCGAGGCGCGCGGCGACCGCGACGAGCCTCGTTCTCGTTCTCGACGACCGCAGGCCGCTCGTTGCGCCCGAGCATCTCACCCTTGTACACCCACACCTTGATACCGATGATGCCGTACGTGGTCTTCGCTTCGGATACGCCGTAGTCGATATCGGCACGCAGCGTGTGCAGCGGCACGCGCCCTTCGCGGTACCACTCGGTGCGCGCGATCTCCGCGCCGTTCAGTCGTCCCGCGCTCATGATCTTGATGCCCTGCGCCCCGAGGCGCATCGCGTTTTGCATCGCGCGCTTCATCGCGCGGCGGAACATGATTCGCTTTTCGAGCTGCTGGGCGATCGAATCGGCGATCAGCTTGGCATCGATTTCCGGCTTGCGCACTTCTTCGATATTGACGTGCACCGGCACGCCCATGATCTTCTGAAGCTCGCGCTTGAGCAGCTCGATGTCCTCGCCCTTCTTGCCGATGACGACGCCAGGACGCGCGCTGAAAAGGGTGATCCGTGCGTTCTTCGCCGGGCGCTCGATGACGATGCGCCCCACCGATGCGTGAGCAAGACGCTTCTTGAGAAAATCGCGGACCTTCAGATCCTCGTGCAACATTCTCGAGTAATCGCCGCTCGAGGCGAACCAACGGGAACTCCAGTCGCGAGTGACCGCAAGGCGGAACCCGGTCGGATGAATTTTCTGACCCATATGTACCCCTTATTCCCCGACGGTCACGTAGATGTGGCAGGTCGGCTTGAGAATGCGGGCCCCGCGTCCTTTTGCCCGCGCCGCGAAGCGCTTCAGCGACGTGCCTTCCTCGACGTAGATCGTCTTGACCTTGAGGGTGTCGATATCTGCGCCATCGTTGTGTTCTGCGTTGGCAATCGCCGACTCCACCACTTTGCGGATGATCTGCGCGCCCTTTTTCGGCGAGAAGGCGAGGATGTTGAGCGCCTGATCAACCGGCCTGCCCCGCACCTGGTCCGCCACCAGCCGCCCCTTCTGGGCAGACAGGCGAACGCCGCGGAGAATTGCTCTGGTTTCCATGATGACTCCTTACCTCTTCGCCTTCTTGCTCGCCGCATGACCCTTGAACGTACGGGTCAGGGCAAACTCGCCGAGCTTGTGGCCAACCATGTTTTCCGACACGAAGACCGGAACATGCTGGCGGCCGTTATGGACCGCAATCGTCAGGCCGACGAAGTCCGGCAACACCGTCGAGCGACGGGACCAGGTCTTGATCGGACGCTTGTCGTTGCTCGCCCGCACGGCGTCGACCTTCTTGAGCAGGTGCGCGTCGACAAACGGGCCTTTTTTAATAGAACGTGCCATTTGTTACCCCTTAACGCTTGTGACGACGCTGCACGATCATCGTGTCGGTGCGCTTGTTGCTGCGCGTGCGGTAGCCCTTGGCCGGCTGTCCCCACGGGCTGCGCGGCACACCACCTTCGCCGGTGCGGCCTTCACCGCCGCCGTGCGGGTGATCGACCGGGTTCATCGCCACGCCGCGCACGGTCGGACGAATACCGCGCCAGCGGTTCGCACCCGCCTTGCCGATCTTGCGCAAGCCGTGCTCTTCGTTGCCGACCACGCCGATGGCGGCACGGCACTCGACGTGCACCCGACGGACTTCGCCGGAGCGCAGCCGCAGCTGGGCATATGCGCCTTCGCGGGCGAGCAGCTGCACCGAAGTACCGGCGGCACGCGCGATCTGCGCCCCCTTGCCCGGCATCAGTTCGACGCAGTGAATCGTCGAACCGACCGGAATATTCCGGATCGGCAGCACGTTGCCCGCCTTGATCGGCGCTTCCGGCCCGCTGAGGACCGTCTGTCCCACTTCGAGCCCTTTCGGCGCGATGATGTAGGCGCGTTCGCCGTCGGCGTAGCAGATCAGCGCAATGTTCGCGGAACGGTTCGGGTCGTACTCGACGCGCTCGACGCGGGCGGCGATGCCGTCCTTGTTGCGACGAAAATCCACCAGACGGTAGTGCTGCTTGTGCCCACCGCCCTGGTGACGGACGGTGATGCGACCGCTGTTGTTGCGGCCGGCGTTCTTCGACTGCTTCTCGACCAGCGCGGCATGCGGACGTCCCTTGTAGAGATCCGCATTGACGACCTTGACCATCGCGCGACGGCCGGCAGACGTAGGCTTAAGTTTTACCAGTGCCATGATTCCTCACTCCCCGGCCGCGAAATTGATTTCCTGGCCCGGCTTGAGGCAAACGAACGCCTTCTTCCAGTCCTTGCGGCGGCCGGTCATCTTGCCGAAACGCTTGACCTTGCCTTTCACGTTCGCAATCTGCACCGACTTCACTTCAACCTTGAAGAGCAATTCGACAGCCGCCTTGACTTCGGGCTTGGTCGCGGTCGACGCGACCTTGAACACAACCTGCTCGTTCTTGTCGGCGACATACGTCGCCTTTTCGGAGATCTGGGGCGCGAGCAGCACCTGCATCAGACGCTCTTGGCTAAATCCGCTCATTGCCAGGCCTCCTCCATCTTGGCCAGCGCACCCTTGGTCACGATGACCCGGTCGTAGTGCACCAGCGACACCGGATCCGTCTCGCTGACCTCGAGAACCAGCACCTTGTGCAGGTTCCGTGACGACAGGAACAGGTTTTCATCGAACTCGTCGGTAATGACCAGCACCGAGTCGAGTCCCATGCCTTTGAGCTTCTGCGACAGCAGGCGCGTCTTCGGCGCCTCGACGCTGAAATTCTCGACGACCGCGAGGCGGTCTTCGCGCGCAAGTTGCGAAAGAATCGACGCGACACCGGCGCGATACATCTTGCGGTTCAGCTTCTGCGAGAAGTTGTCTTCAGGCGAATTCGGGAAAATCCGGCCGCCTCCGCGCCACAGGGGGCTCGACGCCATACCGGCACGCGCGCGGCCGGTGCCTTTCTGGCGCCACGGCTTGCGCGTCGACTTGGAGACTTCCGCGCGACCTTTCTGCGCGCGGTTGCCCGAGCGCGCGTTGGCCATGTACGCGACGACGACCTGATGGATCAGGGCTTCGTTGTAGTCGCGCCCGAACAGCGCATCAGAGGCCTGCAGCGTTGCCGCTTGCCCGCCCTGATCATTCAATAATTTAAGTTCCATTACGCCCTCGCTCAGCCACGGGCCTTGACCGCCGGACGGACGATCACGTCGCCGCCCTTCGAACCGGGTACAGCCCCCTTCACCAGGAGCAACTGACGCTCGACATCGACACGGACCACTTCGAGACTCTGGGTGGTGCACGTGGTGTTGCCGTACTGTCCGGCCATCCGCTTGCCGGGGAAAACCCGACCCGGATCCTGAGCCATGCCGATCGAGCCCGGCGCGTTGTGCGACACGGAGTTGCCGTGCGACGCGCGGTTCGACGAGAAGTTGTGCCGCTTGATCACCCCGGAAAAACCCTTGCCGATCGACGTGCCGGTGACATCCACCTTCTGCCCGACCGCAAAGAGATCGACCCCGACGACATCCCCGGCCTTGAAGCCAGCGACCTGCTCGGTTTCGATACGGAATTCCTTGAGCATGTGACCGGCTTCGACGCCGGCCTTGGCAAGGTGTCCGGCAAGGGGCTTTCCAACCCGACTTGCGCGGCGTTTGCCGAAAGTCACCTGCACGGCGGCGTAACCGTCGTTTTCAGGCGTCTTGATTTGGGTCACACGATTGTTGGACACGTCAAGCACCGTCACCGGGACACTCCTGCCGTCCTCGGCGAAGATGCGAGTCATGCCAACCTTGCGTCCCACAAGGCCTAGACTCATCTTCTTCTCCTGTCCCCGGTTACGATTGACCGGGCCCTATCACGTAAATTGCGCCCAAAGGCGCAAAGGCCGGATTATACCGGCCTTTCGCAAAGCTCCGCAACTAGAGCGGCTTACTGCAACTTGATCTCGACATCAACCCCGGCGGGGAGATCCAGCTTCATCAGCGCATCGACCGTCTTGTCGGTCGGATCGATGATGTCCATCAGGCGCTGGTGAGTGCGGATCTCGAACTGGTCGCGCGACGCCTTGTTGACGTGCGGCGAACGCAGCAGGTCGAAACGCTCGATACGGGTCGGCAGCGGCACCGGGCCGCGGACCACCGCACCCGTGCGCTTGGCGGTATCGACGATCTCGAGGGCGGACTGGTCGATCAGCCGGTAATCGAACGCCTTCAAACGGATGCGAATCTTCTGGTTTTGCATGGATGAAATCCTGAAAGAGCGAAAACCCGGGGCAATGAGCCCCGGGCGGAGACGAGCAATTACTCGATGATCTTGGCGACGACGCCGGCGCCGACGGTACGACCGCCTTCGCGGATCGCGAAGCGCAGACCTTCTTCCATCGCGATCGGCGCCATCAGCTTGACGGTGATCGACACGTTGTCGCCCGGCATCACCATCTCGGTGCCTTCGGGCAGCTCGATCGAGCCGGTCACGTCGGTCGTGCGGAAGTAGAACTGCGGACGATAGTTGTTGAAGAACGGCGTGTGGCGACCGCCTTCTTCCTTCGACAGCACATACACTTCACCGGTGAAGTGGGTGTGCGGCTTGATCGAACCGGGCTTGCACAGCACCTGGCCGCGCTCGACGTCCTCGCGCTTGGTGCCGCGCAGCAGCACGCCGACGTTGTCGCCCGCCTGGCCCTGGTCGAGCAGCTTGCGGAACATCTCGACGCCGGTGCAGGTGGTCTTGACGGTCGGCTTGATGCCGACGATCTCGACTTCCTCGCCGACCTTGACGATGCCGCGCTCGACGCGGCCGGTGACGACGGTGCCGCGCCCCGAGATCGAGAACACGTCTTCGATCGGCAGCAGGAACGGGCGGTCGATCGCGCGCTCCGGGGTCGGGATGTAGCTGTCGAGCGCGTCGGCCAGGCGGAAGATCGCCGGCTCGCCGATGTCGCTCTGGTCGCCTTCGAGCGCTTTCAGCGCCGAGCCCTTGACGATCGGCACGTCGTCGCCCGGGAAGTCGTACTTCGACAGCAGCTCGCGCACTTCCATCTCGACGAGCTCCAAGAGCTCCTCGTCATCGACCATGTCGCACTTGTTGAGGAACACGATGATGTACGGCACGCCGACCTGGCGGGCGAGCAGGATGTGCTCGCGCGTCTGCGGCATCGGGCCGTCCGCGGCCGAGCACACCAGGATCGCACCGTCCATCTGCGCCGCACCGGTGATCATGTTCTTGACGTAGTCGGCGTGACCCGGGCAGTCGACATGCGCGTAGTGACGGTTGGCCGTCTCGTACTCGACGTGAGCGGTGTTGATCGTGATGCCGCGCGCTTTCTCTTCGGGCGCCGCGTCGATCTGGTCGTAGGCTTTCGCCTCGCCGCCGAACTTCTTCGACAGGATCGTCGTGATCGCCGCCGTCAGGGTGGTCTTGCCGTGGTCGACGTGACCGATCGTCCCGACGTTTACGTGCGGTTTCGTCCGCTCAAACTTGCCTTTCGCCATTGCTCAATTCCTCGCTTCGGTTCGTTGATTACTTGCGATTGTTGATCACCGCTTCCGCCACGCTCTTCGGCGCCTCGGAATAGTGCTTGAATTCCATCGAGTACGTCGCGCGACCCTGCGTCAACGACCGCAGCTGCGTCGCGTAGCCGAACATCTCGGCGAGCGGCACTTCGGCCTTGACCTCTTTCATGCCCCCGGGCAGGTCGTCCATACCCTGGACGATGCCGCGACGACCGGAAAGGTCACCCATGACGTTGCCCATGTAGTCCTCGGGGGTCTCGACGACCACCGCCATCATCGGCTCGAGCAGCACCGGGCTCGCCTTGCGCATCGCGTCCTTGAACGCCATCGAAGCGGCCATCTTGAACGCGTTTTCGTTCGAATCGACGTCGTGGTACGAACCGTCGAACAGCGTGACCTTGACATCGACGACCGGGAAGCCGGCCAGCACGCCGTTCGGCAGCGTCTCCTGCAGGCCCTTGTCGACGGCCGGGATGTACTCGCGCGGGACGACGCCGCCCTTGATCGCGTCGATGAACTCGTAGCCCTTGCCGGTTTCGTTCGGCTCGAGCTTGATCCACACGTGGCCGAACTGGCCGCGACCGCCGGACTGCTTGACGAACTTGCCTTCCTGCTCGACCGGCTTGCGGATCGCTTCGCGGTACGCCACTTGCGGCGCGCCGACCGTCGCTTCGACGTTGAACTCGCGCTTCATGCGGTCAACGAGAATTTCGAGGTGCAGTTCGCCCATGCCGGAGATGATCGTCTGACCGGACTCCTCGTCGGTGCGGACACGGAACGACGGATCTTCCGCTGCGAGGCGGCCGAGCGCGATGCCCATTTTTTCCTGGTCGGCCTTGGTCTTCGGCTCGACGGCGACGTGGATCACCGGCTCCGGGAAAACCATGCGCTCGAGGATGATCGGTGCCGACGGATCGCACAGCGTCTCGCCCGTGGTCACTTCCTTCAGGCCGACACACGCCGCGATGTCGCCGGCCAGCACTTCCTTGATTTCGGCGCGTTCGTTCGCGTGCATCTGCAGGATCCGGCCGATGCGCTCCTTCTTGCCCTTGACCGAGTTCAGCACCGTCTCGCCCGACTTGAGCACTCCCGAATACACGCGCACGAACGTCAGCTGGCCGACGAACGGGTCGGTCATCAGCTTGAACGCGAGCGCCGCGAACTTCTCGGAATCGTCCGCGCGCCGCTCGACGGGTTTTTCATCGTCATCGACGCCGGCAACCGGCGGGATATCGACCGGTGACGGAAGCAGTTCGATGACGGCGTCGAGCATGCGCTGCACGCCCTTGTTCTTGAATGCCGTGCCGCACAGCATCGGCTGGATTTCGCAGGCGATCGTGCGCTGACGCAGGCCGGCAACGATCTTCTCGTGCGACAGATCGCCATTCTCGAGATATTCGTTCATCAGCTCTTCGCTGGCTTCGGCAGCGGCCTCGAGCATCTTCTCGCGCCATTCCTCGGCCGTCGCCAGAAGCTCGCCGGGAATCTCGCGGTAGTCGAACTTCATGCCCTGGGAGGCCTCATCCCAATAGATGGCCTTCATGCGGACCAGATCGACGACGCCGACGAAATTCTCCTCCGCCCCAATCGGAATCACGATCGGCACCGGATTGGCCTTGAGGCGCAACTTCATCTGGTCGACGACCTTGAAGAAGTTCGCTCCCTGACGGTCCATCTTATTGACGAATGCGAGCCGCGGAACCTTGTACTTCGTCGCCTGCCGCCACACGGTTTCGGACTGCGGCTGGACCCCGCCGACCGCGCAGTAGACCATGCAGGCGCCATCGAGAACGCGCATCGAGCGCTCGACTTCGATCGTGAAATCGACGTGTCCCGGCGTATCGATGATGTTGAAGCGGTGCTCGGGGAAGGACATTTCCATGCCTTTCCAGAAGCAGGTCGTCGCAGCCGAGGTGATCGTGATCCCCCGCTCCTGCTCCTGCTCCATCCAGTCCATCGTCGCGGCGCCGTCGTGAACTTCACCAATCTTGTGGTTCACGCCAGTGTAAAAAAGGATGCGCTCGGTCGTCGTTGTCTTGCCGGCGTCAATGTGAGCCGAAATACCGATGTTGCGGTAACGCTCAATGGGAGTCTTGCGAGCCACGGTCTACCCTGCCTTCGAGAATTCGCGCGCTGCGCGAAAATCCAATTGTGTTGTCACAAAACAATCGAGCCCTTGCCAGGGCCCGATTAACCACCGTTTCGGAACCTCAGAAGCGGTAGTGAGAGAATGCCTTGTTGGCCTCGGCCATGCGGTGCACTTCCTCGCGCTTCTTCATTGCCGAGCCGCGCCCTTCGGCGGCTTCGAGCAGCTCGCCGGCAAGACGCTGGGCCATCGACTTCTCGGCGCGCTTGCGGGCAGCTTCACGCAGCCAGCGCATCGACAGCGCCATGCGGCGCGACGGACGCACTTCCACCGGCACCTGATAGTTCGCACCGCCGACGCGGCGGCTCTTGACTTCGACAACCGGCTTGACGTTGGCAACTGCCGACGAGAACACCTCGAGCGGATCCTTGCCGGCCTTGCCGGAAATCTGCGCAAACGCGCCATAGACGATACGCTCGGCAACGGACTTCTTGCCGGCCTGCATGATCACATTGATGAACTTGGATACGTCCTGCGAGCCGAATTTCGGATCGGGCAGGATTTCACGCTTCGGTACTTCGCGACGACGGGGCATGACAACCTCTAGCTATTTCTGAATGCCGACAATTAGGCTTTCTTCGGGCGCTTCGCGCCGTACTTCGAGCGGGACTGCTTACGATCCTTGACGCCCTGCAGGTCAAGCGAACCGCGCACGATGTGGTAACGCACACCCGGCAAGTCCTTGACCCGGCCACCACGAATCAGGACCACGGAGTGTTCCTGCAGGTTGTGGCCTTCACCGCCGATGTACGAGATGACCTCGAAACCGTTGGTCAGGCGCACCTTGGCGACTTTCCGCAGCGCGGAGTTCGGCTTCTTCGGCGTGGTCGTATAGACCCGCGTGCATACGCCGCGTTTTTGCGGGCATGCATCGAGTGCCGGCACCTTGCTTTTGATGACGGCCAGTTGCCGCGGCTTGCGGACGAGCTGATTAATTGTTGGCATAGCTTGAGAATTTTCCATTATACCGAGGCGCCCCCACGGGCCGCCTCGGGCGGTTGATTCCGGCTGCGACTGACTACGATTGGTCAGCCCACAAAAAGAGGCCGGATGTTATCCTGAAACAGGGCTCTGCGTCAACCGGCCTGCACGTCCTGCGAGACGTCGGCCGGCACCTCCGGCGGCACTTCCTGCATTTCCGCCCATGCATGTTCGGGGCCCAGATCCTCCCCGGCGTTCTGCGCCTTGCGGTTGCGGTGATACGCCATGCCGGTGCCTGCGGGAATCAGGCGGCCGACGATGACGTTTTCCTTCAATCCGCGCAGATCGTCGCGTTTGCCCATGATTGCCGCTTCGGTCAGAACACGCGTCGTTTCCTGGAACGAGGCCGCCGAGATGAACGAATCGGTGGACAGCGACGCTTTCGTGATACCCAGCAGCACGTTCTGGTACTGCGCCGGCAGCTTGCCTTCGGCCTCGATGCGGTCGTTCTCGTCGAGCACTTCCGAACGCTCGACCTGCTCCTCGCGGATGAAGCGCGAGTTGCCCGCGTCGTTGATGACCACGCGGCGCAGCATCTGGCGAACGATCACTTCGATGTGCTTGTCGTTGATCTTCACACCCTGCAGGCGATAGACGTCCTGCACCTCGTCGATGATGTAGCGCGCCAGCGCCTCGATTCCCTGCAGGCGCAGGATGTCGTGCGGGTCGGCCGGTCCGTCGACGATCAGCTCGCCCTTATTGACGACCTGCCCGTCATGGACCATGACGTGCTTGTCCTTCGGGATCAGGAATTCGTGCGCCGTGCCGTCGGCTTCGGTGATCACGAGGCGCTGCTTACCCTTCGTGTCCTTGCCGAACGACACCGTGCCGGTGTATTCGGCGAGCACGCCGGCGTCCTTCGGCGGACGCGCTTCGAAGAGCTCGGCGACGCGCGGCAGACCGCCGGTGATGTCGCGGGTCTTCGCCGATTCCTGCGGAATCCGCGCGAGGACGTCGCCGACGCTCACTTCCTGGCCGTCCTTGACGGTGATCAGCGAACCGACCTGGAAGGTGATCGCCACCGAATGGTCGGTGCCGGCGATCTTGACTTCCTCGCCCCGCTCGTCCAGCAGCTTGACCTGCGGGCGCACGCCTTTCGACGACGCGCCGCTCGTGCGCCGCTTGCCGTCGATGACGACCAGCGTCGACAGACCGGTCACTTCGTCGATCTGCTTCGCGACGGTCGCGCCTTCTTCGACGTTCTCGAACTTCACGGTGCCGGAATATTCGGTGACGATCGGGCGGGTGTGCGGATCCCACGTCGCGAGCATCACGCCGGCCTTGACCGCTGCGCCGTCATCGACGAGCAGCGTCGCGCCGTACGGCAGCTTGTGGCGCTCGCGCTCGCGGCCCATGTCGTCGGCGACGACGATCTCGGCCGAGCGCGCGATGATGACTTTCTCGCCCTTCGCATTCGACACGTAGCGCATGTTGCCGGCAAAGCGCACCGTACCGGCCGACTTCGATTCGACGCCGCTCGCGGCGGCCGCGCGCGACGCCGCGCCGCCGACGTGGAAGGTGCGCATCGTCAGCTGCGTGCCCGGTTCGCCGATCGACTGCGCGGCGATGACCCCGACCGCTTCGCCGACGTTCACCTGCGAGCCGCGGCCGAGGTCGCGGCCGTAGCACTTGCCGCACAGGCCGTAACGCGTTTCGCACGTCAGCGCGGTGCGCACTTTGACTTCGTCGATGCCGAGGCTCTCGATCAGGTCGACCGCATCCTCGCCGAGCAGCGAACCGGCTTCGATGACCGTCTCCTGGGACTCCGGATTGACGACGTCCTCGGCGCAGACGCGGCCGAGGATGCGGTCGCGCAGCGGCTCGATGACTTCGCCGCCTTCGATCAGCGCTTTCATCACGAAACCGTCACGCGTGCCGCAATCGTCCTCGGTGACGACCAGATCCTGCGTCACGTCGACGAGGCGGCGCGTCAGGTAACCCGAGTTTGCGGTCTTCAGCGCGGTGTCGGCCAGGCCTTTGCGCGCGCCGTGCGTCGAGATGAAGTACTGCAGGACGTTCAGGCCTTCGCGGAAGTTCGTCGTGATCGGCGTCTCGATGATCGAGCCGTCCGGCTTCGCCATCAGGCCGCGCATGCCGGCGAGCTGACGGATCTGCGCGGCCGAACCGCGCGCGCCCGAGTCCGCCATCATGTAGATCGAGTTGAAGGACTCCTGCTTCACGTTGTCGCCGTGACGATCGACGACGTCTTCCTGGCCGAGCTGGTCCATCATCGCCTTCGCGACCTGGTCACCGGCGCGACCCCAGATATCGACGACCTTGTTGTAGCGCTCGCCGTCGGTCACCAGACCCGACGTGTATTGACGCGCGATTTCCTTCACTTCCTGCTCGGCGGCATGGATCAGCACGTCCTTTTGCCGCGGCACGAGCATGTCCTTGACCGCGATCGAGATGCCGGCGCGCGTCGCCAGACGGAAGCCGAACTGCATCAGCTTGTCGGCGAACACGACCGTTTCCTTCAGCCCGCAGCGGCGGAAGGAGGCGTTGATGAGCTTCGAGATCTCCTTCTTCTTCATCGGCTTGTCGAGCACGCTGAACGGCAGTCCGGGCGGCAGGATTTCCGACAGCATCGCGCGACCTGCAGTCGTGTTGTAGCGGGTGATCTTCTCGCGCCGCTCGCCGTCGGCCGACACTTCGACTTCCTTCAGGCGCACCGACACACGGGCGTGCAGCGACAGCTGCTTCGATTCATAGGCGCGCTTGAGCTCGCCGACGTCCGAGAACGCCATGCCTTCGCCCGCGACGTTCACGCCTTCGCGCGTCGCGTAGTACAGGCCGAGCACGATGTCCTGCGAGGGCACGATGATCGGCTCGCCGTTGGCCGGCGACAGCACGTTGTTCGACGCGAGCATCAGCGTGCGCGCTTCCATCTGCGCTTCGAGCGACAGCGGCACGTGGACGGCCATCTGGTCGCCGTCGAAGTCGGCGTTGAACGCGACGCAGACGAGCGGGTGCAGCTGGATCGCCTTGCCTTCGATCAGCACCGGCTCGAACGCCTGGATGCCGAGGCGGTGCAGCGTCGGCGCGCGGTTCAGCATTACCGGATGTTCGCGGATGACTTCTTCCAGGATGTCCCAGACGACCGGCTCCTGGCTCTCGACCATCTTCTTCGCCTGCTTGATCGTCGTCGCCAGGCCCATCAGCTCGAGCTTGTTGAAGATGAACGGCTTGAAGAGCTCGAGCGCCATCAGCTTCGGCAGGCCGCACTGGTGCAACTTGAGCTGCGGGCCGACGACGATGACCGAACGGCCCGAGTAGTCCACCCGCTTGCCGAGCAGGTTCTGGCGGAAGCGGCCGCCCTTGCCCTTGATCATGTCGGCGAGCGACTTGAGCGGACGCTTGTTCGCGCCAGTCATTGCCTTGCCGCGACGGCCGTTGTCGAGCAGCGAATCAACCGACTCCTGCAGCATGCGCTTCTCGTTGCGCACGATGATCTCGGGCGCTTTCAGCTCGAGCAGGCGCTTCAGGCGGTTGTTGCGGTTGATGACGCGGCGATACAGGTCGTTGAGGTCCGAGGTCGCGAAGCGGCCGCCGTCGAGCGGCACCAGCGGACGCAGGTCCGGCGGCAGCACCGGCAGCACTTCGAGGATCATCCACTCCGGCTTGATGCCCGACTGCATGAACGCCTCGAGCACTTTCAGGCGCTTCGAGAACTTCTTGATCTTCGCTTCGGAGCCGGTCGTCTCGAGGTCGCCGCGCAGCTTCTCGATCTCGAGCTTGACGTCGAGCGTGCGCAGCAGGCCGCGGATGCCTTCGGCGCCCATCAGCGCGTCGAAGTCGTCACCGTACTCCTCGACTTTCGCGAGGTAGTCGTCCTCGGTCAGCAGCTGGCCGCGGTTCAGCGGCGTCATGCCCGGCTCGACGACGACGAAAGCTTCGAAATACAGCACGCGCTCGATGTCGCGCAGCGTCATGTCGAGCACCATGCCGAGACGGCTCGGCAGGCTCTTCAGGAACCAGATGTGCGCCGTCGGGCTCGCGAGCTCGATGTGCGCCATGCGCTCGCGGCGCACTTTCGACAGCGTCACCTCGACGCCGCACTTCTCGCAGATCACGCCACGGTGCTTGAGGCGCTTGTACTTGCCGCACAGGCACTCGTAGTCCTTGACCGGCCCGAAGATCTTCGCGCAGAACAGCCCGTCGCGCTCGGGCTTGAACGTGCGGTAGTTGATCGTCTCGGGCTTCTTGACTTCGCCGTACGACCACGAGCGGATCTTGTCCGGCGACGCGAGGCCGATCGTGATCGCGTCGAACTGGTCTTCATTCGGCAGGGTTTGCTTGAACAGGTCAGCGAGCAGGCTTTTCATATATCACTCCGTCCGGGGCTGGAGAGCGCCCGGTTCAGTACGTGTCCAGATCGATGTCGATCGCGAGCGAGCGGATTTCCTTCACCAGCACGTTGAAGGATTCGGGCATGCCCGCATCGATCTTGTGTTCGCCCTTGACGATGCTTTCGTACACCTTCGTCCGGCCGGTGACGTCGTCGGACTTCACGGTCAGCATTTCCTGCAGCGTGTAGGCCGCGCCGTACGCTTCGAGCGCCCACACTTCCATTTCCCCGAACCGCTGGCCGCCGAACTGCGCCTTGCCGCCGAGCGGCTGCTGGGTGACGAGCGAGTACGGTCCGGTCGAACGGGCGTGCATCTTGTCATCGACGAGGTGATGCAGCTTCAGCACGTGCTTGTAGCCGACCGTCACCTGGCGATCGAATGCTTCGCCGGTGCGCCCGTCGTACAGGGTCACCTGCCCGCCGGGAGCGAGCCCGGCGAGCTCGAACATCGCCTCGATCTCTTCTTCCTTCGCGCCGTCGAACACCGGCGTCGCGAACGGCACGCCTTTCGAAAGGTTCGACGCCAGCTCGATGACTTCGTCGTCCTTCAGCGACGCCATGTCTTCCGGGCGACCGTTGTCGTTGTAGATATGCTCGAGCAGCTCTCGCACTTCCGTGGCGGCAGCGTTCGCGCGCAGCATCGCGCCGATCTTGTTGCCGAGCGCCTTCGCCGCCCAGCCCAAGTGCGTTTCGAGGATCTGGCCGATGTTCATCCGCGACGGCACGCCGAGCGGGTTGAGCACGATGTCGACCGGCGTGCCGTCCGCCATGTGCGGCATGTCCTCGACCGGTACGATCCGCGACACCACGCCCTTGTTCCCGTGGCGGCCGGCCATCTTGTCGCCGGGCTGCAGGCGGCGCTTGACCGCGAGATAGACCTTGACCATCTTCTGCACGCCCGGCGGCAGTTCGTCGCCCTGCGTGAGCTTCTTCTTCTTGATCTCGAAAGCCTGGTCGAAGTCCTTGCGCGTCTTCTCCAGACCTTCGCGGATCGCTTCGAGCTGCGCCGCGAGTTCCTCGTCGGCCATGCGGATGTCGAACCAGTGGTAGAACTCGAGCGAATCGAGATACTCGCCGGTGATCGCCGTCCCCTTGGCGAGCTTCTTCGGCCCGCCGTTGGCTTTCTGGCCGACGATCAGGCGGCGGATCCGCGCGAACGCGTCGCGCTCGACGATGCGCATCTGGTCGGCGAGATCGGTCTTGAAGCTGCGCAGCATGTCGTCGATGATGCTCTGCGCGCGCTTGTCGCGCTCGATCCCTTCGCGCGTGAACACCTGCACGTCGATGACCGTGCCGTTCATGCCGGACGACACGCGCAGCGACGTGTCCTTCACGTCGGACGCCTTCTCGCCGAAGATCGCGCGCAGCAGTTTTTCTTCCGGCGTCAGCTGGGTTTCGCCCTTCGGCGTGACCTTGCCGACGAGCACGTCGCCGGCGTCGACTTCAGCGCCGATATAGACGATGCCCGACTCGTCGAGGCGCGACAGCTGCGCCTCGCCGAGCGACGCGATGTCGCGCGTGATTTCCTCGGGGCCGAGCTTGGTGTCGCGTGCGACGACCGTGAGCTCCTCGATGTGGATCGACGTGAAGCGGTCTTCGGCGACGACGCGCTCCGAGATCAGGATCGAGTCCTCGAAGTTGTAGCCGTTCCACGGCATGAACGCGACCAGCATGTTCTGGCCGAGCGCGAGCTCGCCGAGGTCGGTCGACGCGCCGTCGGCGATGACGTCGCCCTTGCCGATGTGATCGCCGACCTTCACGACCGGACGCTGGTTGATGTTGGTGTTCTGGTTCGAGCGCGTGTACTTGATCATGTTGTAGATGTCGACGCCGACTTCGCCCGCGAGGGTTTCGTCGTCGTTGACCCGCACCACGATGCGGTTCGCGTCGACATAGTCGACGATGCCGCCGCGCATCGCCTGCACTGCGGTGCCGGAGTCGACCGCGACGGTGCGCTCGATGCCGGTGCCGACGAGCGGCTTCTCGGGGCGCAGGCAAGGCACGGCCTGGCGCTGCATGTTCGCGCCCATCAGCGCGCGGTTCGCGTCGTCGTGCTCGAGGAACGGGATCAGCGACGCCGCGACCGAGACGATCTGGCCGGGAGCCACGTCCATGTACTGCACCTGGTCGGCCGTCGACAGCGCGAACTCACCTTTGTGACGGCACGACACGAGGTCGCCTTCCAGCATGCCGTCGGCGCCGATCTCGGCGTTCGCCTGCGCGATCACGTACTGGCCTTCCTCGATCGCCGACAGGAAGTCGATCTGGTCGGTGACTTTGCTATCGACGACCTTGCGGTACGGCGTCTCGAGGAAACCGTGGCGGTTCGTCTGCGCATACACGGCGAGCGAGTTGATCAGGCCGATGTTCGGACCTTCCGGCGTCTCGATCGGGCACACGCGGCCGTAGTGCGTCGGATGCACGTCGCGGACTTCGAAACCGGCGCGCTCGCGCGTCAGGCCGCCCGGGCCGAGTGCCGAGACGCGGCGCTTGTGCGTGATCTCGGACAGCGGATTGGTCTGGTCCATGAACTGCGACAACTGGCTCGAGCCGAAGAACTCCTTGATCGCGGCCGAAATCGGCTTCGCGTTGATCAGGTCGTGCGGCATCAGGTTGTCGGACTCGGCCTGGGACAGCCGCTCCTTGACGGCGCGCTCGACGCGCACCAGACCGGCGCGGAACTGGTTCTCCGCAAGTTCGCCGACCGAACGCACGCGACGGTTGCCGAGGTGATCGATGTCGTCGATCTCGCCGCGGCCGTTGCGCAGTTCGACGAGCACGCCGATGACGGCGAGAATGTCTTCGTTCGACAGCGTCGCCGGCCCTTCCTCGCCACGCGGACCGACGGTCTCGTAGAAGCGCTTCAGCCAGCCCGGGGCCTTGTCCTCGATCTTCTCGGGATAGGCGCGGCGATTGAACTTCATGCGGCCCACGGACGACAGGTCGTAGCGTTCCTCGGAATAGAACAGACCCTGGAACAGCGCTTCGACGGCGTCTTCGGTCGGCGGCTCGCCCGGGCGCATCATGCGGTAGATCGCGACGCGCGCCGCCCACTGGTCGGCGGTCTCGTCGATGCGCAGCGTCTGCGAGATGTACGCCCCGCGGTCGAGATCGTTGACGTAGAGCGTCTCGATGTCCTTGACGCCTGCGTCGCGCAGCTTGTCGAGCAAGTCTTCGGTGATCTCGTCGTTCGCCCGCGCGACGATCTCGCCGGTTTCCGCGTCGACGATATTGCGCGCGATGATGCGCCCGAGCAGGAACTCGTCGGGAACCGAAATCATCTTCACGCCCGCCTGGTCGAGCTCGCGGATGTGCTTGGCGGTGATGCGCTTGTCGCGCGCGACGATCACGTTGCCGGCGCCGTCGGTGATGTCGAACTTCGCGACATCGCCGCGCAGGCGATCGGGCACGAGTTCGAACGCCGCCTCGTTGCCCTTGAGGTGGAACGCGTCGAAGTCATGGAAAGTCGCGAGGATTTCCTCCGGCCCCATGCCGATCGCGCGCAGCAGGATCGTCGCGGGCATCTTGCGGCGGCGGTCGACGCGGAAGTACAGCGCATCCTTCGGATCGAACTCGAAATCGAGCCACGAACCGCGATACGGGATGATGCGCGCCGAGAACAGCAGCTTGCCCGACGAGTGCGTCTTGCCGCGGTCGTGCTCGAAGAACACGCCGGGCGAGCGGTGCAGCTGCGAGACGATGACACGCTCGGTCCCGTTGATGACGAACGACCCGGTGGTGGTCATGAGCGGGATCTCGCCCATGTACACTTCCTGCTCCTTGACCTCCTTGACCGTCTCCTTCGGCGCATCGCGATCGAGAATCACCAGCCGCACGCGCGCGCGCAACGGCGACGCAAAAGTCAGTCCGCGCTGCTGGCACTCCTTGACGTCGAAAGCAGGTTCGCCGAGCATGTACTGAACGAATTCGAGCCGCGCGTTGCCGCTGTGGCTGGAAATCGGAAAGATCGACGTGAACGCGGCCTGCAGACCATGGTTCAGGCGCGACGGAGGAGGCGTATCGGCCTGCAGGAAAGAGGCGAACGATTCGATCTGGGTTGCGAGCAGGAAAGGTACGTTCAACACTGCCGCGCGTTTGGCGAAGCTCTTGCGGATACGTTTCTTTTCGGTGTAGGAATACGCCATGGATGCTCCGGGTAGAGGTCGGACGTCAAAGAGACAGAACGCAGCGCCCCGTGGGATGCGGACCGGGCGGGAGGCGTGTAGACACCTGCGCTCGCACTGGGTTCTGGCTTCTTGGCGTTACAAAGCACGAAAGGGCTGGCGCTCCGGAGAGCGCCAGCCCCGATGAACAAACGGGTATTACTTGATCTCGACCTTGGCGCCGGCGTCTTCGAGCTGCTTCTTGATCGCTTCGGCGTCGGCCTTCGAGATGCCTTCCTTGACGGCCTTCGGTGCGCCGTCGACGAGATCCTTCGCTTCCTTCAGACCCAGGCCGGTGGCGGCACGGACGACCTTGATCGCCTCGACCTTCTTCTCGCCCGCGGCCAGCAGGATCACGTCGAACTCGGTCTTTTCCTCGACCGGCGCAGCGGCAGCGCCGGCACCCGGAGCGGCCACGGCCATCGAGGCGGCGGAAACGCCGAACTTCTCTTCGAACGCCTTGACCAGGTCGTTCAGTTCCATCACCGTCATCGAGCCGACGGCTTCGAGGATGTCATCTTTGCTGATTGCCATTTCAAAACACTCCTAAATCGAAAACTATTCGGAAAACGCTCAGGCAGCCACTTCTTCCTCGCGCTTCTTCGCGAGGGCAGCCAGCGTGCAAGCGAAACCGGTCACCGGCGCCTGCATCACGCCCAGCAGCCTGGCGAGCAACTCTTCGCGGCTCGGGATCGACGCGAGTGCCTGCACGCCGGCCTTGTCGAGCGTATTGCCCGCATAGGAACCGGCCTTGAGCACCAGCTTGTCGTTACCTTTCGCAAAGTCGTTGAGCACCTTGGCTGCAGCGACCGGATCTTCCGAGATGCCATAGATCAGCGGACCGACCAGCTGGTCGGACAGCCCGGCAAACGGCGTTTCGGCGATCGCGCGGCGCACCAGGGTGTTTTTCAGCACACGCAGGTAAACGCCAGATTCGCGGGCCTTGGCACGCAGCCCGGTGAGATCGCCCACCGCTATGCCGCGATACTCGGCCACCGCGATGGTCTGTGCGTTGGCCACTTGTGCCGACACCTCTGCCACTACGGCTTTCTTGTCATCGAGATTGAGACCCACAGGCCTTTCCTCCTTTCAAGTCCACACGCGAACCGCAAAACTGCGATTCGCACCCACGGCGACCTGGATCAGGAGCGCGGCTGAAGAATCAGCCAGAATCCTGTTCTGGGCACACCGTCTGCGCAGGCCATTGTCGAATGCTTAAGCGGTCGCCGGAGCGACCGCACCTGCGGTCTTTGACGATTCGACCCGGCACCGCAGCGCCGGGGCGACCCAAAGTTCTAGTTTCAGCCTTGTCAGGCAGCGTTGATGCTGGACGGCTCGACGCGAACACCCGAACCCATCGTGCTCGACAGCGCGACGCGACGCAGATAGATGCCTTTCGACGCGGCCGGCTTGGCCTTCACGAGCGCATCGATCAGCGCGCCGAGGTTCTGCTGCAGGGCTTCGGTGCTGAACGAGGCCCGGCCGATCGTCGCGTGGATGATGCCGCCCTTGTCGGTGCGGTACTGCACCTGACCGGCCTTCGCATTCTTCACAGCGGTCGTCACGTCCATCGTCACGGTACCCACTTTCGGGTTCGGCATCAGGCCGCGCGGACCGAGGATCTGGCCCAGCTGGCCGACGACGCGCATTGCGTCGGGCGTGGCGATGCACAGATCGAAATCGATGTTGCCGGCCTTGACCTGCTCGGCGAGATCTTCGAAGCCAACCACGTCGGCGCCCGCGGCACGCGCCGCTTCGGCCTTGTCCCCCTGGGCGAAGACCGCGACGCGCACGCTCTTGCCGGTACCGGCAGGCAGCACGACCGAACCGCGCACGAGCTGGTCCGACTTGCGTGCATCGACGCCGAGGTTCACGGCGATGTCGATCGACTCGTCGAACTTCGCCGTCGCGCATTCCTTGACCAGCGCCAGCGCTTCGGTCACGGGATAGGTGCGATTGCGGTCAACTTTGGTGCGCAGCGCCTGAACACGCTTGGAAAGCTTCGCCATGATTACAGCCCCTCCACGGTGATGCCCATGCTGCGGGCGGAACCGGCGATGGTGCGCACCGCGGCTTCCATGTCGGCAGCAGTCAGATCGGCCATTTTGGTCTTGGCGATTTCCTCGACCTGGGCACGCGTGATCGAACCGACCTTGTCGGTGTGCGGCTTCGGCGAACCCTTCGTGATCTTCGCCGCCTTCTTGATCAGGATCGTCGCCGGCGGCGTCTTCATGATGAAGGTGAAACTCTTGTCGGCGAACGCCGTGATCACCACCGGAATCGGCAGACCGGGCTCGAGGCCCTGGGTCCGGGCGTTGAACGCCTTGCAGAATTCCATGATGTTCAGGCCGCGCTGACCGAGTGCGGGACCGATCGGGGGGCTCGGGTTGGCTTTACCAGCTGGCACCTGCAGCTTGATATAGCCGGTGATTTTCTTCGCCATTGCGGCTAGCTCCTGTCTTGAGTGCAAACGCACCGGCCGCGGCCGGTGCTCCTCGCTACGCCCGGTTCATCGGGCACGTTCGGGCCCGAAGGCCCGCCTGCGTCAGGTCTTTTCGACCTGACTGAAATCCAGCTCCACCGGCGTCGCGCGACCGAAAATCGTCACGGACACCCGCAGCTTGCTCTTGTCGTAATTGACGTCTTCCACCGCACCGTGGAAATCGGTGAACGGGCCTTCCTTGACGCGCACGACTTCGCCCAGCTCCCACAGCACTTTCGGGCGCGGCTTCTCCACGCCTTCTTGCATCTGCTGCATGATTTTCTCGACTTCCTTTTCGGAAATCGGGGAAGGCTTGTTTGCCGTGCCGCCGACGAAACCGGTGACCTTCGGCGTCGACTTCACGAGGTGCCAGCTCTCGTCGTTCATTTCCATCTCGACGAGGACGTAGCCGGGGAAGAATTTCCGCTCGGAAATGCTCTTCTGGCCGCTCTTCATTTCGACGACTTCCTCGACCGGCACCAGAATCTGGCCGAAAAAATCCTGCATTCCGGAGCGATTGATCCGATCCACCAAGGCGCGTTGGACAGACTTCTCGAAGCCCGAATAGGCATGTACCACGTACCAGCGCTTCGTCATGATTACTTCCACCCCAGGATCAGGTCGTACAGGACCCATTCCAGACTCTTATCCGTGACCCACAAAAAAACCGCCATCACGACAACGAAGGCGAACACCAGACCCGTGGTCTGCACCGTTTCCTTGCGCGACGGCCAGACGACTTTCTTGGTTTCGGTGATCGACTCGCGCGCGAACGCGACGAAACGCCGGCCCGGCTCCGACTGCCAGGCGACGGCGACGCCGGCGGCGACGCCGGCGAGAACCGACAGCACGCGCAGAACCAGCGCCTGCTCGGAAAGCAGGTAAAAGCCGACCACACCGGCCGCAATCAGCGCGAGAGCCAGCGCAACCTTGAACTTATCGGCCATCGAAATATGAATACCCGGAAAGGAGTGGCAGGGGCAGAGGGAATCGAACCCCCAACCTTCGGTTTTGGAGACCGACGCTCTGCCAATTGAGCTATGCCCCTGCAGCAGAGACTACGAGGCGTCCCGCTTCCGAGACGCCTTCCGATCAAGCAATCGCTATGAGGACAATACGCAATTACTCGATGATCTTGGCGACGACGCCGGCGCCGACGGTACGACCGCCTTCGCGGATCGCGAAGCGCAGACCTTCTTCCATCGCGATCGGCGCCATCAGCTTGACGGTGATCGACACGTTGTCGCCCGGCATCACCATCTCGGTGCCTTCGGGCAGCTCGATCGAGCCGGTCACGTCGGTCGTGCGGAAGTAGAACTGCGGACGATAGTTGTTGAAGAACGGCGTGTGGCGACCGCCTTCTTCCTTCGACAGCACATACACTTCACCGGTGAAGTGGGTGTGCGGCTTGATCGAACCGGGCTTGCACAGCACCTGGCCGCGCTCGACGTCCTCGCGCTTGGTGCCGCGCAGCAGCACGCCGACGTTGTCGCCCGCCTGGCCCTGGTCGAGCAGCTTGCGGAACATCTCGACGCCGGTGCAGGTGGTCTTGACGGTCGGCTTGATGCCGACGATCTCGACTTCCTCGCCGACCTTGACGATGCCGCGCTCGACGCGGCCGGTGACGACGGTGCCGCGCCCCGAGATCGAGAACACGTCTTCGATCGGCAGCAGGAACGGGCGGTCGATCGCGCGCTCCGGGGTCGGGATGTAGCTGTCGAGCGCGTCGGCCAGGCGGAAGATCGCCGGCTCGCCGATGTCGCTCTGGTCGCCTTCGAGCGCTTTCAGCGCCGAGCCCTTGACGATCGGCACGTCGTCGCCCGGGAAGTCGTACTTCGACAGCAGCTCGCGCACTTCCATCTCGACGAGCTCCAAGAGCTCCTCGTCATCGACCATGTCGCACTTGTTGAGGAACACGATGATGTACGGCACGCCGACCTGGCGGGCGAGCAGGATGTGCTCGCGCGTCTGCGGCATCGGGCCGTCCGCGGCCGAGCACACCAGGATCGCACCGTCCATCTGCGCCGCACCGGTGATCATGTTCTTGACGTAGTCGGCGTGACCCGGGCAGTCGACATGCGCGTAGTGACGGTTGGCCGTCTCGTACTCGACGTGAGCGGTGTTGATCGTGATGCCGCGCGCTTTCTCTTCGGGCGCCGCGTCGATCTGGTCGTAGGCTTTCGCCTCGCCGCCGAACTTCTTCGACAGGATCGTCGTGATCGCCGCCGTCAGGGTGGTCTTGCCGTGGTCGACGTGACCGATCGTCCCGACGTTTACGTGCGGTTTCGTCCGCTCAAACTTGCCTTTCGCCATGCCGCCACCTCATATTCAGAATCAGAAAACCGGACCGATCGACTGCTACGCCAGACCGGCAGAAAAGCTGTGGTGCCCATGACGTGGATTGAACACGTGGCCTCTCCCTTACCAAGGGAGTGCTCTACCACTGAGCTACATGGGCTCCGAAACAACCAACCGCCGAACCTGGAGCGGGTGAAGGGAATCGAACCCTCGTCATAAGCTTGGAAGGCTTCTGCTCTACCATTGAGCTACACCCGCATACAACGCAGACGAACCGCATTACACCCGATGCCAGTCATCAGACCGAACTGAAGCCGGCAACAAAACTTGCTGGTGGAGGGGGAAGGATTCGAACCTTCGAAGGCAGTGCCGTCAGATTTACAGTCTGATCCCTTTGACCGCTCGGGAACCCCTCCAAGCGAAGCGCTGGACTATAGAGGACCAAACCGCCCCTGTCAAATCTTTTTCCGAAAATTCGTTCAACGTGCGATCTGCGCGAGCGGCAGCTCGGTCGTATTCTTGACCGACTGGAGCACGAACGACGATTTGACGTTCGCGATGCCATCGAGCTTGAGCAGCCGATCCATCAGAAAACGCGAAAAATGCTCCAGATCCTCGGCGACGACGTGCAGCAGGTAGTCCATCTCGCCGGTCAGCGCGAAGCACGACAGCACTTCGGGCGCGGACTGCACCGCGGCGTGAAACGCATGCATCGGCGTGTCGCGCCGCTTCTCGAGCGTCACCGTGACGAAGGCCTGCAGGCCCAGCCCGAGGCGCCGCGGCTCGAGCAGCGCGGCGTAGCCGCGGATCACTCCCGACTGCTCGAGCTGGCGCACCCGCCGCAGGCACGGCGACGGCGACAGCGCGACCTGTTGCGCGAGGTCGGCATTGGAAAGGCGGCCGTCGCGCTGCAGCAGCTCGAGGATGCGCAGGTCGGTCCGGTCGATCGATTCGTTCATGACTGCTCCGCGCCGCGCCGGCTCTGAAAGGGAGCGAATGATCGCGCAAATTGGACAGATCCGTCACCGGAGCAATAATCGCGTGCGGCACGAGCCGCCCGATCACGAGGAGACCTGCATGACCCTGCCCCCCGCTGCGGCCCGCCGGCCATTGCCCGCCGCATTCGCCGACGCGCTCGGCGCGCGCTTCGGCCCGCGTTTTTCGACCGCCGAGGCGGTGCGCGCGCATCACGGCCACGACGAGTCGCATTTTCCGGACATGCTGCCCGACGCGGTCGTCTGGCCCCATGACACCGCCGAAGTCGTCGCGATCGTCGAGGCCTGCCGCGCGCACCACGTGCCGATCGTTCCATTCGGCGCGGGCAGTTCGCTCGAAGGACACATCCTGCCGCTGCAGGGCGGCATCAGCGTCGACTTCTCCGAGATGAACAAGGTGCTCGCGGTGCATGGTGAAGACATGGACGCCGTCGTGCAGCCGGGGATCACGCGCAAGCAGCTCAACGCGGCACTGCACGGCAGCGGACTTTTCTTTCCGGTCGATCCGGGGGCGGACGCGAGCCTCGGCGGGATGGCCGCGACGCGCGCGTCGGGAACCAACGCGGTGCGCTACGGGACGATGCGCGACAACGTGCTCGGCATGGAGGTGGCGCTTGCCGACGGGCGCGTGATACGCACCGGCGGGCGGGCGCGGAAATCGTCGTCGGGCTACGACCTGACGCGCCTGATGATCGGCTCCGAAGGCACGCTCGGGCTGATCACCGAACTGATCGTGCGGCTGCATCCGCTGCCCGAAGCGGTGTCCGCGGCGGTGTGCGCGTTTCCGGACGTCGCGAGCGCGGTGCGCACCGTGATCGAGACGATCCAGCTCGGCGTGCCGGTCGCACGCATCGAGCTGCTCGACGAACTGACGGTGCAGGCGATCAACCGCTACAGCAAGACGACGCTTCGCGAGTCGCCGATGCTGTTCTTCGAGTTCCATGGATCAAAGGCGAGCGTCGAGGAGCAGGCGCAGACGGTCCAGGAACTCGCCCGCGACAACGGCGGCCAGGATTTCGAATGGGCGACGCATCCGGAGGACCGTACGCGGCTGTGGGCAGCGCGCCATGACGTCTATTTCTCGTGCATCGCGCTGCGCCCGGGCTGCCGCGGACTGACGACCGACGTGTGCGTGCCGATCTCGCGGCTCGCCGACTGCATCGCCGGGGCGCGCGCGGATATCGCCGCGAGCGGCCTGATCGCGCCGATCGTCGGCCACGTCGGGGACGGCAACTTTCATACCGTCGTCCTCGTCGACCCCAACGACGCCGCGGAGATCCTGCGCGCCGAGGGGCTCAACCGCAGGATCGTCGAGCGCGCGCTGGCGATGGGCGGCACGTGCACCGGCGAGCACGGCATCGGCTTCGGCAAGCAGGATTTCCTCGTCGCCGAACACGGCGCCGACGCGGTCGAGGCGATGCGCGCAGTCAAGCGGGCCTTCGACCCGGACGGCCTGCTGAACCCAGGGAAAATCGTGCCGGCCGGATAAAGCCGCCGGGGCGGGCACGGTGATGGGGGGCGGCCACCCGGTTATCATCGGCGGCTCCGTCATGCCCGCCAACTCATGCCTCCTGCCCTGAAAGCCCTGCTTGCCCAGCTGGCCGGCTGCGTCATCGCCGCCACTGTCGTGCGCAGCACCCCGCTGGGTGGCATCTGGCCGCTCGTCGCTGTGCAGGCCCTCAGCGCCGCGGCGATCGGAACGCTTCTTCACAGTGCCCGGTGGTGGTTGCCGATCCATCTGGGCTTCGTTCCGCTGCTGGTGCTCGCCGGGCGGCTCGAGGTCGCGCCGGGCTGGTATCTCGCAGCGTTCGGGCTGCTGCTCGCAGTGTATTGGACGAGCTTCCGCACCCAAGTGCCGCTGTATCCGACGAATCGGCGAACGGTCGCCGCGGTCGCCGACCTGCTGGCGCCCGGCCGACGCTCACGGCTGCTCGACCTCGGCAGCGGCACCGGTTCGCTGCTGCGCCCCCTCGCGCGACTGCGGCCGGACTGCAGCTTCAAGGGAATCGAGGCCGCACCCGGGCCGTGGCTGACGAGCCGGTTGTGGACAGGGAATCCGCCCAATGTGCGCTTCGAACGGGGGGATTTCTTCTCCAGTTCCTGGTCCGGGTTCGACATCATCTACGCTTTTCTGTCGCCGGTCCCGATGGCCGAAGTGTGGGCCAAGGCACGCCGGGAATTGCACGACGGACTGCTGATCAGCAACAGCTTTCCGGTGCCCGGCGAGGCCCCTGAGCGGATCATCCAGGTCCCGGACGCGCGTGCGACCGTCCTCTACGTCTACCGCTTCGCACCGGCCACGCCCCAAGGGGAATAGCGGCCGATTCCCCATCCTTTTTCCCGCTCGGCAGCCGAACCCGGCCCCGATAATGGCAGGGCGGCAAAAGGGCCGCGAACGAGGAACACCGCAATGGCTGAAATCATCTGCGTCATCGGCAACAAGGGCGGAACCGGCAAGACGACGCTTTCCCACATGCTTTCGCAAGGCCTAGGCTTGCTCGGCCATCGTTCGGCGTGCGTACTGACCGACACCACGCGCGAGCCGCTGAGCCCGGAAGGGCGGCGCTACATCACCGCCGACGCCCGCACCCGTGACGCGCTGACCAAAGTCGTGGACAAGCTGCGCGCCCTCGACGAATGGATCGGCATCATCGACGGCGGCGGCAACCGCACCGAAATGGATCGCCATCTGTACGCGCTTTCGGACATCGTGCTGCTGCCGTTCCGCGAATCCCATGAAGACATCCGCACCGTGCTGCGCGACCTCGAGATGTTCCCGCGCGCCTACGCGGTGCCGGCGCAGTGGCCGACGAACGCGTGGCAGCGTGACGCCGCGGACCGCAGCGTCTCGCAGCTGATGGGAGCGTATCGCGAGCGCATTCTGAATCCCGTCGGTGCCCTTTCCGCATCCAAGCTGCTGGTGCACAAGAAAGTGCCGGAACAATTGCCGACTCCGCTCGCCAACGCCTGCCGCTCGTTCGCTCGGCAGGTGCTCGAGATCATGGAGATCGACGGCGCAGAACCGGCCGAAGCCGCGTGCCGCGACACCGATCAGATGGGCGACCGGCTCTCGCCCGCCGAAATGCCGATGCGCCTGGCGCAGGCGAGCCGCCGTCCGTACTGACGACGGATCGATCGCGCGGGCTACAGCCGCGGCCCGTGGCGGGCGATCACGATCAGCGCCTGCGCCCGGCTGCTGACGTTCAAGGCGCGGAAAATCGCCGACATATGCACCTTGACGGTGCCTTCCGACAACCCGAGCAGATCGGCAATCTCGCGGTTCGATTTTCCTTGCGCCAGCAGTTCCATGACTCGCGTCTGCCCGGCGGTGAGCCCGAAACGCTCGCTGGCCGGCGCACCGGAGCGCTTTGCGCCGCCCTCCGGCTCACTGGGCGCATAGATGCCGCCTTCGAGCACGCATCTGACCGCACTTCTGAGCACTTCGCCCGAACTCGCCTTCGACACGAAGCCCGAAGCTCCGCCTCTCATCGCGCGCCGGATCGTCGCCGAATCGTCGAGCGCCGACACGACGATTGCCGGAACGTCGGGGAAACGCCGCGCAAGCACCGCAAGCAGACCGAAGCCGTTGAGATCGGGCAGCATCAGGTCGATCACCGCGAGATCCCAGTCCGCACTCTCCTCGAGTCGGGCCAGCGCCTCTTCCGAACCTTTCGCCTCGACGCATTCCACGCCTTCGCCCAGTCGGGCGAGAGTCTGCGCCAGCGCCTCGCGCACGAGCGCATGATCTTCGACGATGAGTATTCGGGTCACTGCTTGCTCCGGAGGCGGCGGCGATAGGCGGAAAGCATAGCACGCACAGATGTAACGAAAGGTTTTGCACGACCTAGCTCGGGACGACCACGGGCCGCAGCCCTGCGGGCCGCGGGAACGGCGGTTTACCGCACGATCGCCGCCGGCCGCGTCATCGTATCGCCCCCGCCGGCACGGGGAAACCGCGACGGTAGGCCCCGGTCCCTCAAGACTCGAGGCATGGCGTCACGGGCCGCGGCATGCTATGACGATCCGCAAAGACCCGGCGCGAGTGATTCCTCATGCATAAGATGCATCCTGCAGCGAAATCCACCGAGCCTCCCGGCGGTAACAAAAATCCGGCCCGCATGCCCTGCGAGGCAGCCACGAGAGGATTTTTCGGGCACCATCTCGCCCCGCTCCCGTTCTCCGTCCGGATGCAGCCGTCGATATCGGCGTCTCCATCCGGAACCCGGCGCCGGGCAGCCCCTTGCTTCAGCCACTCGACCGCGTCCCGCTGGCGGCGCACCTGAGTCTCGACCCGATACCGATCATGCTCCACGGCTGCCGCGTTTTTCTTGCCACCCTGCTTTTCCTCGCCGCCACGCTCGGCCGGGGGGAAGCCGTCGCGGCAGTGGACGTGCTGTTCGTGAGCAGCGAACGCAGCGGAGCATACGAAGAGACGATCGCGGCGATCAGCACAGCGCTCGCCCCGCGCGTCGCCGCTGCCGACATCGCGGTCGTGGAGACGCGCCAGGTGAGCCCCGGCGCGCTCGCCGGCAGCCGGATCATTGTCACAGTCGGGGCCGAAGCGGCCCGGGCAGTGGCCGAACACGCGCCGCGCCAGCCGGTACTGCACACGCTGTTGCCGCGCGAGAGCTTCGACAACCTGCCTGCCCCGCCGGGGGCCGGCCGACGCTCCGCGGTATTCCTCGATCAGCCGGTGCAGCGGCAGATCGCGCTGCTTGTCGAAGCGCTTCCCGAATGGCGGCAGCTCGCGCTGCTCGCCGGGCCGCGCAGCCAGCATCTCGCCGCCCGGCTCGCCGCGGCCGCGCGCGAGCAGCAGATGGTCGTGACGATCGAGAACGTTGCCACCGACCGCGAAATCTATCCGGCGCTCGAGCGTCTGCTCGCCGAACGCGCGATCCTGCTGGCGCTGCCCGATCGCATCGTGTTCAACAGCTACACGATCCAGAACATCCTGCTCACGAGCTACCGCCACCGCTCCCCGCTGATCGGCTTTTCGCCGGCCTATGTTCGGGCGGGCGCGCTGCTCGGCCTGTTTTCGACACCGGCGCAAATCAGCGAACAGGCCGCGGAGGCGATCCGAGCCGTGCTCGACGGCGGAGGGCTGCCGCCGCCACAGCCGCCACGACAGTTCGAAGTCGGCATCAATCAGAACGTTGCGCGCGCGCTCGGCATCACGCTCGAACCGGCGCAGGACATCGCCGCACGGATGATCCGCCGGAGCGCCAGGCCATGATCAGGAACTGGGGCATCCGGTCGCGCGTGATGCTGGTCGCGGTGCTGCCGACCCTCGTGCTGGCAATCGTGCTCACCGCGTTCTACACCGGCTCGCGCGTCACCGATCACCGCGAAGCCCATGTTGCGCGAGGCCAAGCGTTTGCGCGGCAACTCGCCGCGGCGAGCGAATATGCAGTGTTCTCCGGCAATCGGGAATCGTTGCGGCGTCTCGCCGGCGCGATGCTCGCGGAGACCGACGTCCTCGGCGTGATGATCATCGACCGCAACGGGGATGCGCTCGCGCAAAGCGGACGGCTCGACGTGACGCTGCCGCTGCCGCTGCCGCCGCGCGCGGCGTGGACGCCGGGCCTCGTCACCGCGAGCGGGACGCTGCGGGTCATCGAGCCGGTACTGCCGACGTCGCTCGAGCTCGACGACGGTTTCGACGGAGTGGCCCTCGAGCCGCTGTCCGGCGCGAAGACTCCACCGGCGCTCGGCACGGTCGTCGTCGACCTCTCGCGCGCGCAGCTCAACGCGCGGCAGAGCGAACTGTTGATCACCGGAAGCACCGCCATCCTGCTGGTGCTGATCGGCAGCCTCGTGCTCGCGCACTACATGAGCCGCGGCGTCACCGGGCCGATCCGGCGCGTCGCGTCGGCCGTCGAGCGCATCGGGCGGGGCCAGTTTTCCGCGCGGCTGTCCGGCATCGGCGGCGGCAGCCTGCGCACGCTCGCCGAAGGCGTCAACCAGATGGCGGCGAAGCTCGCGAGTGCGCACGAGGACATGAGCCGCCAGATCGCGGACGCGACCGCCGAGCTGCGGGCACGCAAGGATGAAGCCGAGCGCGCGACCTTGTCGCAGTCGCGCTTCCTCGCCGCCGCCAGCCACGACCTGCGTCAACCGATGCATGCGCTGGGCCTGTTCATCGCCGAGCTGTCGCAACACACGCATGCGCCGGCGTCGCGTCGCCTCGTCGAGCGCATCGCGGCCTCGGCCGAAGCGATGGAGAATCTGCTCGACAGCCTGCTCGACATCTCCAAACTCGATGCCGGCGTGCTGGAGCCGCACATCAGCAGTTTTCCGCTGCAACCGGTCCTCGACCGCATCGCCGCCGAGCAGCGTCCGCGCGCCGACACGCACGACCTGCTGCTCAGGACCCGGCCGACGTCGCTGTGGGTCGATAGCGACCCAGTGCTGTTCGAGCGGATCATCGGCAACCTCGTCAGCAACGCGGTGCGCTACACGCGCAAGGGCCGCATCCTGATCGCATGCCGCCGGCGCGGCGAGCGGGTGCGGATCGAAGTGCGCGACAGCGGCGTCGGCATTGCCGCCGAGGCGCAGGAAATCATCTTCCAGGAGTTCATCCAGCTCGACAATCCGGCGCGCTCACGCGACAAGGGGCTCGGGCTCGGGCTCGCGATCGTGCGGCGCCTCACCGACCTGCTCGGCCATCACCTCGCGGTCCGCTCCCGTCCGGGCCGGGGATCGGTGTTCGCGATCGAAGTGCCGGTCGCGCAACCGGTCGAATACGCCGAGCCCGGCGAGACCCGCCGCCAGCCCGGAGACTTGGCCGGCGTGCGCGTCGCGCTCGTCGATGACGAGCCGCTCGCACAAGCGAGCATGCGTGGCCTGCTGACATCGTGGGGGTGCGAAGTCAGCGCGGGCAGCGACATCGACAGCGTGCTGGCGGCGTTCCGGCGATCCGGCGACGAACCTCAGCTGATCATCAGCGACTACCGCCTGCACCGCAACGCGAACGGCATAGATGCGATCCGCATTATGCGGGCACGATACGGCAAACACCTCCCGGCCGCGTTGATCAGCGGCGACACCGCCCCCGAAACGCTGCGCCTGGCGCAGGCCGAAGGCCTGGCGCTGCTCCACAAGCCGGTCCGCCCGGCGCGTCTGCGGGCGCTGCTCAACCGCCTGTCCCACCCGGAGCAGGACTTCTGACGCCGCGCGCTGCGCACGGAGTAGGGTAAGATCGGCGCTTGTCGATCCGTCGCAGGAGACTCCCGTGTCGAAAGAAACGTCAGCCAAGGATCCGCTCGAGTTCGTGCGCGGCATGTGGAGCAGCATGGGGTTTTCGCTGCCCGGGATGGTCACGCCGACGCTCGACGTCGATGAACTCGACAAGCGGATCGCCGATCTGAAAGCGGTCGAGAACTGGCTGAAGATGAACCTGAACATGCTGCAGATGACGATCCAGGGGCTGGAGATGCAGCGCGTCGCGATCGCGACGATGCAGGCGATGACGCAGCAGGCGCGCGAAGCCACCGAAAATCCCGCCCAGCAGGGGGACAACCCGTTCGCCGCCGCAGCGATGTGGCCCTGGAACCTGATGAGCGGGGCGCCGCCTGCGGCCGACGCGCCGTCGCCGACGTCCGACCAGAAGAAGACCGAACCGAAACCTTCGGGCGGTGCGGCGGCCAAGTCGACGCCGCCGCCGAAGTAAGCGCCGGCGCGCGCGGCGGCTGCGACTAGAGCAGCTGCAGCCAGAAGGTCAGCGACGCGACCGCGAGCAGCGTCGTCGCGGAGATCAGCCACGCGACGCCCGGCCCATCGCCGCCCATCCGCATCGCGAGGATGTACGCCGAACTCGCCGACGGCAGCGCCGCAAACATCACCAGCGTGTCGAACGCGATGCCGTCGAGCCCGAGCTGGCGCCCGAGCGCCCACGCGAGCGCAGGCAGCAGCAGCAGTTTGACGCTGACGAGCCATGCCGACCCGCCCCACCGCCCGCCCGCTTCGCCCCAGCGCAGCGCCGACCCGACCGCGAGCAGGCCGAGCGCGACGGCCGCGTCACCGAGGCGCTTGAGGAAGAACTGAAACGGCTCGGCGAGCGCAGCGCCGGACAGGTTCACGGCCAGGCCGGCGAGGGTCGCGAGCACCAGCGGATTGCGCGTCAGCTCGCGCAACAGGCCGCCGTGGCCGTGCCGCGCGAGCATGCCGACCGCCATGATGTTCGCGAACGGCACCATCGCGCCGCACAGCGCGCCCATCATCGCCACGCCGGCGGCGCCATGGAGCTTCCCCGCGACGGCGATGCCGATATAGGTGTTGAAGCGATACGCACACTGCAGCCGCGACGCGAAGCCGATCGCGTCCAGGCCCATCAGCGGGCGCCCGAGCCAGCCGAGCACGAAACCCGCGACCATCACGCCCAGCCCGGCGAGAAACAGCGGCAGCGTCTTGCCGGGATCGATGTCGGCCGCCGCCATCGCATTGAAGAGCAGCGCCGGGAACAGGATGAAATAGACGAGTCGCTCGACGCCCGCCCAGAACGCGCCGTCGGGGACCAGGCTCCGGCGCAGGCCCGCGCCGAGGAGAATCAGCGAGAAATCGGGCAGGAGCAGGAGCAGGCTTTGCATGCCCCGAGCTTACCCGATCGGCACGGCGAGCCGCGTCAGATCACCCCATCGTCCCGCAGTCGCGCAATCTGCGCCGCATCGAGCCCGAGTCCGGCAAGGATTTCGTCGCTGTTGCCGCCCGCCTCGGGCGCTGCCGTCACCGCCCCCGGCTCGAACTCCGACAGGCGCACCGGCGCGGCGAACTGGCGCACGCCGCCGACTTCGACGACCATGCCGCGCGCCGCGATCTGGGCGTTCGCGAGGCTCTCCTCGAGTCGCAGCACCGGCGTCACGCAGCAGTCGACGGCATCGAAGATCGCCACCCATTCGGCCTGCGTGCGTCCGCGAAAAATCGCCGCGACCTCGTTGCGCGCACGCGCCCCGTCCGCGCCTGTCGCCAGGTGCGCGGCTTTGAGGTCCGGCCGGCCGAGCGTGTCGCACACCAGCAGCCAGAACTTCTCCTCGAGCGCGCCGACCGCCATGTGGCGCCCGTCGGCAGTCTCGTACACGCCGTAGCACGGCACGCCGCCAGTCAGCAGGTCTTCGCCGCGCGGGCGCACGCCGCCATGCGCGAGCACTTCGACGAGCGGAAAGATCGCGTGCGCGAGCGCCGCGTCGGTCATCGCGACGTCCACATGGCGGCCGCGGCCGCTCGCCTTCGCGTCGATGACCGCGACGAGCAGGCCGAGCAGCGCGGACAGGCTGCCGCCGAGCAGGTCGCCGATCTGCAGGTTCGGGATCGCCGGCGGCCCTCCGGCCGCACCGATCTGGTCGAGCACGCCGGAGTAGCCGAGATAGTTGATGTCGTGGCCCGCGCGCTGCGCGTACGGGCCGGTCTGGCCGTAGCCGGAGATGCTGCAGTAGACGATCGCCGGTTTCGCTCCAGCGAGCGTCGCGTAGCCGAGGCCGAGCTTGTCCATGACGCCGGGGCGGAAGCCTTCGACGACGACGTCCGCAGTCGCGACGAGGCGCAGGAACAGCGCGCGCCCCGCGTCGTTCTTGAGGTCGAGGCGCAGGCTTTTCTTGCCGCGATTGACGACCTGGTAGAAATAGCTCGTCGCGCCGTTCATCGCGCCCATCGTGCGCGCATAGTCACCGGCGCCGGTGTCCTCGATCTTGATGACTTCGGCGCCGTAATCGGCCAGGTGCTGGGTCGCGAGCGGGCCGGGCAGAAGGCGCGTGAGGTCGAGGACGCGCAGGCCGTGCAGCGGTTTCGGTCGCATGCTTTGCGGATTACCGGAGAGGGATCGGAAGCGTCATTCTAGCCGGCCGCGGCGCGCGTCCCGCACGATGACGCTCACTCATACGTGCGCACGTCGTCGATGACCTTGCCGTCGTTGGCGAGGCTGCCGGGCGCGCAGAAGCTCACTTCACTGCGCAGCTTCGTCAGCTCGCGAAGGCTCGCCGCAAGCGCCGCGTCGAGACCCGCCGGGACCTGCTCGACCTCGCAATGCAACGTCATGCGGTCGTTCAGACCCGGGTTGTCGACGACGAGGCGCGCACGCCTGACTTCGCGATGGCGCCGCACGACGTCGGCGATCTGGCCCGGATGCACGAACATGCCCTTCACTTTGGTCGTCTGGTCGGCGCGCCCCATCCAGCCGCAGATCCGCACGTTCGTGCGTCCGCACGGCGACGTTCCCGGCCATAGTGCGGAGAGGTCGCCGGTGCCGAACCGGATCAGCGGATAGTCCGGGTTGAAAGTCGTGACGACGACTTCGCCGACTTCGCCGGGCGCGACCGGGTCGCCCGTGCCGGGGCGAACGATTTCGAGCACGACGTCCTCGTCGACGACCAGGCCTTCGCGCGCCGAGGTTTCATATGCGATCAGCCCGACGTCGGCCGTCGCGTAGCCCTGGAATGCCGGAATGCCGCGCACCGCGAACGCCTCTTGCAGACTCGGCGGAAAAGCCTCGCCGGAGACGAAAGCTTTCGTGAAGCTGTGGGCGACGCCGAGTTCAGCGGCGCGCTCGAGGACGATGCGCAGGAACGACGGCGTGCCGACGTACGCGTTCGGCCGCAGGTCCGCGAGCGCCGCGACCTGCTGCTCGGTCTGGCCGGTGCCGGCCGGGAACACCGTGCAGCCGAGCGCGTGCGCGGCCGTTTCCATCATCGAGCCGGCCGGCGTGAAATGGTACGAGAACGTGTTGTGCACGAGATCGCCTTCGCGGAAACCGGCTGCGAACAACGCCCGCGCGATGCGGTAATAGTCCGGGCGGGCGCCTTCCGGCTCGTACAGCGGACCGGGCGACGCGAACACGCGACGACAGCCGGCGCCCCAGCGCGTCGTCGCGAAGCCGCCGAACGGGCGCGCCGCTTTCTGGCGTTCGAGCAGCGCGGACTTGCGCGTCACCGGCAGCTTCGCGAGCGCGTCGCGGCTCGTCACCGCCGACGCATCGACGTCCGCAAGCGAGGTCGCGAACGCCGGCGCCTGCGCCTTCGCATGCGTGATCTGCGCCGGCAGCCGCGCCATCAGTTCGCGCTCGCGCTCGGCCGGAGCGCGGGTTTCGCGGTCTTCGTAGAAGCTCATCTCACAGTCCTCGATGCTGATGCCGGGCGCTCTTCGCCCGAAGTGGAATTCGGCGCGACAAACCGAAGGCACGCCGATCGTGGGCAAGCGTGGTGCGAGGCAAGGCGCGAAGGGAGGCCGCGTGCTGCTGCACGCAAGTTTCCGAGCAACGCCGCATCGCGCCGCGATCGCCCACGATCAGGAAAGCCAGCGCTTGCGCCGGCGGTAATGCTTGACGTCGCGAAAGCTCTTGCGCCCTTCGCCCGACAGGCCGAGGTAGAACTCCTTGACGTCCTCGTTGTCCGCGAGCCCTTTCGCTTCGCCTTCCATGACGATGCGGCCGTTTTCCATGATGTAGCCGTAGTCCGCGTAGCGCAGCGCGACCATCGTGTTCTGCTCGGCGAGCAGGAAGCTGACCTGCTCCTTCGCGTTCAGGTCTTTGACGATTTCGAAGATCTCCTCGACGATCTGCGGCGCCAAGCCCATCGACGGCTCGTCGAGCAGGATCATCTCGGGTTTGGCCATCAGCGCGCGGCCGATCGCGCACATCTGCTGCTCGCCGCCCGACGTGTAGCCGGCCTGCGACGTGCGCCGCTGCTTGAGGCGCGGAAAGTAGTGGTAGACCTTCTCGAGGCTGTCCTTGAGTTCCGCGCGCGAGATCGAGCGCGTGTAGGCCCCGGTCAGCAGGTTCTCCTCGATCGTCAGGTGGCCGAAGCAGTGGCGCCCTTCCATGACCTGGATCACGCCGCGTCGCACGAGATCGTTCGGCGTCATCCGGTCGATGCGTGCGCCCTTGAATTCGATGCTGCCTTTCGTCACGTCGCCGCGCTCGGCGCCGAGCAGGTTCGAGATCGACTTCAGCGTCGTCGACTTGCCCGCGCCGTTCGCGCCGAGCAGCGCGACGATGCGGCCTTTCGGCACGTCGAGCGACACGCCCTTGAGCACGAGAATCACGTGGTCGTAGATGACCTCGACGTTGTTGATGCTGAGGTACGGCGCTGCTGCCGGCGCGGCAGGAGTCGCGGCTGTATTCGTCTGCATGCTGTGTCTTCGCCTGTTGTCTGCGTCCCTGTCCCCCGAACGCCGCAGGCTGTCGTGCCGCCGCATCGTCGATGCCTTGGCACAGCGCCTCGCGGGACGGGAAAGCCTGAACGGCGGACGGTTTCACCCGCCGCCGTTCGCCGTGCTCAGCTCTCTTTCGAGCAGTCGCGCGGCGTGATGCCTTTTTCCTTCGCGTAGGCCGCAGCGGACTCTTCGATCATCGGGCGCACGACGGACTGATCGCCCTGGATCCAGTCGGTGACGACTTTCCATTGCGTGCCGTCCCACTGCTGGAACTTCACTTTTCCCGCACCCTCATGATCGGCGCAGGTGATCTTCAGGTCCGGCATGAACCCGGCAGCGCCGAGCTCGGTCAGCCGCGCGTTGTCGATGTCGAGATTCTCGAACCCCCAGCGCGCCTGCTCGCCGGTCACCGGCTTGCCTTTGCCGTATTTTTCCTGCGCCTTGCGGATCGCTTCGACGGTGATGATTCCATGCACGACGCCGCGGTTGTAGAGCACCGAGCCGATGCGGGCCTTGTCGGCCATGTTGCCGGCGTTCTTCGCATAGACGTGCTTCTGGATCTCCTGCACGACCGGATAGTTCGTCCCGGCGACGTTGAAGCCGGCCGCGGTGTAGCCTTTTGCCGCGTCGCCGGCCGGGATCGTGTCCTCTTCGGAGCCGGACCACCACACGCCGACGATCTTGTCGCGCGAATAGCCGGTTTTCGCCGCGGTGCGCAGCGCGGTCGGGTTCATCACGCCCCAGCCCCACAGGATTACGTAGTCCGGTTTCATCTGGCGGATCTGCAGCCACTGCGCCTGCTGCTCGTTGCCGGGGTTCGCCACTGCGATCTTCTCGACCGTGAAGCCGTGTTTCGCCGCGAGCTTGTCGAGGATCGCGTGCGACTCCTTGCCATACGCGGAGTCGTGGTACAGCAGGCCGATTTTCTTGCCCTTGAGCTTGTCGATGCCGCCTTCCCGCGTGCCGAGGTAGTTGATGATCGCGGACGCCTGCGTCCAGTACGTCGAGATCATCGGGAAGACCCACGGGAAGACGCGCCCGTCGGCGGCATCGGTGCGGCCGTAGCCGATCGTCACCATCGGGATCTTGTCCTGCGCGACTTTCTCGAGCACTGAATACGTGATGCCCGTCGACAGCGGCTGGAACACGGTGTTGCCGGTCGCGCCCTTCGTCTTCAGCCGCTCGTAGCATTCGACGCCGCGCGCGTTGTTATATTCGGTTTCGCACTCTTCCCACGTCAGCTTGACGCCGTTGATGCCGCCGTCGCGCGCGTTGATCATCGCCATGTAGTCGATCCAGCCGCCATACAGCGACGCGCCGTTCGCGCCGAATGGGCCGACGCGGTAGCTCGGCAGGCCGATGAACTGCTCCTGGGCGGCGGCATGGCCGGTGACGAGCAGTCCGGCGACGAGGGCGCCGATCAGTGCGGTGTGCTTCAGTTTCATGTTGCCTCCTCTTTTTATGTAATGGTGCTGCGTTCTACCTGGACCGCCGGCCAGCACCCCCCGCGGGTGCCGGCTTCGAAGGTTCGATGCTCAGTGCGGGAATGGCCACAGCCGCAGCTTTTCCTTGCCGATCTGCCACAGCCGCGCGAGCCCGTGCGGCTCGACGATGAGGAAAAAGATGATCAGGCCGCCAAAGATGATCAGTTCAAGGTTCGAGCCGAGCCCCGCCGGCATCGAGCCGGCAAACAGCGCGTGCATCGCGACGTTCAGGAAGATCGGCAGCAGCACGATGAACGCCGCGCCGAGAAACGACCCCATGATCGAGCCGACCCCGCCGATGATGATCATGAACAGGATCTTGAACGACAGGTCGAGGTTGAAACCTTCCGGCTCGACCGTGCCGAGGTACGCGTACGCGTACAGCGCGCCGGCGACGCCGCAATAGAACGACGACACCGCGAACGCCGACAGCTTCGCGAACATCGGCCGGATGCCGATGACTTCGGCCGCGACGTCCATGTCGCGCACCGCCATCCACGCGCGTCCGGTCGTGCTGCGCACGAGGTTCTTCGCCGCGAGCGCGAGCACCGCGACGATGCCGAGCGTCAGCAGGTATTTCGACACCGGCGTGTCGAATGCGAAGCCGAGAATCTCGATCGGCTGAGCGGAAATCACGCCCGAGGACGAGTTGTTCGAGAACCACGGGAACTTGACCAGCGCCCAGACGATGAAGAACTGCGCCGCGAGTGTGGCCACCGCGAGGTAGAAACCCTTGATGCGCAGGCTCGGCAGGCCGAACGCGACGCCGACTGCCGCCGCGCACAGCCCGCCGATCGCCAGCGCGACGAGGAACGGCATGCCGTCGACGCGCAGCATGAAGTTGTATGCACCGAACGCGCCGACCGCCATGAACGCCGCCGAGCCGAGCGACAGCTGGCCGGCGTAGCCGGTGAGGATGTTCAGGCCGATCGCGGCGAGCGAGAAGATCAGCACCGGGATGAGGATCGCCTGCAGCCAGTATTCGCTGGCGAGAAACGGCAGGACGACGAAGAAGAAACCGAGGATCGCGATGAACCCGATCCGGTCTTGGCGGATCGGGAAGATCTGCTGATCCTCCCGGTAACTGACCTTGAACTGGCCCGCTTCACGATAAAGCATGCATTGTCTCCGTCTTTCTTTTGTTAACGCGGCAACCAGATACCGTTCGGGCTGAGCCCTTCGGCAAGCTCAGGACAGGCTTGTCGAAGCCCTGCCACCGCCCTTCGACGGGCTCAGGCCGAACGGTCGTATTCGATGGCCGGTTTGGTAGATGTGTCATCGCGCTTGCGAGCCGCTTCAGACCCGGTCGATGTGCCGCTCGCCGAACAGCCCTTCCGGGCGGATCAGCAGGAAGCCGAGCGCGAGCACGTACGGGAACCAGCCTTCGATGCCGCCGCCGACGAACGGGCCGATATAGACTTCGGCAAGCTTCTCCGACGCGCCGATGATCAGCCCGCCGACGATCGCCCCGGGCACCGACGTGAAGCCGCCGAGGATCAGCACCGGCAGCGCTTTCAGCGCAGTGAAGGTCAGCGCGAACTGCACGCCGCTGCGCGCGCCCCAGATCAGCCCGGCGACGAGCGCGACGAAACCGGCGACCGCCCAGACGATCGCCCAGATGTGCTGCAGCGGGATGCCGATCGACAGCGCCGCCTGATGGTCGTCGGCGACCGCGCGCAGCGCGCGACCGACTTTCGTGTATTGGAAGAACAGCGCGAGCGACGCGACGAGCGCACCGGCGAGCGTCGCGGCGAAGAGATCGAACTTCGACACCAGGATGTCGGCGCTCTCCATGATCCATTCGACCGGCTCGTCGGCGATGCCGAGGCTCAAGCCGCGCACGTTCGCGCCCCACAAGGCCTGCGCGATCCCCTCGATGAGGAAAGTCAGGCCGATCGTCGCCATGAACAGCGTGATGTGCGGCTGGTTCACGAGCGGACGCAGCACGACTTTCTCGGTCAGGATGCCGAGCACGATCATCGCCGCGAGCGCGAGCACGAACGCGAGCCAGAACACGACGTTGCTGTCCGCGTCGAGCCCGGTCCAGCCCGGCAGCACTTCCTGGAAGCCGACGAACGTCAGCGCGGCGAAGAACACCATCGCGCCCTGCGCGAAGTTGAACACGCCTGACGCCTTGTAGATCAGCACGAAACCGAGCGCGACCAGCGCGTACAGCACGCCTGACAGCAGGCCGCCGATCAGCACTTCGAAAAAGAATCCCATCCTTGTCTCCCGCTCTCTTTCTGGTCGGTGCTCAGTGCGACGTGCCGAGGTAGGCGGCGATCACTTCCGGATTGTTCTTCACCTCGTCGGGCGCGCCGTCGCCGATCTTCTTGCCGTAGTCGAGCACGACGACGCGGTCCGAGATGTCCATGACGACCCCCATGTCATGCTCGATGAGCACGATCGTCGTGCCGAACTGGTCATTGACGTCGAGGATGAAGCGGCACATGTCCTGTTTCTCCTCGACGTTCATGCCGGCCATCGGCTCATCGAGCAGCAGCAGGCTCGGCTCGGCGGCGAGCGCGCGGCCGAGCTCGACGCGCTTTTGCAGCCCGTACGGCAGGCGCCCGACCGGGGTCTTGCGGATGCTCTGGATCTCGAGGAAATCGATGACTTCCTCGACTTTCAGACGGTGCTCGATCTCCTCCTGCTGCGCGCGGCCCCAGTACAGCGCGTGCTGGAAAAGGTTGCATTTCATCTTCAGGTTGCGCCCGGTCATGATGTTGTCGAGCACGCTCATGCCCTTGAACAGCGCGATGTTCTGGAACGTGCGCGCGATGCCCTGGGCGGCGGCGACGTGCGGCTCCATCTTCTGGCGCAGCTCGCCGCGGAACATGATGCGGCCTTCCTGCGGGTGATAGACGCCGTTGATGACGTTCAGCATCGAGCTCTTGCCCGCGCCGTTCGGGCCGATGATCGAGCGGATCTCGTGCTCGCGCACGTCGAAGCTGATGTTCGTCAGCGCCTTGACGCCGCCGAACGACAGCGAGATGTTCTGCAGGTCGAGGATCACCCCGCCGATGCGCCGCTCGGCCACCGCCGGCTGTGCATCGGGAGCCACGTGAATCAGGTCGTTCATCATCATCGCTCCTCTCCTCACGCGGCCCGGGTCGCGGCGTGCGGCGCGAAAGTCTTCGTTTCCTCGATGCGCAAGTCGGCGCTGATGCGGCCCTCGCGACCATCCTCGTATTTCACCAGCGTCTCGATGTACTGGCTCTTCCGCCCTTCGAACAGTGCCTCGATCAGTACGCCGTAGCGTTCGGCGATGAAGTTGCGGCGGACCTTGCGCGTGCGCGTCAGCTCGCCGTCGTCGGCGTCGAGCTCCTTGTGCAGGATCAGGAAGCGGCGGATCTGCGAGCCGCTCATCTTCGGATCGGCGGCGAGGTCGGCATTGACTTTCTCGATGCAGTCGCGGATCAGCTCATACACTGCCGGCTGCGACGCGAGGTCGGTGTAGCCCGAATACGCCATGCCCTTCCTCTCGGCCCAGTTGCCGACCGCCTCGAGGTCGATGTTGATGAACGCGGTGACGCAGTCGCGGGCGTTGCCGAACGTGACCGCTTCCTTCACGTACGGGAAGAACTTCACCTTGTTCTCGATGTAGTTCGGCGCGAACATCGACCCGTCGTTGAGCTTGCCGACATCCTTGGCGCGGTCGATGATTTTCAGGTGGCCGTCCTCGTCGAAGAAGCCGGCGTCGCCGGTCATGAAGTAGCCGTCGGCGTTGATCGATTCGGCAGTCGCGTCCGGGCGCTTGTAGTAGGCTTTCAGCAGCATCGGCCCCTTGACCAGGATCTCGCCTTTGTCGTCGAGCCTGACTTCGACGAACGGCGCCGGCTTGCCGACCGAATCGAGCTTGATCTGGCCGTCGGGCTGCAGGCACACGTACGCGCAGGTCTCGGTCTGGCCATAGAGCTGCTTCAGGTTCACGCCGATCGAGCGGTAGAAGCGGAACAGATCGGGCCCGATCGCCGCACCGGCCGTGTAGGCGACGCGGATGCGGCTCACGCCGAGAACATTCTTCAGCGGCCCGTACACGAGGAAGTCGCCGAGCGCGTACTGCATGCGGTCACTGGCCGACACCGGCTTGCCGTCGAGGATGTCGGCGCCGCAGCGGCGCGCGACGTCCATGAAGTGGTGGAAGAGCTTGCGCTTCAGCGCCCCCGCGTCCTCCATGCGGATCATCACCTGGGTGAGCAGGTTCTCGAACACGCGCGGCGGGGCGAAATAGTAGGTCGGGCCGATCTCGCGCAGGTCGGTCATGACGGTGTCGCCCGACTCCGGGCAGTTGATCGTGAAGCCCGCGACCATCGCCTGCGCGAACGAGAACAGGTGGTCGCCGACCCACGCCATCGGCAGGTACGACAGGATGTCCTCCCGCTCGGTGAGCCGGTCGAACTCCATGCCGCCGGTCGCGGCAGCGATGAACGCGCCATGCGTCTGGCACACGCCTTTCGGCTTGCCGGTCGTGCCCGACGTGTACAGCATCACCGAGATGTCGTCGGACGCGCCCTTGTCGATCTCGGCATCGAGAAAGTCCGGGTGGTCGCGGTCGTGGATGCGCCCCCTCTCCTGCAGCGCGTCGAGCCCCATCAACAGCGTCTGCGTGTAATGCCGAAGCCCGCGCGCATCGTCGTAGATGACATGGCGCAGCAGCGGCACTTCCGCGTGGATCTCGAGCATCTTGTCGACCTGCTCCTGGTCCTCGACGACGGCGAACTGGATCTCGGCATCCTGCAGCACGTAGATCATCTCCTGCGCGACCGCGTCCTGGTACAGCATCACCGGAATGCCGCCGAGGCACTGGCACGCCGCGACCGACCAGTACAGGCGCGGGCGGTTGTCGCCGATGATCGCGAGGCGGTCGCCGCGCCTGAAGCCCAGTTCGGCGAGCCCGCACGCGATCGCGCGGACGTTCTGCGCGACCGCCGCCCAGCTGTGAGTCTGCCAGATGCCGTATTCCTTCTCGCGCATCGCCGGCCGGTTCGGCCGCACGCTCGCGTGGTGCATCAGCAACCGCGGGAACGTGTCCAGCGCGGCCAGGTGCACGGCTTGCCCGGTCGATTCGGACATACCCACCTCCTCCTTCGGTTCGATTCCTTTCGCTTATGTGCCCGAACCCTGCTGTTCGCTGCGGGGCGGCGGGATGGCGCAGCGCTGGCGCCGGAGTCCCGAGCCGGCCGGCAGACCGGGACGGAACGGGTTGATGGCTAGTGTCGCAAGCGATGTTTGCGCAACTGTTTGGGAAATGTAGTCAATTATTGCAATGGCGCCGCCGGCACCGCACCACGCCACAGCAACTGAAAATAAAACCATTTGGAATAACCATGATGGTTTTCAGATTCGCTAGAATCGGCCTCGCAAAGGAGCTCCGCCTCAGGCGAACAACGAGGCCGGCGGAACGCATCCCCTCGAACGGAGCAACCGTGCCGGCACGTCCATTCACCCTCCCCTTCGTTTCGCTATGCTTCGGCGCCGCTGTGCTGGTGCTCCATCCCCTCGCGCACGGGCAGGTCTACGAATGCCGGGAAGGCGCCAAGAGCGTGTTTTCCGGCACCCCCTGCGACGCCGATTCGACGCCGCTCGAAGTGAAGCCGGCGGCGGGCGACTACAACCGGCTCGACGATGTGCGCGCGCGCTTGCGAACCGAGAGCGGCCGGGTCGAACTGAAGCGCATCGACGACGAGCGCGCGGCTCGGCGCCACGAGGCCGCGGTCGAGAACGCAGCGCGGCGGAAAATCGAATCGGAACGCTGCGTGCAGATCGGCGAAGCGCGGACGAGGGCGCAGCGCCTGGCGAAGACGCTGCGGCACCCGGACCACGCGCGCCGCGAAAAAGAGGCTGCGGAAAAGCTGTCGGAGCGCGAGTTTTTCGAGTGCCGGCGCGCCGAGCGACTGCGGTGAAACGCCGTGGCGGAGCAGACGCGGTCGGGTAAAATCCCCACCTTCGCCGACCGGCGCACGCGCCCCCGCCCATGGAAATCATCAACTTCCTCATCGACATCGTGATGCACCTCGACAAGCACCTCGAAGCGCTCGTCCAGGCTTACGGAACATGGATCTACGCGATCCTGTTCGCGGTGATCTTCAGCGAGACGGGTTTCGTCGTCACGCCGTTCCTGCCCGGCGACTCGCTGCTGTTCGTCGCCGGCGCGCTCGCGGCAGTGGGCGGCATGGACATCGGCCTTTTGATCGCCACGCTGACGATCGCCGCAGTGCTCGGCAACACCGTCAACTACACAATCGGCCGCTACTTCGGGCCCAAAGTGTTCCAGTGGGAAAACTCGCGCCTCTTCAACAAGGCGGCGCTGTTGAAGACGCACCTTTTCTACGAGAAGCACGGCGGCAAGACGCTCGTGATCTCGCGTTTTCTGCCGCTGTTCCGCACCTTCGCGCCGTTCGTCGCCGGCGTCGGCAGCATGACGTATGCACGCTTCACGCTGTTCAACGTCATCGGCGCAGTGGCCTGGGTGGTGTCGCTGACGTTCGCCGGCTACTGGTTCGGCAACATGCCGTGGATCAAGCAGAACCTCACCCTCGTCATCGTCGCGATCATCGTGCTGTCGCTCGTGCCGGTCGCGATCGGAGCGTGGAAATCACGCTCGGCGGCGTAAGACGGGGCCGGCGAGCCTGCGGTTCACGGTCGCGCAGCCTTCCGGCGCCGCCGTCTGCACGGCAATCTACCGTCGTTGCGCCAGGACATTCCGGGCACTACCCTGAAGGCAGGAGGGGGGCACGATCTGCAAGCGCTCCGGTCTTATTGTCGATCGGGCGACGCGCCGGCAAACCATCGCAAAATCGTGCCGGACAGCCACGATCGAATCCAGCGAGACCGCGCCCCCGGGGCGCGAGGCACAAAAGGAAGATCATGAACTATGCCGAACGTGCATTGCGCACGTTGAGCGCCGGAAACCGGACGCTGCTGCGGGCCGAGGACGAACCGAGCCTGCTGCAGGAGATGTGCCGGGTCATCGTCGAACTCGGCCGCTACCGCATGGCATGGGTCGGCTTCGCCGAGCAGGATGAAGGGAAGACCTTGCGGCCGGTCGCTCATCGCGGATTCGAAGAGGGTTTTTTCGACATTGCGCATTTCACTTGGGCCGAAGGGGAAGGCGGCCCGACCGCAGAGGCGGTGCGAACCGGCAAACCGGTTGTCGTGCAGGACATCAAGACGGTCGTCGCGCCCCACTTGCCGATCCCGATCACTGAAGCCATCGAGCGCGGCTATGGTTCGGTCGCGGCCTTTCCGCTGTTCGTCGAAGGCCGGGTGGTCGGCAACCTGACGATCTTCGCTGCCGAGCCGGATGCCTTCAACGAACAGGAATGCACGCTGCTCGGCGAGATGGCCGACGACCTCGGCTTCGGCATCGGCATGTTGCGCATGCGTGCGCGCCACCGCGAGGCGGAAGAAACGATCCGCCACATGGCCTATTTCGATACGCTCACCGGCCTGCCGAACCGCACGTCGCTGCACGAGGAGCTCACGGGCGCGATCGAGGCGGTGCATGCCGCGCACAATCCGCTCGCGCTGCTGATCATCAAGATCGGGCACTTCCAGGAGATCAGCGACACGCTCGGCTACGAAGAGGCGGACCTGCTGGTGCAGGAAATGGCGAAGCGCCTGTCGCAGCTCGCCGGCGAAGGACGGTCGGTCGCACGCGTCGGTGAAGACGAATTCGCGCTCGCCTTGCCGAACACCAGCGCCGAAGTCGCGATCCGGCTCGCGCAGCGGATCATGCGCGAAGTCTGCGACCCGGTGCCGCTCGGTGCGCTGACCGTCGATCCGCATGCTTACATCGGCGTCGCGATGTTTCCCGGCCATGGCAACACGGCCGACGCGATCCTGCGCCGCGCGAAGATCGCCGCCGTCCAGGCAAAGCGCACCGCCGCGAAATTCGCCCTGTACCAAGGCACTGCCGATCAGGAATGCACGCGCCGCCTCGCGCTGATGAGCGACCTGCGCAGCGCGATCGACAAGAACGAGCTGCTGCTGTACTGCCAGCCGAAAGTGTCGATCTCGTCCGGCGAAGTATGCGGCGCGGAAGCGCTGGTGCGCTGGCAGCACGCGCAGCACGGTATGGTCGCGACCGGCGAATTCATCGCGCTCGCCGAACGTGCCGGCCTGATCATGCCGCTGACGCGCTGGGTGCTCGAAACCGCGTTCCGCCAGAGCCATACCTGGTTCGAACAGGGCATCCGCCAGCCGCTGTCGGTGAACCTGTCGGCGCAGGACCTGCGCGACCCGCGCCTCGTCGACCGTATCTCGAGCCTGTTCGCCACGTGGGCGATGCCGCCCGAGATGATCCAGTTCGAACTGACCGAAAGCGCCCTAATGGAAGACCCGGCCGGCGCACTGAAGACGCTCCAGCGCCTGAAAGCGCTCGGCGTCGAGCTTTTCATCGACGATTTCGGCACCGGCTACTCGAGCCTGAGCTACCTGCAGAAGCTGCCCGTCGACTCGCTGAAGATCGACCAGTCGTTCGTCGCCAGCATGCTGACGAACCCCGGCTCCGCAGTCATCGTGCGCTCGACCGTCGAACTCGGCCACAACCTCGGGCTCGGCGTCGTCGCCGAAGGGGTCGAAAGCGAGGCGCAGTGGGACGGCCTGCGGGCGCTCGGCTGCGACACCGCGCAAGGCCATTTCGTCGGCTTCCCGATTCCGACCGAACAGTTCGTCGACTGGGAGGCGCATTGCCAGTGGAGGCACCGCCCCACGGCCGGAGACCCGACGCCGACGACGACTCACTGACGGTCCGAAACGGACGAAAAAAACGGCGCTTTGCGCGCCGTTTTCAGGACTTTCTCGCGCGCGCTTACATGCTGCGCCGGTACTGCCCGCCGACTTCATACAGCGCCGACGTGATCTGGCCGAGCGAGCAGTAGCGCACCGCGTCGACGAGCACTTCGAACACGTTGCCGTTGTCGATGACCGCTTGGCGCAGTTTCGCGAGCCACTTCGGCGCTTCCGCGGCGTTGCGTGCCTGGAAGTCGGCGAGGCGCTTCAGCTGCCCCTGCTTCTCTTCCTCGGTCGAGCGTGCGAGTTCGATTTCCGGCTGCGCACTGCCCTTCGGGTTCAGGAAGGTGTTGACGCCGATGATAGGGTACGAGCCATCGTGCTTCTTGTGCTCGTAGTACAGCGACTCCTCCTGGATTTTGCCGCGCTGGTAGCCGGTCTCCATCGCGCCGAGCACGCCGCCGCGCGACGCGATCGCCTCGAACTCCTGCAGCACCGCTTCCTCGACGAGGTCGGTGAGCTCGTCGATGATGAAGCTGCCCTGGTTCGGGTTCTCGTTTTTCGCGAGGCCCCATTCGCGGTTGATGATCAGCTGGATCGCCATCGCGCGCCGCACCGATTCCTCGGTCGGCGTCGTGATCGCCTCATCAAAAGCGTTGGTGTGCAGCGAGTTGCAGTTGTCGTAGATCGCGATCAGCGCCTGCAGCGTCGTGCGGATGTCGTTGAAGTCCATCTCCTGCGCGTGCAGCGAGCGCCCCGAGGTCTGCACGTGGTACTTCAGCTTCTGGCTGCGCTCGTTCGCGCCGTACCTGTTCTTCATCGCGACGGCCCAGATGCGGCGCGCGACGCGGCCGATCACCGAGTATTCCGGGTCCATGCCGTTCGAGAAGAAGAACGACAGGTTGGGCGCGAAGTCGTCGATGTGCATGCCGCGCGCGAGATACGACTCGACGTACGTGAAGCCGTTCGACAGCGTGAAGGCGAGCTGCGAGATCGGGTTCGCGCCGGCTTCGGCGATGTGGTAGCCGGAGATCGACACCGAGTAGAAGTTCTGCACCTTGTGATGGACGAAGTACTCCTGGATGTCGCCCATCATCTTCAGCGCGAACTCGGTCGAGAAGATGCAGGTGTTCTGGCCCTGGTCTTCCTTCAGGATGTCGGCCTGCACCGTGCCGCGCACCGACGACAGCGTCCATTCGCGGATCTTCTGGAACTCGGTCTCGGTCGGCTCGCGGCCGTTGTCCGCGCGGAACTTCGCGACCTGCTGGTCCATCGCGGTGTTGAAGAAGAACGCGAGGATGATCGGCGCCGGACCGTTGATCGTCATCGACACCGAGGTCGTCGGCGCGCACAGGTCGAAGCCGTCGTACAGCACTTTCATGTCGTCGAGCGTCGCGATCGACACGCCCGAATTGCCGATCTTGCCGTAGATATCCGGGCGCACGTCCGGGTCGCAGCCGTACAGCGTCACCGAGTCGAACGCGGTCGACAGCCGGTGCGCCGGCATGCCTTCGGAGACTTTCTTGAAGCGGCGGTTCGTGCGGAACGCGTCGCCTTCGCCGGCGAACATCCGCGTCGGGTCCTCGCCTTCGCGCTTGAACGCGAACACGCCGGCGGTGTAGGGGAACGAACCCGGCACGTTCTCCTTCATCAGGAAGCGCAGCGACTCGCCGTCGTCGTCGAAGTTCGGCAGCGCGACTTTGCGGATCTTCGAACCGGACAGCGATTCGGTCGTCAGTTTCGTGCGGATCTCCTTGTCGCGGATCTTCACGACGTACTCGTCGGCGGCGTACAGCTCCTTCGTCTTCGGCCACATTTCGAGCAGCTTCTTCGCCGTCGCCGTCAGTTCGCCGTCCTTCCAGTCGATCATTTCGGCGAACGAGCCGGCCTCCTTGCCGCACTGCTCGAACAGCGCCTTCGCAATCTTCAGCGACTGGCGCTCGCGCGCGACCTTGGCCTGCTGCTCGATGTGCTTGTGATAATCGCGAACGGTGTCGGCGATCTCGGCGAGGTAGCGCGTGCGCTCGGCCGGGACGATCGCGCGGCCGTGGGACGACGCTTTCGTCGTGACGACCGGCAGCCGGCCCGGAGTGTTGGCAAATGAGGCCTTCAAGCCCTTCTCGACGAGCTTCGGGAACATCGCCTGGTACAGCGCGGTGACGCCGTCGTCGTTGAAGCGCGCGGCCATCGTGCCGAACACCGGCATCGCGTCGGTCGGCTGGCTGAACAGCTCGCGGTTGCGCTGGTACTGCTTCCTGACGTCGCGCAGCGCGTCGTCGGCGCCCTTGCGGTCGAACTTGTTGATCGCGACGAAGTCGGCGAAGTCGAGCATGTCGATCTTTTCGAGCTGGCTCGCCGCGCCGAATTCCGGCGTCATCACGTACAGCGACAAATCGACGAACGGCACGATCGCGGCGTTGCCCTGGCCGATGCCCGAGGTCTCGACGACGACGAGGTCGAAGCCGACGAGCTTCGTCGCGGCGATGACTTCGGGCAGCGCCGCGGAGATCTCGGAGCCGGTGTCGCGCGTCGCGAGCGAGCGCATGAAGATGTTGTCGTGCTCGATCGCGTTCATGCGGATGCGATCGCCGAGCAGCGCGCCGCCGGTGCGCTTGCGCGACGGGTCGATCGACACGATCGCGAGCTTCAGCTTGTCGTTCTGGTCGAGCCGGAAGCGGCGCACGAGCTCGTCGGTCAGCGAGCTCTTGCCGGCGCCGCCGGTGCCGGTAATCCCCAGCGTCGGCGTTTTGACTTTCGCGGCCGCGTCGAGGATCGCCTTCCTGACGTCGTCGCCATACGCGCCGTTCTCGAGCGCGGTGATGATGCGCGACAGGGCGCGCTGGCGCCCGGCACGCTCGCCGGTCGTCAGCTGCTTGACGAGGTCGTCGGCCGACTGCGGCGCGACCGCGGTGAGGTCGAAGTCCGACTTCTCGACGAGGTCGTTGATCATGCCCTGCAGCCCCATCATCGCGCCGTCTTCAGGCGAATACACGCGCGTGACGCCATAGTCGTGCAGCTCGCGGATCTCGGAGGGCACGATGACGCCGCCGCCGCCGCCGAACACCTTGATGTTCTCGCCGCCGTTGGCCTTCAGGAGATCGATCATGTACTTGAAGAACTCGACGTGGCCGCCCTGGTAACTGGTGATCGCGATGCCCTGCACGTCTTCCTGCAGCGCGGCGTTGACGATCTCGCCGACCGAGCGGTTGTGGCCGAGGTGGATCACTTCGGCGCCGGTCGACTGGAGGATCCGGCGCATGATGTTGATCGACGCGTCGTGGCCGTCGAACAGCGCCGCCGCGGTCACGAAGCGGACCTTGTTCTTCGGCTTGTAGTTGACGAGCTTCTTGGCTTCGCTGAGGTTGGTCATGTCGTTTTCCACGTGATGTCCGATGATGCCCTGCATCTTAGGAGGCCGACCGACCGATTGCCATTGCTCGGCCGGCCGTCCATCGTGCAGAATCCGCCAACCTTCCGATCAACCGCGTGCCTCGCGCCGCACGAGTCCGAACATGCCCTTGCCTTCCCCGGGCGACACCTCTGCCGCCGCCCCTTCGCGCCCCGCCCGCAGCCGCCGCGCGACAGTAGCGCGGGGCTTCGTTACCGGCATGATCTCCGGAATGGTCGGACAGGGCCGTGACCCCACACCGTTGCTCGCCGCGGCGGGAGTCGACCTTGCAGACGCTGCCAACCGTATCCCGATCGATCGCTACGCGGCGCTGTACAACCTGATCGGGCGCGAGATGGACGACGAAGGCTTCGGCCTGTTCGCGCAGCCGATGCGCTCGGGCAGCTTCGAGTTCCTGTGCCGCGGCATGCTCGGCGCCGCGACGCTCGGCGACGCGCTCGACCGCGCCGCGCGCTTCCTGCGCATCGTGCTGCCCGATCTCGCGGTGAGCGTGCGGCGCGGCGACGGCGACGAGCGCGCCGAACTGCGCATCACCGAGACGCGCCGACTCGCCGACCGCCGCGGCGACCCCGCGCGCGTGTTCGCATTCGAGTGGCTGCTGCGCCTGATCCACGCGGTATCGTGCTGGCTCGTCAGCCGCGAGCTCGCGCTCGACTCGGTGCATTTCCCCTACCCTCGCCCGCCGCACGCCGACGACTACGCGCTGGTCTATACGGAGCATTCGTTCTTCGATGCCGGCACGCTCGTCGCGCGCCTGCGCGACAACCTGCTCGACCTGCCGGTGCGCCGCGACGATGCCGCGCTCGCCACCTTCCTTGACGGCGCGCCCGGCAAGATCACGATGCTGTACCGGCGCGACCGCGACATGGTGTATCGCGTGCGCGACCTGCTGCGCGACGCGCTGCCCGAGAACCTGCCGCTCGAGAGCGTCGCCGGCCGGCTACACCTGTCGGCGCGCACGCTGCACCGCCGGCTCGAAGAGGAAGGCTCGAGCTTTCGCACCATCAAGGATGCGCTGCGTCGTGACATCGCGCTCGCCCGACTGACGAAAACGGCGCAGCCGGTCGCGCAGATCGGTGCCGAACTCGGGTACGCCGACCCCTCGGCGTTCTATCGTGCCGTGGTCGCCTGGACCGGGACGTCGCCGGAGCGGTTTCGCAAGCAGTTGCTGAATCAGGTCGCGGGCGCGGACTTGCCGGCCTCGGCAACGCCGCGCCCTGCGGCGCGTTCTGTGAGGTAATCGGCGCGTGCGCGCAGCGGACATGACTAGAATGGGCGAGCGCCCAACCCGCTCCCGGAGGATGCACGTCTGATGTTGCGCAACACGCCGACTCCGCCGCCGAAGCTGTCGTCGCAGGAGCTGCGCCGCTACGACCTGCTGCTCGCCGGCCTCGACCTGCTCGACCAGGCGATCGCCGTCTTCGACGCGACGCCGAAGCTCGTGACGTGGAACAAGGCGATGCTGCGGCTGCTCGACTTTCCCGAGAAGATGGTCCACGTCGGCACGCCGTTCGAGGAGTTCGCGCGCTTCAATGCCGAACGCGGCGAATATGGCGAAGGCGACGTCGACCAGCTCGTCGCCGAACGCATGGCCGCCGCGCGCGCGTTCCTGCCGCACTACGCGGAGCGCGCGCGGCCCAACGGCAAGATTCTCGCGATCCGCGGCGTGCCGATCCCGAATCTCGGCTTCGTCTCGCTGTGGACCGACATCACCGAGCAGCGCCGCTACGAGGACGTCATCCAGCGGCAGAACGCCGAACTCGAGGCGCGCGTCAAGGCGCGCACCGCGGAGCTCGAGAACGCGAACGCGCGGCTCGCACAGGCGCACGCCGAAGTCGACGAGATCGCCGGCGCGCTGCGGCGCTCCGAGGAGCGGCTGAAGCTGATCATCGATTCGATCCCGGCGCTGATTGCGTACGTCGATCGCGGCGAAACCTATCAGTTCGCGAACCGCGGCTACGCTGAGTGGTTCGGCGTGAGCAAGGACGCGATCGTCGGGCGCAGTATCGAGAGCGTGCTCGGCGCCGAGCTGTATCCGTTGGTCGTCGAACAGCTGAAGATCGCCGCGGCCGGCGAGCGCGTCAGCTACGAATATTCGCGCAAGCTCGACAACGGCCGCACCGTCCATGCCAAAAGCATCGTCGTGCCCGAAGTGTCGGCACACGGCGAGGTGGTCGGCTATTTCGTGCTATCGACCGACATCACCGAACAGAAGGCGAGTCAGGCGGCGCTCGTGCAGGCGCAGAAGATGGAAGCCGTCGGCCAGCTCACCGGCGGTCTCGCGCACGACTTCAACAACCTCCTGACGATCATCATCGGCAACCTGTCGGAGCTCAAGTCGAAGCTGCCGCCGGGCGGCCATGCCGTCGAGCACCTCGATCCGGCTCTGCACGCGGCGCAGCGCGGCGCCGAACTGATCAAGCGGCTGCTGACGTTCTCGCGCGGCCAGGGACTCGAACCGATCGCGGTCGAGGTCGGTGCGCTGGTGCTGAACATGGCGCAGCTGCTGTCGCGCTCGCTGACCGAAAACATCCGCCTGCAGACGCGCCTGCCGCCGGCGCCGCTGCACGCGTTTGTCGACCCGCACCAGCTCGAGAACGCGCTGCTGAACCTCGCGCTCAACGCGCGCGACGCAATGCCGGACGGCGGCTCGCTGACGATCGCGATCGGCGAGCGCCACATCCCCGAGAGCCTCGCGGTGCTCGTCGAGCTGCCCGCCGGCAACTACGTGCAGATCGATGTCACCGACACCGGCAGCGGCATCGACGCGAAACTTCTGCCCCGCCTGTTCGAGCCATTCTTCACGACGAAGCCGTTCGGCCAGGGCAGCGGTCTCGGGCTGGCGATGGTCTATGGCTTCGTGCGCCAGTCAGGCGGCAACATCCGCATCCGCAGCACGCCGGGCTCGGGAACGACGGTGACGTTCGTGTTGCCGCGCGCCGCCGCCGCGACGCCGGCGACGACGGCCAAACCGCCGGCTGCGGTGCAGCGCGAGCGCAAGGCGGCCGGGCCAGTGCTGCTCGTCGAGGACGAACCGGAGGTGCGCCGCGTCATCCGCCTGCAACTGACCGCGCTCGGCCACTCCGTCATCGAGGCCGCCGATGGCGTCGAAGCGTGGAGCCTGATCGAGTCGGTCCCGGAGATTGCGATCCTCGTCACCGACACCGTGATGCCCGGCGCGATCGGCGGCCGCGAACTGGTCGCACGCACCCGCGCGCTGCGCCCGCGGCTGCCGATCCTGATGATCACCGGCTATGCCAGCGACAACGCGCTCGCAGACACCGCGCAGCTCGACGTGCCGGTGCTGCGCAAGCCTTTCGACCAGGACACGCTCGCGACGAGCCTCGCCGCGATCCTGGATGTTCCGGCAACCCCCGAGGACCTGCCCCGCCAATGACCGACAACGCGTCTGTGTCCCCGCTTATCCTGGTTCTCGAGGACGAAGCGGACATCGCCCGCCTGATCTGCGGCGCGCTCGCCGACTACGGCTTCCGCAGCGAACACGTCACGACCGGTCGCGAACTGCTCGCGCGCGCGCGAAAAGCTTCCCCCGACCTGGTGATCGTCGACCTCGGTCTGCCGGACATGGACGGCATGCAGGTCGTGCGCGAACTGCAGGACGGCAGCCCGTGCGCAGTGCTGATCCTGACCGGCCGCAACGACGTCACCGACCGCGTCCTCGGCCTCGAGCTCGGCGCCGACGACTATCTCGTCAAGCCGTTCGAACCGCGCGAGCTCGTCGCCCGCGTGCGCTCGATCCTGCGCCGCTACCAGCGCGCCGCGTCGACCGACGCGGGCGCGGACGAACGCAGTGTCGCGGTCTTCGCAAACTGGCGCTTCGACACCGGACGGCTCGCGCTGTCGCGGCCGGGCGCACCTGACGTCAGCGTTTCGGCAGCCGAGGCGGCGCTGCTGCTCGCGCTGCTGCGCCGGCCGAACAAGATCCTGAGCCGCGAACAGCTGCTCGGCGAGCGCGACGTCGACCCGTTCGACCGCAGCATCGACGTGCGCATCTCGCGCCTGCGCCGCAAACTCGACGACGACCCGCAGCAGCCGAAGCTGATCAAGACGGTGTATGGCGCCGGGTATCTCTTCTCGGCGCAGGTGCGATGGGAATGACGGCCCGACGAGGGCGCACGCAACCTTCCCCTTCGCCCGCTACCGCGTCACCTTCCGCATCGCACGCGAAGCGTGCCTTTCAGCGCCGCCTCGCCGCCATCTCCGGCACGGCGGCTACCGGCAGCGGTGACAGCGCGCCGATCTGCGTCGGGCGGCCGGCGTACAGCCCGCACACCGCCTGGATCACCGATACCGCCGCGCACAGCAGCAGCGCGGCGGACCAGCCGCCGAACGTGTCGTGGAGCGCGCCGACGAGGGTCGGGCCGATGGCGGCGAGCAGGTAGCCCACCGCCTGCGCCATGCCCGACAGCGCTGCCGCCTGATGCACGCTGCCGGCGCGCAGGCTCATGAAAGTCAGCGCGAGGATCAAGCAGGCGCTGCTGCCGAAGCCATAGGCGATGCACCACACGACGCTCCAGCCCGGCAGCGCGATGAAGCCGGCGAGGCCGACCAGGGCGAGGGTTGCACTCAGGAACGCGGCGGCGCGCTGATCGGTCAGGCGATGGATCAGCGGTACCGCGAGCACGCCGGGGACGACCGTCGCGAGCTGCAGCAGCCCGTGCAGCGAGCCGGCGGACGCCGCAGAATAGCCGTTTTGCTGCAGGATCGCCGGAAGCCAGCTGATGACGACGTAGTAGACGAACGAATTGAGCCCCATGAAAGCGGTCACCTGCCACGCGAGCGGCGAGCGCCAGATCGGGATCGCTGGAGTCGTGGCGGCCTGCTGCGTCGGGCGCGGCGCGTTGCGCAGCTGCGGCAGCCACACCACTGCGCTGAATGCCGCGAGGACGGCCCAGATCCCGAGCGCGAAAGTCCATCCGTACGACGACATCGCGGTCAGCGGAATCATCACCGCCGAACACAACGCGGCAGTCACGCTCATCGTCACCGCGTAGAGCGACGTCATCGTCGAGACTTTCGCGGCGAAGTCCCGTTTCAGGAGGCTCGGCAACAGGACATTGCAGACCGCGATCGCGCTACCGAGAATCACCGTGCCGCCAAACAGCCCCCACGCGGCGCCCGACGAGCGCACGAGGATGCCGGTCGTCAGCAGCAGCAGCGCCGCGAACAGCGTGCGTTCGAGCCCGTGCCGGCGCGCGAGGCCGGCGGCGAGCGGCGAGACGAGCGCGAACGCGAGCAGCGGCAGCGTCGCCAGCACGCCGGCCTGCGTGGCGTTGAAGCCGAAGCTGGACTGGATGTCGGCGAGCACCGGGCCGACGCCGGTGACCGGGGCGCGCAGGTTCGCGGCGATCAGCAGGATGCCGACGATGAGGAGGCCCTGGGCGGCAGGCGGCGTGACGGAGACGTGCGGCTTCATGCGAATCCACCGTGGCAGAAAGGGAGATGGATTCGATTCTAGAGGGTGGGCGCTTATCTGAATCTCGATATCTTGACGGTTAATATCTTGATTCTGCCTGCACTCGAGCATTCCGTTCATGTCCGACCTTCTTGACAGCCTGGCGCGTTTCGATCCGGACGAGCTGTACAGTCCGGCCGTGGCACTGACCGTCGACATCCGCGACAACAGCCGCGAGCTGCCGGTGCACCGCCACCGCAAAGGGCAGCTCGTCCTGGCGGCGCGCGGCTCGGTGACGTGCGAAGTGCCTTCCGGCTTGTGGATCGTGCCGCCGCACGGCGCGGTGTGGATCCCGGGCGGCATGCCGCACACCAACCGGGTGTCGCTGAATGGCCGCATCTGCCTGCTGTTCGTCGAGCCCGATGCGGCAGCGTTGCCCGCGAGCTGCTGCACACTGTCGGTGAGCCCGCTGCTGCGCGAGCTGATCCTGCGCCTCGTCGAGCTGCCGCAGAGCTATTCCATCGACGGGCCGACCGGGCGCCTCGTCGCGGTGCTGCTCGACGAGCTCGTGCAGATGCCGGCCGAGCGGCTCCATCTGCCGATCACTGCCGAGCCGCGCCTGCGCCGCATCGCCGACGCGCTGATGAACGATCCGTCCGACCGCAGCACGATGGCCGAATGGGCACGGCGCGTGTCGATCGGCGAGCGCACGCTGGCGCGCCTGATCGTCGGCGAGACCGGCATGACTTTCGGCCGCTGGCGCCAGCAGCTGCACATCGTCATCGCGCTGCAGCGCCTGTCGGCAGGAATGACGGTGCAGGTGGTCGCGCAGGATCTCGGCTACGAATCCGTCAGCGCGTTCATCACGATGTTCAAGAAAGTGCTCGGCAAGCCGCCGGCGCGCTATCTCGTCGAACGCGGGGAGTCGCTGCGGCTGCGCCGCGCAGCGAACGAGCCACCGGCGTGACATCGAAAGCCGGACAGCAGTGCGGGAGGCTCATGCACCGCGCGCGTCCGTTCGCTACAATTCCGCCCTTGGTTTCCTTTCCCACGCCCGAATTCAGGAGATTCCCCCGATGTCCCACCGTCCGTTCAAAATCCTCGGCATCCAGCAGATCGCCATCGGCGGCCCGAGCAAGGAGCGGCTCAAGATGCTGTGGGTGGACATGCTGGGACTCGAAGTCACCGGCAACTTCGTCAGCGAGCGCGAGAACGTCGACGAGGACATCTGCGCGATGGGCAAAGGGCCGTTCAAGGTCGAAGTCGACCTGATGCAGCCGCTCGACGCCGAAAAGAAGCCTGCCGTGCACGCGACGCCGCTGAACCACGTCGGGCTGTGGGTCGACGACCTGCCGGTCGCGGTCGAGTGGCTGAGCGCTCAGGGCGTGCGCTTCGCGCCCGGTGGCATCCGCCGCGGCGCGGCCGGCTTCGACATCACCTTCCTGCATCCGAAAGGCAACCACGAATTCCCGATCGGCGGCGAAGGCGTCCTCGTCGAACTGGTGCAGGCGCCGCCGGAAGTCGTCGAGGCGTTCGCGCGCCTCGCCGCGTGAGCGGCCGCTACCGACAGCCGCCAAGGAGGGAGCTCAGAGCGCGCCCGGACTGAACGTGTCACACGCCCTCAAGTCACCGCGCTCGAGGCCGAGGCGGAACCAGCGCGCGCGCTGGGCCGAGCTGCCGTGCGTGAAGCTGTCCGGCACGACCTGGCCCTGCACCTGTTTCTGCAGCCGGTCGTCGCCGATCGCGGACGCCGCGCCGAGCGCCTCTTCGACATCGCCTGCTTCGAGCAACTGGCGCGTACGCTCGGCATGATGGCCCCACACCCCCGCGAGGCAGTCGGCCTGCAGCTCGACGCGGACCGACAGCGCGTTCGCTTCGCGTGGCGGCAGCCGCTCGCGCGCCTGCTGGACTTTTTCGGAAATCCCGAGCAGGTTCTGCACGTGGTGGCCGACTTCGTGGGCGATCACGTACGCCTGGGCAAAATCACCGGGCGCGCGGAAGCGGTTGTGCAAGTCGTCGAAGAACGAAAGGTCGAGGTAGACTTTCTCGTCGGCCGGACAGTAGAACGGTCCCATCTCGGCCTGCCCGACACCGCACGCGCTGCGCGTTGCGCCGGTGAACAGCACCATCCGCGGCTCCCGGTACTGGCTGCCGGCGGACGCGAAAATCGGCCCCCACGTGTCCTCGGTATCGGCGAGCACCTGGGAGGCGAAGCGGGCGAGTTCATCTTCCGCGGCGGAGCGCGGCGACGTGGGCGGCGTGGCCGGCGAGGGTGACTGGACGCTCGCGGTGTCGAGCACGACGCTCGGGTCGATGCCGAAATACATCGCGACGAGCGCGAGCAGGATCGTGCCGATGCCGATCTTGCCACCGCTCCCGACCCTGAAGTGCGAGCCGCGCCGATCCTCGACGTTCTCGCTTTCCCGACGACCGCCGATACGCATGATCCGCCTCCATGTGTGGACGTCCGCTGCGGATATTACACGCCGGCGAACGGCGGCTTGCCGACACGCGGGCCGTGCCGAAACGCTGGCTCGTCACAATGGAGCAATTGCGGCTCCCGCAGGAGCCGCGTCCGGAACGCCCCGACGGCGCACGCGCGTTGTTCAGCTTTCGATCGACAGCTTATCCTCGCGGATCGCTTCGTACTCGTCTTCCCAGAACCATTTTTCGTCGCCGAACGCCGGCTTCAGGTGGTCGAACCACGTCGCCTGCGCGTCGAACTTCGCGAAGAACGGCCGCTGCACCCAGTCGGGGTTGCGTCCCTGGATGAAGCGCAGCACGAAGACTTTCTCGCCGGCGACTTCCGTCACCCCCTGGACCTCGACTTTGCCGGGGCTCGCGCTCATGCTCGGGCCGCGTGCCGTGCGGCCCAAGCCCGATACCTGCTGCATCGCGTCGCGGTAAATTTCCCACGCGCGCACGAGCGGCACTTCGAAGTAGTTGCGCGCGCCGGTGTCGCGCTCGACGAACATGTAGTACGGCACGATGCCGAGCCGCACCTGCGTCTTCCACATCCGCGCCCACACGTCGGGATCGTCGTTGATGTGGGCGATCAGCGGCCCTTGCCCGCGGATCACGACGCCGGCCTTGCGCAGCCGCCGCACTGCGGCCTGCGTCGCCTCGGTGTCAAGTTCCTTCCAGTGGTTGAAATGCGTCATCAATGCGACGTGCTTGCCCGCCTCCGTGAGGCGTTCGAGCAGCGCGATCAGCTCGTCGGCGTCATCGGCGCCGAGGAAGCGGTGCGGCCAGAACGTCAGCGCCTTCGTGCCGACGCGGATCGTCTGGATGTGGTCGAACTCGGGCTCGAGCAGCGGCTCGAGGTAGTCGCGCAGGTGGCGCGTTTTCATCACCATCGGGTCGCCGCCGGTGAACAACAGATCGGTGACTTCGCGATGCTGGCGCAGATAGGCGTGCAGCGTGTCGGCTTCGGACGACGCGATGCGCAGCTCCTTGTCGCCGACGAACTGCGCCCAGCGGAAGCAGAACGTGCAATAGCTGTGGCAGGTCTGGCCCTGGCTCGGAAAGAACAGCACGGTCTCGCGGTACTTGTGCTGAATGCCCTCGAGGCGGTTGCCGTGCTCGTCGCGCGGCATGTTCATTTCCATCTGGTCGGCCGGATGCGGGTTCAGCTCGTGGCGCACCGCGTCGATCGCCGCCTCGACATCCTTCTTGTCCGCGCCGTACCTGAGTAACGTCGCGATGCGGTCGAAATGTTCCGGCGCGAGCATGCCGCGCTGCGGGAACGTCAACTGGAACATCGGATCGGCGGGAATGTTGTCCCAGTCGATCAGTTCGTCGATGACGTACTGGTTGACGCGAAACGGCAGTACCGACGACACGACTTTCATTTCGAAGCGCTGCGCTTCCGACAGCTTCGCCAGCGGCGCAATCTGGTCGAGGTCGCGCTGCGTGTAGACCTTGAACGGCACCGGGTCGAAACGCGCGGTGTTGAAAGTGATCGGGCGGGTAAGGGACTGGACTTGGGCCGTCATGGATGTCTCCTGATCTCGTTCCGGATCGGCACGCGCAGCCCCCGCGCGAAGGCGATTGAGGGTGATGCACGGTCCGTCGAACGTTGGTCTTGTGGCGGCGGTACAGGACGTCGCGAAGAAGTGAGCGACCCGCTGCCGTTCAGGAACGAACGCCGGCACGCAGCAGGCGTTCGTGAAGCGCAGCCATACTATCTCACAATTTATATTTGTGCAAATGTTGAGATGGTACATCGAGAACCTGCCCTGAGCGCCTCGACGCTTCACCGGTGCCGCAAGGAATCGCCCCGCGAATCACTTCTGCGGCCGCAGCGACCCTGACCGCGCCCGCGAGAGGGACGTGGCCGGGCCGCGGAAGCCGGAGAAAAGACAAAGGAGAAAGCAAAAGGGCTCACCAAGGTGAGCCCTTTTGCCGGACCGGCAGCGCACGATCAGCGCGCGGCCGGGTTGTCGCAGCGAACTGCCGTTACTCGAACTCGACGATCACCTCGTCCACGGCGAGGCTGGCGCCAGCGGTCGCGACGATCTTCTTCACCTTGCCGTCCTGCTCGGCCTTGAGGACGTTCTCCATCTTCATCGCCTCGATGACCGCAAGCTTCTCGCCCGCCTTGACTTCCTGCCCGACCGACACCGCGATCTCGCGCAGCAGGCCCGGCATCGGCGACAGCAGGAAGCGCGACAGATCGGGCGGCACTTTGGTCGGCATCAGCGCCTGCAGCTCGGCCCACCGCGCGCTCATCACCAGCAGCACCGCCTGCGTGCCGTTGTGCGACAGACGATAGCGCAGCCCGGTGCGGGCGACCTGGATCGTGAACGGCTTGCCGTTGAGCGTGCCGTTCATCAGCGCCTCGCCGAACTTCCAGTCGGTGCGCACCGCGAACGTCTCGCCGCCGAGTTCCACGTCGTAGCCCCCGGCGGCCGGCACGACGGTCACGAGGCTGCGTTCGTCGCCGCGCATCACCGTGTATTTGTCGCTGACGACGCGCTCGTGGCCGGGCATCTGCCCGGAAATCTGCGCGTCCCGGTCTTCAAAGCGGCGGTGCAGCGCGGCAGCGGCCGCGATGAACAGCGTCGGGTCGTCGTGCGGCACCATCGACGCGTCGAAGCCTTTGGGGTATTCCTCGGCGATGAAGCCGGTGTTGAAGTGGCCCGAGACGAAGCGCGGATGCTGCATCAGCGCGGCCTGGAACGGGATGTTCGAACTGATGCCGCGAATCACGAACGCGTTGAGCGCGTCACGCATGCGCTCGATCGCCTGGTCGCGGTTCGCGCCGTGCGTGATGAGCTTCGCGATCATCGAGTCGTAGAACATCGAGATCTCGCCGCCTTCGTAGACGCCGGTATCGACCCGCACCTGGCCGTCGGCTGCAGCCGGCGGCTGGAACTTGACGAGCCGCCCGGTCGACGGCAGGAAGCCGCGGAACGGGTCTTCGGCGTTGATGCGGCACTCCATCGCCCAGCCATTCAGCGCGATGTCTTCCTGGCGGAACGCGAGCTTCTCGCCGGCGGCGACGCGGATCATCTGCTCGACGAGATCGAGCCCGGTGATCATCTCGGTGACCGGGTGCTCGACCTGCAGCCGGGTGTTCATCTCGAGGAAGTAGAACGACTTGTCGGCGCCGACGACGAATTCCACCGTGCCGGCCGACTGGTAGTTCACCGCCTTCGCGAGCGCAACCGCCTGCTCGCCCATCGCCTTGCGCGTCGCCGGGTCGAGGAACGGGCTCGGCGCCTCTTCGATGACTTTCTGGTGACGGCGCTGGATCGAGCATTCGCGCTCGTGCAGGTACACGACGTTGCCGTGCGCGTCGCCCAACACCTGGATCTCGATGTGGCGCGGCTCGAGCACGTATTTCTCGATCAGGATGCGGTCGTCGCCAAACGCCGTCCTCGCTTCGTTGCGGCACGACGTGAAGCCTTCAAAGCACTCCTGGTCGTTGAAGGCGACGCGCAGCCCTTTGCCGCCGCCGCCGGCCGAAGCCTTGATCATCACCGGGTAGCCGATGCCCTTGGCGATCTCGACCGCCTGCTCGGCGGTGTCGATCGCGTCGGCGTAGCCCGGAATCGTGTTGACCTTCGCTTCCTTCGCCAGCTTCTTCGACGCGATCTTGTCGCCCATCTGGCCGACCGAGTAATGCTTCGGACCGATGAAGACGATGCCTTCTTCCTCGAGCCGGCGCGAAAACTCGGCGTTCTCGGACAGGAAGCCGTAACCCGGATGCACCGCTTCGGCGCCGGTCTGCTTGCACGCGGCGATGATCTTGTCCATCACCAGATACGACTCTTTCGATGCAGCCGGCCCGATGCAGACGCCTTCGTCGGCCATGTCGACGAACAGCGATTCGCGGTCGGCTTCGGAATACACCGCAACCGTCCTGATGCCCATCCTGTGGGCAGTCTTGATGACGCGGCAGGCGATTTCTCCGCGGTTCGCGATCAGGATCTTCTTAAACATGCATCGTCTCCGCGGTGAAATCGCCGCACGCTTCGCGCGCAAGGCAATGTGACTTCGTCGCTGCGCCGCTGCGCGGCTGGTCACCGCGGTTTGCGATCAGGATCTTCTTGAACATATTTCGTCCTCCCCGGCGCTCAGAGCGGGATGTTGCCGTGCTTGCGCCACGGATTGTCGAGTTGCTTGTCGCGCAGCATCGCCAGCGAGCGGCAGATGCGCTTGCGCGTGTTGTGCGGCATGATCACGTCGTCGATGAAGCCACGATGGGCCGCGACGAACGGGTTCGCGAACTTTTCCTTGTATTCGGCTTCACGCGCGGAGATTTTCGCCGGGTCGTTCTTTTCCTCGCGGAAAATGATCTCGACCGCGCCTTTCGGCCCCATCACCGCGATCTCGGCAGTCGGCCACGCGAGATTCACGTCGCCGCGCAGGTGCTTCGAGCTCATGACGTCGTAAGCGCCGCCGTACGCCTTGCGCGTGATCACGGTGATCTTCGGCACGGTGCATTCGGCGTACGCATACAAGAGCTTCGCGCCGTGCTTGATGATTCCGCCGTATTCCTGGCTGGTGCCGGGCATGAAGCCGGGGACATCGACGAAGGTCACGACCGGGATGTTGAACGCGTCGCAAAAGCGCACGAAGCGCGCCGCCTTGATCGAGCTCTTGATGTCGAGGCAGCCGGCGAGCACCAGCGGCTGGTTCGCGACGATGCCGACGGTCTGGCCTTCCATGCGGCCGAAGCCGATCAGGATGTTCTTCGCGTAGTCCGGCTGCAGCTCGAAGAAGTCGCCTTCATCGACGATCTTCGCGATCAGCTCCTTCATGTCGTACGGCTGGTTCGCGTTCGCCGGCACGAGCGTGTCGAGCGACTCGTCGAGGCGGTCGGCCGGGTCGGCGGTCGGCTTGACCGGCGGCTTCTCGCGGTTCGACAGCGGCAGGAAATCGATGAAGCGACGCAAGCCGGCGAGCGCCTCGACGTCGTCCTCGAACGCGAGGTCGGCGACGCCCGACTTCGTCGTGTGCGTCACCGCGCCGCCAAGCTCCTCGGCCGTGACTTCCTCGTGCGTGACGGTCTTCACGACTTCCGGTCCGGTCACGAACATGTACGACGAGTCCTTGACCATGAAGATGAAGTCGGTCATCGACGGCGAATACACCGCGCCGCCCGCGCACGGACCCATGATCAGCGAGATCTGCGGCACGACGCCCGACGCCATGACGTTGCGTTGAAAGACATCCGCGTAGCCGCCGAGCGAATCGACGCCTTCCTGGATGCGCGCCCCGCCCGAGTCGTTGAGCCCGATCACCGGCGCGCCGACTTTCATCGCGTGATCCATGATCTTGCAGATCTTCTGCGCGTGCGTCTCGGACAGCGACCCGCCGAACACCGTGAAGTCCTGCGAGAACACGAACACCAGCCGGCCATTGACCGTGCCGTAGCCGGTCACGACGCCGTCGCCCGGCACCGTCTCCTCGGCCATGCCGAAGTCGGTGCAGCGGTGCTCCTTGTACATGTCCCACTCTTCGAAGCTGTCCTCGTCGAGCAGCAGTTCGATGCGCTCGCGCGCGGTGAGCTTGCCTTTCGCATGCTGCGCGTCGATGCGCCGCTGGCCCCCGCCGAGACGGGCTGCCTCCCGTTTTTCCCGCAGCTGGCGGATGATGTCGTGCATTGAAACCTCCTTGATTTTTCAGCGCTCCCCGCCGTTCCGACGTCCAGGCGTTCAATTCCGAATCCTGCTCGAAACTGCCCGCTGGCGCTCGTTGGGCCGATGAGCCGAAGGCGTTATCCGCCTACTGTGACGGTTTTTCCAAGTAGCCGAGCAGGCGCATCGCGGCGGCCGACGGCGTCGTCGCGCCCTCTTCCACCGCGCGGGCAAGCCCGGGCAATTCGTGCTGCACCTGCGGGTGGCTGCGAAAACGGCTGCGCAGCCCGCTGTCGATCATTTCCCACATCCACGCGAGCGCCTGATGGCGGCGCTTCGCGTCGAACTCTCCGGTCGGCGTCAGCATCTCCCGGTAGCGCTTCACTTCATCCCAGAACCCGGCGACGCTGTCCTTCTGCAGCGCCGACAGCGTCAGCACCGGCGGCGTCCAGTTCGGCGACGCGTGGCGGAACATCATCAACGCGCTCTTCATCTGGGATTTCGCGAGCTGCGCCGCGCGCGCGTCGATGTCGGCCTTGTTGATGACGATGAGATCGGCGATCTCCATGATCCCTTTCTTGATCGCCTGCAGGTCGTCGCCGGCATTCGGCAGCTGCAGCAGGCAGAAAATGTCGGTCATGCCGGCGACCGCAGTCTCCGACTGGCCGACGCCGACCGTCTCGACGATGATCACGTCGAAGCCCGCCGCTTCGCACACGAGCATCGTCTCGCGCGTCTTCGCGGCCACGCCGCCGAGCGAACCGGCTGACGGACTGGGCCGGATATACGCTTCAGTGCGCTGCGACAGTAGTTCCATGCGCGTCTTGTCGCCGAGGATCGAGCCGCCGGTCACCGACGACGACGGATCGACCGCGAGCACTGCGACGCGATGCCCCTGTTCGATCAGGTACAGGCCGAGCGCCTCGATGAACGTCGACTTGCCGACGCCCGGCACGCCGGAGATGCCGACGCGCAGCGCGCGCCCGCTCGCCGGCAGCAGCGCCTCCATTACCTGGTGCGCGCGCGCCTGGTGGTCCTCGCGCGACGACTCGATCAGCGTGATCGTCTTCGCCAGCGGGCGCAGCTGTCCGGCGAGCACGCCGTCGACGAGCGCCCGGTCGGCGAGCTCGGACACGAAATCGGCCCTGGATTCCGCCAGGCGTTCGGATTTGTTCATCGGCATCGATACGTCGGCTGCCGCGCTTCGCGCCAGGGTTCCGCCGGAGCAGCCGCTCTCGCCCGCAATCACGTGGTGGCGCGCGCGGCGCGGATCTGCTTCAGCACTTCGCGCGCCGCGGTCTGGATCGGCGTGCCCGGGCCGAAAATGCCTTTCGCGCCGGCGGCGTACAGCCCGTCGTAGTCCTGCGCCGGAATCACGCCGCCGACGAAGACGACGATGTCGTCGGCGCCGAGCTGCTTCAGCCCGTTGATGATTTCCGGCACGAGGGTCTTGTGGCCGGCGGCGAGGCTCGAGCAGCCGATGGCGTGGACGTCGTTCTCGACCGCGTGGCGCGCAGCTTCTTCCGGCGTCTGGAAAAGCGGGCCGATGTCGATGTCGAAGCCGAGGTCGGCGAACGCCGACGCGACGACTTTCGCGCCGCGGTCGTGGCCGTCCTGGCCGAGCTTCGCGATCATGATGCGCGGACGCCGACCTTCCTCGGCGACGAACGCTTCGATGTCGGCTTTCAGCGCCTGCCAGTCGGCATCGTTCTCGACGACGGCGCCATACACGCCGGACACCGCCTGCGGGTTCGCGCGGTAGCGGCCGAACACTTTCTCGAGCGCGTCCGACACTTCGCCGACGGTCGCGCGCACGCGCATCGCCTTCACCGCGAGGTCGAGCAGGTTGCCTTCGCGGCTGCCGTTCTGGCCGGCTTCGGCGCACGCGGTCAGCGCGTCGAGCGCCGCCTGCACCGCCGCCGCGTCGCGCGTCGCGCGGATTCTCTTCAGCCGCGCGATCTGCGAATCGCGCACCGCATGGTTGTCGATGTCGAGGATCTCGATCGGGTCTTCTTTCGCGAGCTTGTACTTGTTCACGCCGACGATGACGTCCTTGCCGGAGTCGATGCGCGCCTGCTTCTCGGCGGCGCATTCCTCGACTTTCATCTTCGCCCAGCCCGACTCGACCGCTTTCGTCATGCCGCCCATCGCCTCGATTTCCTCGATCAGGCTCCACGCGCTGTCGGCCATGTCCTGCGTGAGCTTCTCCATCATGTAGGAGCCTGCCCACGGATCGACGACGTTACAGATGTGCGTCTCTTCCTGGATGATGATCTGCGTGTTGCGCGCGATCCGAGCCGAGAACTCGGTCGGCAGCGCGATCGCTTCGTCGAGCGCATTCGTGTGCAGCGACTGCGTGCCGCCGAACACCGCCGCCATCGCCTCGATCGTCGTGCGCACGACGTTGTTGTACGGATCCTGCTCGGTCAGCGACCAGCCCGACGTCTGCGAGTGCGTGCGCAGCATCATCGATTTCGCGCTCTTGGGGTTGAAGCCTTTCATGATCCGCCACCACAACAGGCGCGCGGCGCGCATCTTCGCGACTTCGAGATAGAAGTTCATCCCGACCGCCCAGAAGAACGACAGCCGGCCGGCGAACGCATCGACGTCCATGCCGCTCGCGATGCCGGTGCGCACGTATTCCAGACCGTCAGCGAGCGTGAATGCGAGCTCGATCGCCTGGTTCGCGCCCGCTTCCTGGATGTGATAGCCGGAGATCGAGATCGAGTTGAACTTCGGCATGTGCTGCGCGGTGTAGCCGAAAATGTCGGCGATGATCTTCATCGACGGCGTCGGCGGATAGATATAGGTATTGCGGACCATGAACTCCTTGAGGATGTCGTTCTGGATGGTCCCGGAGAGCTTGTCCTGCGAAACGCCCTGCTCTTCGGCGGCGACGATGTAGCCGGCGAGGATCGGCAGCACCGCGCCGTTCATCGTCATCGACACCGACACCTTGTCGAGCGGAATGCTGTCGAAGAGGATTTTCATGTCTTCGACCGAGTCGATCGCGACCCCGGCCTTGCCGACGTCGCCGGTGACGCGCGGATGATCCGAGTCGTAGCCGCGGTGCGTCGCGAGATCGAACGCGACCGACACGCCTTGCCCGCCGGCAGCGAGCGCCTTGCGGTAGAACGCGTTGGATTCCTCGGCCGTCGAGAAGCCCGCGTACTGGCGGATCGTCCACGGCTTGACCGCGTACATCGTCGGCTGCGGCCCGCGCAGGAAAGGCTCGAAACCGGGCAGCGTGTCGGTGTGCAGCAACTTGGCAGTATCCGCCTTCGTATACAGCGGCTTCACCGCGATCCCCTCGGGGGTGATCCAGTTCAGCTTCTCGATGTCGCCGTCGGGCGCGTGCTTCGCCGCGGCCTTCTTCCAGGCATCCATATCCGGCTGCGGGTACGCCGGCATTTTGGCGTTCGACATGACAAACCCTCTCTGTTCAGAGCCGCGAAAAGCGGCCGTGCGATATTCGGTAAAACGCGAACCGGGTCGAAACCCGATGAAAACCAGAACCGCGCCCACAACGATATTTACCGGCAACCAAATACCGTTCGGGCAACGCCCTGCGCCAAGCTCAGGGCGAACGGTTGAATTTGATTGCCGCCTTGCCTTAATAGCTGGCGGCGACGAGACCGCCCGCGGAACGGACCCGCGGGCGGCCGCCGACGCTCCGGCGCTGCGACGTAGCGCTCTCCCTTCCCTTGCCGCAGGTTCAGCCCATTCCTGAACCCTTGGCACTCCCATGCCAGGTCGCGCGCCGGAAGTTGACTTGTGCCGACCAGCGAATAATACTTTATCCATAATTATGAATGCAACTTCCGCATGCCGCGGCTGCCGGAAGCGCCCCCACCTCTGCAATGAACCGCTTATGACCGCCTCCCGCATCGCTCCGCTCGCCCTCTACCAGGAGGTCGCCGAGCGGCTTCGCCAGCGCATCTATTCGCACGATCTCGCCCCCGGCACGTGGGTGGACGAGCAGGCGCTGGCCGACGACTACGGCATCTCCCGCACGCCGTTGCGCGAAGCGCTGAAAGTGCTCGCGTCGGAAGGGCTCGTCACGCTCAAGCCGCGCCGCGGCTGCTACGTGACCGAAATCTCGGAGCGCGATCTCGACGAGATTTTCACCGTCATGGCGCTCCTCGAAGGCCAGTGCGCGCATATCTCCGCGCGCAAGGCGACCGACGCCGATCTCGACCGGCTGCGGAAAATCCACGAAAAACTGGAAAAAGCCGCCGGCGGCGGCGACATCGACGGCTATTTCGAAGCGAACCAGGCGTTCCACCAGGCGCTGCAGAAAATCACCGACAACCGCTGGCTGCTGCAGGTCATCGAGGACCTGCGCAAAGTCATCAAGCTGTCGCGCCACCACTCGCTGTTCAGCGAAGGGCGGCTCGAACAGTCGCTCGCCGAGCACCGCGACATCCTCGCCGCACTCGCCGAACGCGATGCGGAGCGGGCCGAGTTGCTGATGCGCACCCATATCGACAGCGGACGCGCCGCCCTCGCGCGGATCGCGAAGGCGAAAAACAAGGTCGCTTGAGCGACACGCTTCCCCGTCATTGCGTTCGCCGCATTACACCCGCCCGGCACGCAAATCCGGTTCGGGCCGAGCCTGTCGAAGCCCGGGCAGCGCCCTTCGACAAGCCTGTCCTGAGCGAAGTCGAAGGGCTCAGGACGAACGGTTGTAATTAAACTTCCGGTTACTACCCGCCGGGACGCGTCATCGCCTCCGCGTCGACCCACAGATCGAACTCCTCGGCGCGGACGTAGCCCGACGCGAGCGCCGCGTCGCGCAGCGACAGGCCTTCCTGATGCGCCTTTTTTGCGATCTCGGCGGCGCGGTCGTAGCCGATCTGGCGGTTCAGCGCGGTCACGAGCATCAGGTTCTTTTCGAGATTCTCGCGGATGCGCGGCAGGTTCGGCAGCAGGCCGCGCGCGCAGTGCGCGTCGAACGCGTCGCAGCTGTCGGCGAGCAGCGCGATGCTCTCCAGCACGTTGTGCGCCATCACCGGCTTGTAGACATTCAGCTGGAAATTCCCCTGCGTGCCGGCGAGCGCGACGGCCGCGTCGTTGCCGAACACCTGCACGCACACCATCGTCAGCGCTTCGCACTGCGTCGGGTTGACTTTCCCCGGCATGATCGACGACCCCGGCTCGTTCTCGGGAATCGTCAGTTCGCCGATGCCGCAGCGCGGCCCGCTCGCGAGCCAGCGCACGTCGTTCGCCATCTTCATCAGGCCGCCGGCGAGCGTGCGCAGCGCCGCCGACGCCTGCACCAGCGCGTCGTGCGCGGCCAGGGCGAAGAAGCGGTCCGGCGCGCTGCGGAACGGGCGTCCGGTCAGCGCGGCGATCTCGGCGGCGGCGCGGTCGCCGAAGCGCGGATGCGCGTTGAGCCCGGTGCCGACCGCGGTGCCGCCGATCGCCAAGTCGTACAGTCCCGGCAGCGTGCTTTCGACCGCGGCGAGGCCGAAATCGATCTGTGCGACCCACGCGCCGATCTCCTGCCCGAGCGTGACCGGCGTCGCATCCTGCAGATGCGTGCGTCCGGTCTTGACGACGTCGCTGAATTCCTTCGCCTTGTCGGCGAGCGTGCCGCGCAGCCGTCCCACCGCCGGCAGCAGGCGGTCGTGCAGCTGTTCGACCGTCGCGATGTGCATCGCAGTGGGGAACGTGTCGTTCGACGACTGGCCGCGGTTCACGTGGTCGTTCGGATGCACCGGACGCTTCGAACCGAGCTCGCCCCCGGCGAGTTCGATCGCCCGGTTCGCGATGACCTCGTTCGCGTTCATGTTCGACTGCGTGCCGGAGCCCGTCTGGAACACGACGAGCGGAAAGTGCGCGTCGAGCGTGCCGTCGATGACTTCGTCGGCGGCGCGCTCGATTAGCGCCGCGACGTCGGCGGGCAATTCGCCGAGTTCCGCATTTGCCCGCGCCGCCGCTTTCTTCAGGACCCCCAGCGCGCGGATCATCGCGCGCCCCCAGCGAAAGCGCTCGGTGCCGATCGGGAAATGCGCGACCGAGCGTTCAGTCTGGGCGCCCCAGTAACGGTCCGCCGCGACTTCGACCGGCCCCATCGAATCGGTTTCGGTACGTGTGTTCATCATCGTCTCCCGCCGCTTCCCGGCCTCGCGCGGTTGGACGCGCACCGCCGGCAGGGATTCCCCAACAGCAGGACCATTTCCCGATTGTGATATTTGTAAAGATATGCAACGGCCGAATGCCTTAATATTCTGGCATTCGGCCGACGGAGCAGTGGCTCCTGACCGACGCGCGGAAAGCGCGCCGACCGAACGGAGAACGCCAACGATGGACCTCAGCAACGCCATCCCGGCGGTGCGCCCGCCTCGCGTCGCAAACGCCGGACTGAACCTGAACCCGGAACTGCGACGGATTCTTGCGAACATCCGCGTCATTGTCGCGATCGTCGCCGCAACGCAAGCCCTCTCGCTGTCGGGCGCGGGACGCACGCCCGCCGCGCTCGCGGCCTCGGGCTACGCCGCCTATGCAGCTTGGCTGTGCTGGGTGGAAACCAGCGGCAATCGTCCGGTTCTGCCGCGCGTCACGCCGTGGGTCGATGCGGCGTGGATCCTGCTTTTCGCGTGGCTCGCCGAGGCGCAAAGCAGCCTGTTCATCCTGCTGCTGCTCTTTCCGGTCCTGTTCGCGTCGCTGAGCTTCGGCTTCGTCTCCGGCCTGCTGGTTTCGCTGTTCGCCGCCGCAGTCGCCGCAACCCAGTTGATCCTCCACAGCGGTCATGGTGCCATTCCGTGGCAGGGCGCGATGCTGCAGCCGCTGTCGCTTCTCGTTCTCGGCCCTCTCGTGGCCGGTCTCGCGCGAGCCGGCGTGCAGATGAACGAGCAGCTGACGATCGCTGACCGCCTGCTCGGGCAGGTGGACCCGCGCCTCGGCGTCCGGCGCGTCGCGGAGACGACGCTGCGCACGCTCACGCACCATTTCGCGGCCGATCGGGGGCTGATTCTGCTGTGGCTCCCGGACAGCGAGCCGCGCCTGTTCGATTGCGACGCCAGCGGCAACGTGAACGAGCGGTCGGGCGAGCTGCATGCGAGCTTCGTCGAGGCGCTCGGCGGCCTGCCGTCCGACGTCGCGGCCGTGCATCATCTCGGCCATCTGTTCGGACGCCTCCCGCTGCGTCATCACAGCGGCTTCGACGTCGAAAGCAGAGTGTCGAGCAGCGCTGCGCGGCCCGCGGCCGAACAGCTCGCCGCACTCCTTGACGCGAACTCGATGATCGCGACGCCGATTTGTCGCCGTGCGCCGCACCCGTGCCGGCTGCTGCTCGAGTCGCGGCGCCGGCGCTACCGCGCGCGCGACGCCGAGCTGCTGTACGGAGTGATGGAGCAGCTCGCGCCAGTCATCGAAAACGCCGGCCTGCTGGAGCGGCTCACCGAAGCCGCGATGGCGACCGAACGCGCGCGCATCGGCCGCGATCTCCATGACACCGCGATCCAGCCCTACCTCGGCCTGAAATACGGCATCGAAGCGCTCGCGCGCAAGGCCGCCGCCGACAACCCGCTGCACCGCGACATCCACGCGCTGAAGGACGTCGCGATCAGCGAGCTGCACAATTTGCGCGAGCTCGTGACGGACATGCGGGCGGGCGCATGTGGCGCCGACGATGCGCTCGCTCCGGCGCTGCGGCGGCAGGCCAAGCGGTTCTCCGAACTGTTCGGGATCGAAGTGGCGGTGTATTGCGAAGGCGAACTGCCGGTGCGCCGCAGTCTTGCCGCAGCGATTTTCCCGATGGTCGGCGAAGCGCTGACGAACATCCGCCGGCATACCGATGCGAGCCGTGCCGAAATCACCGTCTCAGCACACGCCGGCGCCTGTTCGCTGCGCATCACGAACGCGCACGACCCGCACGACCCTCCCCCGCCGTTCATCCCGCGCTCGATCGTCGAACGCGCCGAATCGCTCCACGGCCGTGCAGTCGTCGAGCGACAGCGGCCCGGCCTGACTGATCTAATCATCTCCATCCCAGCACCTCGCGAGCACGGCCAACCATGATAATCACCACCGAAAGTGCCATCCGGGTCTTCCTCGTCGACGATCACCGCACGACCCTGTGGGGGCTCGAGCGCCTGATCGAAGGGGCCGAGCGCATGCAACTGGCCGGCAGCGCGACAAGCATCGCGGAGCTGCTCGCCGACCCCGACAGCCGCAACGCCGACGTCATCGTGCTCGACCTCGATCTGGGTGGCGTCGATTCGGCCGCGGCGCTCGCCGAACTGCAGCAGTCCCTCAGCGCCCGCGTGCTGGTACTGACCGGCGCGCGCGACGCCGACTCGCATCGCCGCGTCGTCATGGCCGGCGCCCGCGGCGTCGTGCGGAAGGAAGAGCCGGTCGACGTGTTGCTGCGCGCGATCGAGAAAGTCCACGAAGGCGACGTGTGGGTCAATCGCGCCTTGATCGGCGACATCATGGACATGCTCAAAGGCGGGCAACAGCCGGCGCCCGACGAGCACAACGCGAAGATTTCGAGCCTGACGCCCAAGGAACTCGAAGTCATCGCCGCTGTGGTCCGCCACAAGGGCGCCAAGAGCCTGGTCCTCGCCGAGGACCTCGGCATCAGCGAGCACACGCTGCGCAATCACCTCACCGTGATCTACCACAAGCTCGAACTGCGCGGCCGGCTCGAGCTGTACGTGTACGCGAAGGAACACGGGATCGGGCCGGCGCATTCGTGAACCTCGGGCATCCTGGGGCAGCGTCGGTAAGCGGGGTTCAGTAAGAGAAGGCCGACTTTCGCCACTCCGGGTTGATGCGCCGCATTCCCCGCGCAACCAGTTCCCGGCGGCTATTCTCGACTTCCGCCTCATCAGGCGCACCCGTCGCCACCGCATCTGAAGCCGCAATCTGCGACTGTTCGGGGCATTCCGTTTTCCGTTTCCCGCCCCAGCGTACGAACAAATCCGCATCCGCATCAGGCACGTAGTAGATGTCGTTTCGACGCATCACGAAGCGGTTGTTCTCGGCGATCGTCGTCGTGACGAGAATTTCGGTGCGCGTAGGTTTCGCGTCACGCCCCAGCCACCAGTCCGCGAACGCGCCTCCCGCGAGCCCGGCGCCAACCGATTCAGCCGAATTGAGGTGCAGCTCCGAGAGCCGGTGAATCACCGCGACGCCGGCGGCAAGCCATGTGTACCGTCGCGGCTCGTAGTCCGGGAAGTTCAAGCCGTGGTTCACCACCTGGGTGTCGTAGGTGACTTCGATCTGCGCTCCGTCCGCAGCAAAACCCTCCTTCGACGGCTCGGCCTTGCAGACATCGACGTCCGCTCCGCTGTCCACGAGCCGGGTGATGAGGAATTCTCGGAAGGCGCGATTGAAAGCCGAACGCCGCTCCGAGGCCGCCACGTGCAGCGGCCTGTTCTGGAGGCTCTCGTTGTCCTCGATCGCATTCATCGTCTGCTCCACGACATCGTCGGCAACAACGTCCCAGTGCTGCGCAGTGCGCGCGACCTTTTGATACGAAAGCGGAAAATTCTCCGCAACGGGGACCGGCGACGCACAGCCGACGACGGTCAGTGCCGCCGGTATCAGGAGGACGAAAACCCTTTTCATTATTGTTCTCCGTGTCTGGAAGCGGGAAACGCGGCGGGAGGGCGCGGGCGCGTAGAAAATGACAGGAGAGAACGTACCGCCCCGCGGCGGTTCATGCCATGGTCAAAAGCGCGAGAACGCCATGTGACATTCGTCATGGTGGACAAGCCCCGCTACGGCGCTCGACGAAAAGTTTTCCGCCGTTTTGCGCGCAGGGCGCCGGAAATGCCTGTACCGGAGCGAAATGGACGCCATCCGGAATATGTCTATATCATTCACACCCTCGTCTTGATGAGTATTGAACGATGACGGTCACCGCAGAAGCGGAGCAATACGACAGTCCGTGGAAGGAAGCGCTCGAGGAAGCCTTCCCCGAATTCGTCGCGTTCTACTTTCCGGACGCCGACCGTCAAATCGACTGGAGTTGCGAGCACGTCTTCCTCGATCAGGAACTTCGCCAGGTCGTGCGCGATGCCGAGCTCGGCCGGCGCTTCGTCGATAAGCTGGTGCGGGTCACTCGCCTCGGCGGCGGCGAAGGATGGGTGTACGTCCACGTCGAGGTGCAGGGCAGCCGCGAAGCGGACTTTGCCAGGCGCATGTTCGTCTACAACTACCGCCTCTTCGACCGCTACGACCGCCCGGTGGCGAGCCTCGCCGTGCTCGCGGACGAAGAGGCCGGGTGGCGACCTGATCACTTCCACGTCGAAGCCTTCGGCTGCAAGACCGGCATCCGCTTCCCGGTCGCCAAACTCACGGACCACGCCGAGCGGCTAGACGCCCTGCTCGCGGATCCGAACCCGTTCGCGCTGGTCACGGCGGCCCACCTGCTGACCCGCCAGACCCGCCACGATCCCGCCACCCGCTTCCAGGCCAAACGCCGGCTCGTCCGGCTGCTCTACGAACGTGACTGGAACACGCGCCGCATTCTGCGCCTGTTCGCGGTACTCGACTGGATGATGCGGCTGCCGAAAGCTCTCGAAGCCAAACTGTGGCAGGATATCGAAGACATTGAAGGAGAACGGAAAGTGCGATACGTGACCAGCGTCGAACGGCTCGCAATCGAGCGCGGCATGCAACAGGGCATGCAACAGGGCATGCAAAAAGGCTTGGAAAAGGGCATCGAGCAAGGCATGGAGAAAGGCCGTATCGAAGGCGAAGGCACCATTCTGCGCCGCCAGCTCACCCGCCGCTTCGGCCCTCTTCCGCAGGACGTGCTCGACCGCCTCGCCCGCGCCGACTCCGCGCAACTCGAAACCTGGGCCGACCGGGTGATCGACGCCGCGAGCCTCGACGAAGTCTTCGCTGCCTCCTGACCCGGCGCGTGCCCCTACGGGCACGCCGCCGGCACTTCCTGCTCGACCTGCTCCCCGCCGCGATCGCCGCATGTCGGGATAAGCAAAGCGCCGCCCGACCTGCGCTGTCCGGCGTCCGACGCTTGGGTTACCGGGCTCCGACACTCCGATTCCCGGCCTCCAGAGCTGCGCTCCCCGGTCGCGTTGTCATGCCCCGTGCAGTCGAGTTCTCCCATGCGCAGCTTGCAAGCCCGCCGGTATCGTTGAATCCTCGCGGCCGTCGCCGCACGCGTGGAGCACGTCACCTTGTCGAGCGCTTTGGCTCCGCCGATCGAAATCCTGCTCGTCGACGATCAGCGCGTGATCCTTTCGGGGGTGACGGCGCTGATCGAGAGCGAAGCCCCGCGGATGCGCGTGACCGGCCAGGCCCGCTCCGCCCGGCAGGCGCTCGAACTCGCGCGAACCGTTCGCCCGCACATCATCGTCCTCGATGCCGACCTGGGCGGCGAGGACGGCCTCGTGCTGATCCCGCTGTTCCGCATTTGCTGCAATGCCGCCGTCGTCGTCTTCACGTGCCTCGGCGAGCCGCGCGCGCGTCTGCGCGCGCAGCGCCTTGGCGCTGCCGGCTTCGTTTCGAAAACCGCGCCGGGCGATGAACTGATCGCCGCGATCCGCCTGGCCGCCGTCTGAACCGCCGGAGCCCGTGACAATTGTCATGGGTGCAACCGGTCGAACGCGGCCACGCCGATTGGTCGCATCAGCCGATGCCGAATCCGGAACCTCGGGCGAACATGGAGAAAATGCCAAACGGGCCGCGGACGGGCGGTAACCGGCATCCTCACCCGGACTCGCAGCCACGGCCCCCGAAGGAGCATCAACGGCCGCATTTGCCCGTCATTCCCGCCCGGCTTCAGGAGACAGACCGTGACCCACACGCAGAAAAACAGCTTGTCGCCGCAAACCCAGTCCACGATCGGCGCGATTTTCTCGGCGCTGCTGCTGCTGTTCGCAATCTCGCACCTCGGCGCGTTCGCCGAAACCGGCATGACGAGCAAGCTGCTGTTCAGCGTCGCCGAAAGCGTCATCGCGGTGCTGGTTCTGCTGCGGATGCCGATGCATGAAAACCGAGACGAAGCGGCGGCGTTCGATTCGGAGGCGCTTGGCGCGAACGCTTCCGTGACGTCGGCAGCGGACATTCACGGATTTCACCGAGAAAGAACTGAAGCCAGCGTCGATCGTCATTCCGGCCGCCGCCCCGCAGCAGGCTCCCAAGCCATGACAAATGTCACAAGCACCTGCGGCGCATATGACTACTGAAAATGGGCGCAATTGCCGATGTTGCCGAACCGGCCGGCGCCTAATCTGAAGTCAAGCCGCAGGACAGGACAAAAGCGATGAAAACCAAGCGAATTGCCAGACTGCTGAAAGGATTCATCGAAGACCAGGGCGGCGTCACATCGATCGAATACGCGCTGCTCGCGGCGCTGATCTTCGGGGCGATCGTGGGTTCGGTCGGCCTGCTCGGCGGCAACGTAAAAACGCTCTATGACGGCGTCGCGGCGAAGGTTACAGCCGCAATCGCGTGATGAAGCGACGGTTTCACTGCGGGGCGAAAACCTCGCAGCATTTTCCCGGAACGGGCCTCCCGCTCCGGTTGGTTGCCGGGAGGTCCGGCGTTTACTTGATGAAGGAGATGACCATGCTGGAAATGATGAAGCGGTTTGTTCGCGATGAGGAAGGTGTGACGGCGATTGAATATGGACTAATTGCTTCCTTGATCGCCGTAATGATCATCATCGGTGCAACTCAAATCGGCGTGAAACTTGATGAAATCTTTCAATACATCGCGACCAAGCTGAATAAGCCTGCTGCTACTTGAGGCTCCACGCAAAGTCTACCTTCGGAAGTACTCGCCTTCCGGGCAAGTACTTCCCCGCGAACATTATCCGTCACAAGTAGTCCATTTCTCGGAAGCAGACTCATGCTTTTTTCAGCGCTTATCGTCCTACTGGGTCTCGCGGTTGCGCACGATCTCAGTACGCGCCGGATACCGAACCATCTAGTGCTGCTGGGCCTTTGCGTAGGACTTCTACTTCAATTAACTGTGCGGCCCGGCAGTTATGCGCTGGCACAGGAAACTAGCGAAATCGGCTTGGCGTCCGGCCTCGCCGGAATCGCCGTCGGCTTCGCAGCGCTGTTTCCCCTCTACGCGCTGCGCGCGATGGGAGCCGGCGACGTCAAGCTGATGATGATGGTTGGCGCGTTTCTCGGCCCCCACCAGACATTCGGTGTCGTCGTGCTGACATTCCTCGCTGGCGGCGTGCTCGCGATCGGCATGGCGCTGTGGCAGCGCTCGTTCCGGCAGCTCGCGGCGAACCTGCGCTTCATGCTGACGACGAGCGCGGTCCGCGCCGCCGGCGGCGAGAGCCCACGCTTCGAACCGCTCGCGCAGACGGCGGGGCGCATGCCGTACGCGGTCGCAATCGCCGCCGGCGTCGTGCTGCAACTGATCCTCGTGCGCTCCGGCGGTTGGGCGTTGAGCTGAATCGAACTTTGTCGGAACTCGTCATGAACGCACCGTCCTCCGCCCGCGTGATTCCCCTCGACGAAGCCGCCGCGTTCCCGCGCGCGCCGCGCACGCTCGAAGAGACCGGCCTGCCGCTGCTGTTCCTCGTCGAGCTCGCGGCGAAGCTGCTGTTCGTGCGCGGCCAGCTGCGCCTGACCGAGCTGTCGCAGCAGATGCGCCTGCCGGCGACGGTGCTCGAAAGCCTGCTCGCGTTCATGCGCGCGGAGCGGCTGTGCGAAGTGCTGCGCCGCGGCGAGACGGACGGCGACATCCTGTATGAACTGACCGACGCCGGTCGCGCCCGCGCGGTCGAATACCTCGGCCGCTGCAAATACGCCGGCGCCGCACCGGTCGGCCTCGCCGCCTATGTCGCGCAGGTCGAGCGGCAGTCGGTGACGAAGATGCGGGTGACGCGCGACGGCGTGAACGAAGCGTTCCGCGGCCTGATCATCAAGCCGGACGTGCGCGACCAGCTCGGCGCGGCGATGGGTTCCGGCCGCGCGCTGTTCCTGTACGGCCCGGCCGGCGCCGGCAAGACATATCTCGCCGAGCGGCTCGCGCTGCTGCTCGACGGCGACATCGCCGTGCCGCACGCGATCCTCGTCGATGGCGAGATCATCCAAGTGTTCGACCCGCTGATCCACACGCCGGTCGAGGACGACTGCCGCCCTGCCGCGCTCGACAACCTGATGCGGCCGGACCTGCGCTGGGTGCGCTGCAAGCGGCCGGTCGCGATTACCGGGGGCGAGCTGACGCTGCGCATGCTCGACCTCGACTACGACGCGAGCAGCGGCTTCTACCAGGCGCCGCCGCACGTGAAGGCGAACAACGGGCTGTTCGTCGTCGACGACCTCGGCCGCCAGATCGTCACGCCCGAACAGCTGATGAACCGCTGGATCGTGCCGATGGACCGGCATCACGACTACCTCGCGCTGCACAGCGGCACGAAGTTCGCGCTCCCGTTCGACGTCGTGCTGGTGTTCTCGACGAACCTGATGCCGGCGGACGTCGCCGATCCGGCTTTCCTGCGCCGGCTCGGCTACAAGATCCACATCGGGCCGATGGACGAGCACGAATACCGGGAGATTTTCACGCGAGTCTGCGACGTGCGCGGCGTGCCGTTCGACGAGGCCGCGTTCCGGATGCTGTTGAACGATTACCACAAGGCGCACGGGCAGCCGTTGCTCGCGTGCTACCCGCGCGACCTGGTGAATCAGATCGCCGATCTCGCCCGCTACCTCGGCGAACCGGCGCGCCTGACGCCGGAAGCGCTGGACTGGGCGTGGCATAACTACTTCGCCACCCGATAGGGCGCGAACCGGGGGAGGGGGGGCCGGCGGCCGCAGTGGCGGTCGCCGGTTTCACCGGAGCAGCACCGTGGGCTTTGCCCGGTCGCCGGGCGTGCGCCGCGACATGAAACAAGGGGATGCACATGAAGGCAAAAGGGATGGGCTTTCTTCTGGTCGCGATGCTCGCCGGCCTTGCGGCGGTCGTGCTCGGCACGCGCTGGCTGCAGGCGAAGTCCGCCGGCGACGGCAATCGCATCGCCGTCGCGGCAGTCGAGCTGCAGCTCGGCAGCCGCATCGCGCCCGAGGCGATCCGCCTCGTCGAATGGCCGTCGGGCAGCATCCCGGCCGGCGCATTCAACGATGTCGCGCAGCTCGATGGCCGCGTCGCGATCACCGGCATTCAGCCCGGCGAGCCGGTGCTCGAATCACGCCTCGCCCCCGAAGGCACGAAAGGCGGCCTGTCCGCGGTCGTGCCCGAAGGCAAGCGCGCGATCACGGTGCGCGTCAATGACGTCATCGGCGTCGCCGGCTTCACGCTTCCCGGCAACTACGTCGACATCATGGTCAACACCGAGAACACCGGTGCGAACCGCAACAACGCGGACCAGATGATCTCGAAGATCGTCCTCGAACGCATCCTCGTGCTCGCCGTCGCGCAGGAAGCGAACCGCGACGAGACGAAGCCGAAAGTCGTCAACGCGGTGACGCTCGAAGTCACTCCCGAACAGGCCGAGCGGCTCGACCTCGCGCGCAGCGTCGGCAACCTGTCGCTGGTGCTGCGCAACCAGATCGACTCGAACCCGACGGACACTGCGGGCATCACGAAAGCGATGCTGCTGCGCACGCCGGAAGAGCCTCCCGCAGCACCGCCAGCCAAGCGTGCTGCCCCACGCCGGGTTGCTGCCAAACCCCCTGCCCCCCCGCCGCAGCAGGTCTGCGTCGAGGTGATCCGCGGCGTCTCCAAGGTCAACGAATGCTTCTAATCGCTTCCAACCGATTGCCGAGCGCAGGGAACATCATGAGCACGAACAACCTATACATACGTCATCGCTCGATACGGGCCGGCGCTGCCGTCGCGCTGGCGCTGATGCTGCCGGTCTCGACGCAGGCCGCGATCGGCTCGTCGCCCGCGGCGTCGAGGGTCAGCGTCGCGGCGACCAACGGTTCGCCTTGCGGACGCGTCGAAATCGCCCCGATGGTCACGATCCCGGTCGGCAAGTCGTCGGTGATCCGGCCCGAAGTCCCGGTGACCCGCATCCTGCTCGGTAATCCCGACAACGCGCAGGCCGCGCGCCCGACGACGGAACCGGTAAAGGACGACAAAGGCGGACAGGCGGCGAAGCAGAGCGACGGCCGGCCCGGCGTCGCGCAGGTCGACGTGCTGCTGTTGAGCCCGAACGAGATCTATCTGCTCGGCAAGAGCGTCGGCTCGACGAACGTCGTGCTCGTCGACCGCTCGGGCGGCTGCACCGCGCTCGACGTGACGGTTGCAATGGATGTGACTTCGGTGCAGGGCGTGCTCGCGACGCTGCTGCCCGACGAGAAGGACATTAAAGTGAGTTCGGCGTACGACTCGCTGGTGCTCACCGGCATGGTCAGCGACGCGACGAAGGTGAGTCGCGCGGTCGAAATCGCTTCGGCATACGTGGGCGGCAGCGAGAACGGACGCAATGCCCGGGTCCTGAACATGCTCAACGTCGGCGCTCCGCAGCAGGTGATGCTCGAAGTCAAGGTCGCAGAGATTTCGAAAGCGGTGCTCGATCGCTTCGGCATCGACTTCTCGCGCGCCTATACCGACGGATCGATGATCCGCTTCCTCGCCGGGATCTTCGGCGGCGGAGCGGGATCGCTCGGACAGATCACCGGGGCGGGTCCGAACGGCGTTCCTCTCAGCTCGGTCGGCACTGTCGTTGGCGGAACGGTTCCGTCCGCTATCGGCGCCGCCGGAAACATCACCAGTGAGGTGACTCCCGACGGTCTCGTGAAATACACGACCGAATTTGGAACGGTGCCGGGCAAAGCCGTCACGAATTACGGCCTCGACATGCAAAAGACCGACGGTCTCGTCAAGATTCTCGCCGAACCGACGGTCATGGCGATCAGCGGGCAGGAAGGCAGCTTCCTCGCCGGCGGCAAGATCTTCATTCCGGTGGAACAATCGGGGAGCGATGGCGGACGCAGCGTCACGCTGGAAGAGAAGGAATTCGGCGTTTCGGTGAAATTCACGCCGACCGTGCTTGACGGCGGGCGCATCAATCTCGAAGTGCGGCCGGAGGTGTCCGAATTGAACCGCGAAGGCGTCGGCCTCAGCGCACCGGGCGTCAGCGGTATCGCAATCCTGCCGTCCTTCACGACGCGTCGCGCCTTCACGACGGTTCAGCTCAAGGACGGCCAGAGTTTCGCGATCGGCGGGCTGATCAAGAACAACGCGACGACGAACATCAAGGCCTTCCCGTTCCTCGGCGAGCTGCCCGTGATCGGCGCGCTGTTCCGCAGCACCGAGTTCCAGACCGACCGCTCGGAACTCGTATTCGTCATCACCCCGCGCCTGGTCAAGCCGCTGCCGGACAACTATGTGCTGCCGACCGACAACTACGTCGAGCCGAGCCGCAGCGATGTGATCTGGCGCGGGAAGCTCGAAGGCGAGGGGCGCGCTCCGGCAGACCATCCTGATCTCTTGCCCGGCGCGGAAAATTCCGCCGGTGGCGGCTTTGAGCCGAAATGAGGAGCCAACCATGAACACATTCTTAAGACTGGCTGTTCCCCTCGCAGCGCTCGCCCTTACGGGCTGTGTCGCGACCTCGCCGAACTGGGATTCGCGCTTCGGTGAAGCCGCACGCGTGGCCGCGGCGCAGCAAATCATCTCCCCTGACGCGTCAAAAAACGCCGATCCCGTCGCTGGTATCGACGGCAAGGCGGCGCAGGGTGCGATGGGCGAATATGCCAAGAGCTTTACCCAGGCGGACCAGGCGCCCGCCCCACAAGTCCAGAACAACATCAGCATCGGCCGTTGAGCAAACGGCGGCGGAGGACCATTGCCATGCGGAATCGAATCGCCTCCCCACGCTCACAGCGCGGGGTGGTCGCGATCATCACGGCCCTTTCACTCGTGGCGCTAGTCGGCTTCGCGGGCCTCGCGCTCGACCTCAGCCACCTCTACGTGAATAAGACAGAGCTGCAGAACGCAGCCGATGCCTGCGCGCTGGCCGCCTCGCGCGAACTCACGTGCGATCCTTCTGCCGGGACCTGCTCTGCAAGCTATCTGGATAACGCGGTCGCCGCCGGAACTGCGGTCGCAGCGCGGAATTCACACGACTTCCAGGACACTGCAATTTCGATTGCTCCCGGGGACATCCGGTTCTACACCGCGCTCGCGCCCAACTCGGCCTATCAGCCAAGCGGAAGCGCCGACGTGAACTCCCGGTTCGTCATGTGCATCGCCCGCGCCGAGGACATTCCTCCCTGGTTCATGCAAGTCCTGGGGCAAGGCCCGAAGGATGTTTCGGCCTATGCGGTTGCCACTTTGCGCAATGCTCAGACTAGTTGTGCAATTCCGATTGGTCTGTGCAAGCCGCCTGCGGCACCCGTCAGTTCTCCGCTCGACGGTCTTCAAGTCGGCCAATGGGTAACGAGCAAGCTGACCGAATCGGCAACGGGGAGTTTCGACTGGATCGACTTCAGTCCGAACGACGGCGGAGGCGCGAGTGAACTCGCCGATATCCTGAAAGGTTCGGGGCAATGCGCCCTTCCGCCTGCAGGCACGGGAACGCAAGTCGGGCAACAGGGCAATATCGCGTCGCTCGGCAAAGCGTGGAACACACGTTTCGGTCTTTACAAAGGCAGCGATTCGTTCAGTTCCGCGCCGCCCGACTGGACCGGAATGAGCTACACCGCCGCGTCGTGGCCCGCGAAGTTCAACGCCTACGCAGGCGCCGGCGGCATTTCGAACTATCGCACTGCGCGGTCGCAATACAGCCCCTATCAAGGGCCCGATCTGACAGGCGGTTATCGGCCGCTTGGGCAGGCGGAGCACCGGAGTTTCGGTGCAGATCGCCGAACCGTAGTGGTGCCGGTCGTCGACTGCGAGAGTTGGAAAACCTCGAATCCGCAGACGGTTCCGATTCTCGGCTATGCCTGTGTACTGATGCTCCATCCCCTGACCAATGACAACGGTCCTGCTTCAGGGGAAGAGGTCTGGCTGGAATACCGCGGCAGCGCGACCGATCCATCGAGTCCGTGCGCCACGTCCGGCTCAGTGGGGGGCCCGGGCAGCATCGGGCCGCTTGTACCATCACTTGTCCAATAGGGCACGACGATGAGAACGCGACATAGACAGCGTGGCGCGGTAGCTGTCGAACTTGCTCTCGTAATGATCCCGCTCTTGTTGATGGCGTTCGGCATCACCGAATTCGGTCGGGCAATGTACCAGTACAACACGCTCGCCAAATCGGCTCGCGATGCCGCCCGCTATTTGACGCAAAAAGGCCCCGGGGAGGGATCGGGCACCGCCAAATGCCTCGCGGTATATGGCAATCGCACGTGCAGCGGAAGCCCTCTCGCTCCCGGTCTGACAACTGATCACATTCAGGTCCATGACCAGATCAGCAATCCGACGACTCATCAGAACCAGGCGACGGGAAGCGGGGTGATCAACCTGGTAAGCGTGACGATCGCCGGATATCAGTTCGTCTCGCTGGTGCCTTTCGTCGCGCCCAACATGACTTTCGGCGACATCAGCGTAACCATGAGACAGGTGCTGTGATGAAGCGGGGTTTTGCTGAAGAAACTGGAAAGCGCGCACAGCGGGGTGTGGCCGCCATTGAGTTTGCGCTGGTCGCGGCGCTTTTCTTCACCCTGCTGATCGGCGTAATGGAAATGGGCCGCGTCTTCTTTTACTGGAATACAGCGACGGAAGCAACGCGCCTCGGTGCACGTATCGCCGTTGTCTGTGATGTAGCCGACTCGGCGATCAAGGCGAAAATGACGAGCCTGTTTCCGACTGTTCCGAGCGACAAGATCACGATCTTGTATACGCCCACGGGCTGCGGCCCAGAGACCTGCGACGAGATAACGGTCCGGATCGAACCCGTCCCCATCGCCACTTATATCCCGCTCGTGCCACTCAGCCTGAGCCTGCCGGCATTCGCGACCACGCTCCCGCGCGAAAGCCTCGCAAGCTCGATCGATGACGTCGCCAACCCGGTGTGTCTCTGACGAGTGAACGGATGCAACAGAGGATGTCGACATGAAAATCAGAATTCTTTCCGACAACCCCGACAGCGCCGAGCGCCTGCGGGCAACGCTCGCGCAGGCGGGCAAGTCGATGGACGTCGCCGTCGGTCACGCGACGTCGAGCGAACCGCTCGGCGCAGTCAACGGCACAGTGCCCGACATCGTCGTGCTCGACGCCTTCCGTCCGGCGAACCTCAGTGCGCTCGAACAACTGACGCTGCGCTACCCGCAGATCGATCCGATCGTCATCACTGCCGACACCTCGTCGGATTTTCTGCTGCAGGCGTTCCGTGCCGGGGTGCGCGAAGTGCTGCCGACTTCGCCGTCGCCCGAGGCGCTGCACGCGGCGCTCGCGCGCATCACGCGCAAACGCGGCGGCAGCGCGGCTGCCGACGGCAAGATCCTCGCCCTGACCTCCTGCAAAGGCGGCAGCGGCGCGACTTTCCTCGCGACGAACCTCGCGTGGGTCCTCGCGGCGGTGCACGGCAAGCGCGTCGCGCTGATCGACCTGAACCTGCAGTTCGGCGATGCGGCGATGTACGTGACCGACCAGAAACCGGCGAGCAACCTGGCGCTGGTGTGCCAGCAGATCCACCGGCTCGATGCGGCGTTCCTGCAGTCGGCGATGATCGAAGTCGCGCCCGGCTTTCACCTGCTCGCGGCCCCGGATGACCCGGCGCACTCGATCGACGTGCGGGCCGAGCACGTCGAGGCGATCCTCAAGGTCGCGCGGGCGAATTACGACTTCGTCATCGTCGATGTCGGCCGCTCGCTCGATGCGGTGAGCCTCAAGCCGTTCGACATGGCCGACATGATTTTTCCGGTGGTGCAGCTGACGTTGCCGTTCATCCGCGAGGCGAAGCGGCTCGTCGAGGTGTTCGTGTCGCTCGGCTACCCGACGTCGAAAGTCGGGCTGGTCGTCAATCGCCACCACAAGAACAGCGACATCAGCCTGCAGGACGTCGAGCGCACGGTGAAGGCGAAGCTGTTCAAGACGGTGCCGAACAGCTACGACACGGTCGCCGCGTCGGTGAACCAGGGCGAGCCCATCGGGCGGCTGGCGAAGAACAGCCCGGTAACGAAAGCACTGCGCGAGATCGCGGAGTCGCTCGTCGACGACCCGGAAAAAGCGAGCAAAGGCTGGCTGTCGCGCCTGTTCGCGACGCATTGAGCCGCGCCCGAATGATTATTGATGCGGCCACCAGATACCGTTCAGCCACCGCCCTTCGACAGGCTCAGGGCGAACGGTTGTTGTGCTACCGCCCTTCGACGGACTCGGGGCGAACGGTTGTATTTGATTGCCGGATTGAAAGGAACGTGAAATGAGCTTGCGACAGCGCCTCGAATCAGTCCCGACCGACACCGTGATGCGTCCGGCCGCGGTGTCCGACCCCCGCGCGAACAAGGCGTATCAGACGCTGAAGATGCGCATCCACCAGCTGCTGCTGTCGCGCATCGACCTCGAGGCGATGGAGAACCTCGCTCCCGAGCAGCTGCGTGACGAATTGCGGCTGATGGTCGAGCGCCTGCTCGCCGAAGAGAACGTCGTCATCAACACGAACGAGCGGCGCGACCTCGTGCGCGACATCCAGTACGAGATGCTCGGGCTCGGGCCGATCGAGCCGCTGCTCGCCGACCCCACGGTGTCGGACATCCTGATCAACGGCTCGCAGCAGATCTACGTCGAGCGGCACGGCAAGATCGAGCTGACCCACGTCACTTTCAGCGACGACGCGCACCTGATGAAGATCATCGACAAGATCGTGTCGCGGGTCGGGCGGCGCGTCGACGAGTCGAGCCCGATGGTCGATGCGCGCCTGCCGGACGGTTCGCGCGTGAACGCGATCATCCCGCCGCTCGCGCTCGACGGCCCCGTCGTGTCGATCCGCCGCTTCGCCGCAGTGCCGCTGACGATGGAGAAGCTGATCGGTTTCAAGGCGCTGACGCCGGAGATGGGCGAACTCCTCGCGGGCCTCGCGCGCGCGAAGGTGAACATCCTGATCTCGGGCGGCACCGGCAGCGGCAAGACGACACTGCTGAACATCCTCACCGCGAACATCCCGGCCGACGAGCGCATCGTCACGATCGAGGACGCGGCGGAGCTGCAGCTGCAGCAGCCGCACGTCGTGCGGCTCGAGACGCGGCCGCCGAACATCGAAGGCAAAGGCGAAGTGTCGCAGCGCGCGCTGGTGCGCAACGCGCTGCGCATGCGTCCGGACCGCATCATCCTCGGCGAGACGCGCGGCGCCGAAGCGTTCGACGTGCTGCAGGCGATGAACACCGGCCACGAAGGGTCGATGACGACGGTGCATGCGAACACGCCGCGTGACGCGCTCGGCCGCATGGAAAACATGATCGGCATGTCCGACGCGAACCTGCCGCCGAAAGTCGCGCGCGCGCAGATCGCCAGCGCGATCGGCCTGATCGTGCAGGCGAGCCGGCTGACCGACGGCAAGCGCAAGGTCATCAGCATCCAGGAGATCACCGGGATGGAAGGCGAGATGATCACGATGCAGGAGATCTTCGCGTTCCGCCAGACGGGCATTTCGGAGACCGGCGAAGTGCAAGGCTACTTCACCGCGACCGGCGTGCGCCCGCATTTCGCCGAGCGCCTGCGCTCGTTCGGCATCCGCCTGCCCGAAGACATGTTCAACCCCGGGCGACGCTTCGAGTGAGGTTGAGATGAAACTACCCCCACGCTCACTTTGTTCGAGGAGGGTCGGCTTTGCACAGCCGACCCGTTCGGCAGGCATGGCGCATTGCGCCGCGAAACCCCTGCCTCACCCCCCCAAGGGGGCGCAGGCCTCCCTTGGGGCGGCCCAGCAGGAGGCCTGAGATGGACATCCTGACGCTGCTCTTCGCCCTCGCGACCTTCATCGCGGTCGTGCTGTTCCTCGAAGGCGCCTACCTGTGGTGGGCGTCGAGCCACAGCGCCGACGCGAAGCGCCTCAACCGCCGCCTCGACGAAGTCGCGAGCGGCGTGCGCAGCGCGCGGCCGGCGTCGCTGTACAAGGAGCAGAACGCCGCGGGCTCGGCGGCCGGCGACCGGTTGCTCGCGGCCGTGCCGCATCTTCACGGCATCAACCGGCTGATCGTGCAGTCGCGCCTGCAGCTGACGCTCGCGCAGTTCGCCGGCTGGACGGTCGCGCTCGCGGCGCTCGGCTTCACGCTGCCGCTGCTGCTGAACCGGCCGCTGTTCCTCGGCCTCGGGTTTGCCGCAGTGCTCGGCATGCTGCCGACGCTGTATGTGATGCGCGCGCGCACCCAGCACCTGCAGCGTTTCGAGCTGCAGTTGCCGGAAGCGCTCGACCTGATGGGCCGGGCGTTGCGCGCCGGCCATGCGTTCCCGACCGCAATCAAGATGGTCGCCGAGGAGATGAAGGACCCGATCGGCGGCGAGTTTCGCATCCTGTTCGACGAGATGAACTACGGCGTACCGCAGCAGACCGCGATGCTGAACCTCGCGTCGCGCACCGACAGCACCGATCTCAGCTACTTCGTCATCGCGGTGCTGATCCAGCGCGACTCGGGCGGCAACCTCGCGGAGCTGCTCGACAACATCAGCAAGATCGTGCGCGCGCGGCTGAAGCTGTACGGCGAGATCCGCACGCTGTCGGCCGAAGGGAAGCTCTCGGCGTGGATCCTCGGCTGCCTGCCGTTCGCGACCGCGGCGCTGATCAACATCGTCAATCCGGGCTTCATGAAAGTGCTGTGGGAAGACCCGGCAGGCATCAACTTCATCTACGGCGCCATCGGGATGATGGTGCTGGGCGTGGTGTGGATGCGCAAGATCATCCGCATCCGCGTGTAGCGGCGGGAGACAAGACATGGACTACACGCAGATTGGATTTCTCGGGCTGCTGTTCGTCGCGGTGACGGCAGGCGCGTTCTTCGTCTTGAGCCTGTTCTCGCGCTCGCCGACCGCCGACCGGCTGCAGGCGCTCGGCGGCGGCAAGGCGAGCGTCGGGCCGGGTGCGGACGCGTGGATCGAGCGCACCGTCAAGCTGACGAAACCGTTCGCGAAGCTGTCGACGCCGGAAGACAGCGAGGACATGTCGGCGCTGCGCGCGCGCTTCATGCACGCCGGCATCCGCCACGCCGCCGCGTCGCTCGCGTTCTTCGGCGTCAAGACCGTCCTCGCGCTCGGGCTGCCGCTGCTCGCGTATTTCACGGTGCTGGTGTCGACGCCGTCGCTGCAGTTCCAGGGCACGCTGCTCGTCGTGCTGCTCGCCGCGGCGATCGGCTACTACGTGCCGAACCTCATCCTGAACCGGCTGATCTTCGTGCGCCAGCGAGAGATTTTCGAGACTTTCCCCGACGCGCTCGACCTGATGACGGTGTGCGTCGAAGCCGGCCTCGGCGTCGAGGCGGCGCTCGTGCGCGTCGCCGACGAAATGCAGCACAAGAGCGAAGCCCTCGCCGAGGAACTGCATCTCGTGACGCTGGAACTGCGCGCCGGCCTCGAGCGCGCGCGGGCGCTGCGCAACCTCGCCGCCCGGACCGGCGTCGAGGAAGTCGAAGGTTTCGTCGCGATGGTGATCCAGGCCGAGCGCTTCGGCACGAGCATCGCCGCCTCCTTGCGCATCCACTCGGACATGCTGCGCACGCGCCGGCGCCAGCGCGCCGAGGAAGCCGCGGCGAAGATCGCGCTGAAGCTGCTGTTTCCGCTGATCTTCTTCATCTTCCCGTCGCTGATGCTCGTGCTGCTCGGGCCGGCGATGATCCAGGTGTACCGCATCCTGCTGCCGACGATGGCGGGAACCAGCGGCGGCTGACGCGAGGAGAAACATGATGAAAAAGCGCGTACTCGCGTTGAACCCGCTGCTCGCCGCGCTCGTGCTCGGCGCATGCAGCACGAGCCCGACGATGCCGGAAAACGCGTGGAAGATCGCGCCGGTGCAAACCGTGCACCATGGCGCCACAAACGACGCGGCGGGTTATTTCGCGCTCGGGCGTTACAAGGAGAGGCGGGGCGCCGATGAAGAAGCGATCGCCGCGTACCGTGAAGCCCTCGACGCCGACCCGGAGCACGCTGCGGCGTGGAACGCGCTCGGCTCGCTGCAGGCCGCGCTCGGCCGCTTCGATGACGGTCTGCAGGCGCTCGAACGGGCGGTGAGTCTCGCCCCGGCGGCAAGTCACCTGTACAACAATCTCGGCTACGCGCTGCTGCTCGCGGGACGGCACGAAGCTGCCGCGGCGTCGCTGCGCCGGGCCGTCGAACTCGACGGCAACAACCGTCGCGCATGGACCAATCTGGCGACGGTTTACCGGCGCCTCGGCGTGCAGGACAAAGCGGAGTTCGCCGACGCGCGGGCAAGTGGCGCCTCACCTGCCACACCACGGGCACTTGCGGCGGCCGACCCAGTCCTGAATGCCGCGCAGCCGATCCCGGCGATGGCCGCGACCGCGCCCGCGACCCCTGCAGCAGGTTCACGAGTCACGGTCGGCACGATTGCTGCCGATCTGCCGGCCGCAGCCACGCCGATCCCCGCGCTGGCGCAAGTCGCCGCGCCAGCATCCGCGACAGCGGCGGGCTCGCAGGCGGAGGCGGTTGCCGCAGCTACGGTCAGCACGACTCCACGCGCAAGGCTCGTGAAAGTCGCTGAAAACGTCTTCGAACTGCTCAACGGGCCGACAAGGCGTGAAACGGCGGTCGCCGAGGCGGCCGCGATCATCACGGCCGCCGCGCGCCCCCTGCCCTCGCCCGGGCCGCCGAGCCGCTTGCCGTTCGCACCGCCGCCCCGAGCCGCGCCGAGAGCCTGGGCGCGGCGCCTGCGCCTCTTCCGTCGGCATCGCGGCCGCGCTACGAGATCTCGAACGGTCATGGCGGCGAAGGCCTCGCTCGGCGGCTCGCCGGATTGCTCGAACAGCAGGGGATGGCGCGCCCGCGATTGACGAACAGCCGCCCGTTCGACCAGGCCGCGTCCTTCGTCGAATATCGCGACGGCTACCGCGATGCGGCGAGCGCTTTCGCCGCCCGGCTGCCGTTCCGGCCGGCCATCCGAGCCACGGCATCGAACGATCTCGCCGTCGACGTGCGGCTGATGCTGGGTCACGACCTCACCAGAAGCGACGCTTGCGCCGTATTGGGCCTGTGCTCCCGGCTCGCCCGCGATCCCGCCGGACAGCTTGCAGCGCTGGGGACTGCTGCCGCTTCCGCCGAGTGACGCGGGTTTCGCCGCGCACAAAAAACGACCCCCGCCAAGCGATGCCTGGCGGGGGTCGTGCTGCCGCGCCGAAGCGCGACAGTATCTTCTTTAACCGGACTCAGTGGCTCGATGCGGTCGCTGCTCCGACCCCGGTCTGAGCACGCACGTACTGATCCTCGAAAGCTTCGATCTCGCGCTTCGCCCGCGCGCTCATGTCGAGCTTCGACACGATGAACGTCAGCAGGAACGCGATCGGCATCGAGAACAGCGCCGGCTGCGTGTAGGGGAAGATCGCCGACGCATTGCCGAGCACGTCCACCCACACCGACTTCGACAGCACGACGAACATCACCGCGCTGACGAGGCCGGAGTAGCCGCCCCACAACGCGCCGCGGGTCGTCAGGCCCTTCCAGTACATCGACAGGATCAGCACCGGGAAGTTGGCCGAGGCCGCGACGCCGAACGCGAGCGCGACCATGAACGCGATGTTCATCTTCTCGAACGCGATGCCGAGCAGCACGGCGACGATCCCGAGGCCGATCGTCGCGAACTTCGACACTTTCAGCTCGGTGGTTTCGGACGCCTTGCCCTTCATGATGACGCGCGAGTAGATGTCGTGCGAGATCGCCGACGCGCCGGCGAGCGCGAGACCGGCGACGACCGCGAGGATCGTCGCGAACGCGACTGCCGACAGGAAGCCGAGCAGCAGGTTGCCGCCGACGGCGCTCGCGAGGTGCATCGCGATCATGTTGCCGCCACCGATGACTTTGCCGCCGAGCTCGCCGCCTTCGAAGAACGCCGGGTTCGTGCCGACGATCAGCATCGCGCACAGGCCCATGATCGCGATGACGTTGAAAAAGTACGCGACGATGCCCGAAGCGTAGAGCACCGACTTGCGCGCTTCCTTCGCGTCGGTGACGGTGAAAAAGCGCATCAGGATGTGCGGCAGCCCGGCGGTACCGAACATCAGACCGAGGCCGAGCGAGATCGCGGTGACCGGATCGGCGAGCAGGCTCCCCGGCGCGAGCAGCTTGTCGCCGAGCTTGTGCACTTCCATCGCGCGCGTCGTCAGCTCATCGAAGCTGAAACCGAACTGGCTGAATGCGAGCAGCATCACCGTCGTGCCGCCGATCAGCAGCATGCACGCCTTGATGATCTGCACCCAGGTCGTCGCGACCATGCCGCCGAACGTCACGTACACCATCATCAGCGCGCCGACGACGAACAGCGCATAGACGTAGTCGAGGCCGAACAGCAGCTTGATCAGCTGACCGGCGCCGACCATCTGCGCGACGAGGTAGAAGCACACGACCGTCAGCGAGCTGACCGCTGCCATCGTGCGCACCTTGCCCTGGTCGAGGCGGTACGACGTGATGTCGGCGAACGTGAACTTGCCGAGGTTGCGCAGGCGCTCGGCCATCAGGAACAGGATGATCGGCCAGCCGACGAAGAACGCGATCATGTAGATGTACGCATCGACGCCCTGCGTGTACATCATCGCGGTCAGGCCGAGCAGCGTCGCCGCCGACATGTAGTCGCCGGCGATCGCCAGCCCGTTCTGCCAGCCGGTGATGCCGCCGCCGGCGGTGTAGAAGTCGGCGGTCGACTTGGTGCGGCTCGCCGCCCAGTAGGTGATGCCGAGCGTCAACAACACGAAGACGAAGAACATGCCGATCGCGGTGAGATTGAGGCCCTGCTTCTCGGTGGCCTCGATCGCGTCACCGGCGAGGGCCGAGGCGGCGAATCCCAGCGGCAGCAGACCGCCCGCGAGACGCGACAGGAAGGATGATTTCCTCATTTTTCGTCCTTCCATGCGGCACGCACGATTTCATTGTTGATGTCGTCGAACTCGCCGTTCGCGCGGCGCACGTAGACGAAGGTCAGCACCCAGAAGAAGATGAACTGGAACAGACCGGCGGCGACGCCGAACGTGAGGTTGCTGGTGCCGGACAGGCGCGAGCCGATCAGATCGGGCGCGAACGCCACGAGCAGCACGAAGCCGTAGAAGATCGTCAGCACGATCGCCGACAGGATCGTCGCGAAGCGGGTGCGCTTCGAAACGAGTTCCGCAAAACGCGGATTGCGCCTGATATGCGCATACATGGAACTGGACACTTTCACCTCTCCCAAAGTAAGAAAGCAACGAAAACACGACTGCCTCCACCTTCGCCTTCATTTTTCCGCCCGACCGTCTGACGCAGTCGTGGCTGGGCGGATGATATATCATCTAAATGACTCCATACCGTTGGGTATGGAAGTTTTTTTGTAACGCATAAAAGAATTTTTGATTGCAGAAAATACAAGCGAAAACAGCATGTTGAAGACTACACACGGCAACGCGCCATGAAAGGCCGGATCGTTTTTTCGTCCGGTGACGGGATCGCGACCCTCGTCTTGTCGAACCCCGGCAAGCTCAACGCGATCGACTCGGCGATGTGGATCGCGCTGCGCGAAACGTTCGAACGGATCGCGGCCGACGACGGGCTGCGCTGCGTGATCCTGCGCGGCGACGGCGACAAGGCGTTCGCCGCAGGCGGCGACATCGAGGAATTCCTCACCGTGCGCGCGACCGTCGAGGACGCGCTGCACTACCATGACGGACTCGTCGCGGCCGCGCTCGACGCGGTCCGTGCGAGTCCGGTTCCGACCGTTGCGGCGATCCAGGGCGCGTGCGTCGGCGGCGGCCTCGAGATCGCAGGCTGCTGCGACCTGCGCATCGCCGGTGAATCCGCGCGCTTCGGCGCCCCGATCAACCGCCTCGGCTTCTCGATGTACCCGGGCGAGATGGCCGGGCTGCTCGACCTCGTCGGCCCGGCAGTGCTGCTCGAGATCCTGCTCGAAGGCCGCATCCTGACCGCGCGTGAAGCGCTGCAGAAAGGCCTGCTGACGCGGATCGTCGATGACGAGAAAGTCATCGACGAAGCGCAGGCGAGCGCCGCCCGCATCGCCGCCGGCGCGCCGCTCGTCGCGCGCTGGCACAAGCAATGGGTGCACCGGCTGATGCGGAACGAGCCGCTCGGCGCGGACGAGAAGCGCGCCGCGTTCGCGTTCCTCGACACCGCGGACTACCGCGAAGGGCTCGACGCGTTCTTCGCCAAGCGCCCGCCGCGCTTCACCGGCCGCTGACCCTGCCGGACGTCAGCTGGGTCCGGCAGCAAGCGCGGCAAGCCGGGTTAAAGTCCACCGATGACCGATTCCGTCCAGAACAAGTTCACGCCGCCCCGGCTCCGGCCCGATTGGCAGATGTATGCAATGGCGGGCTTCGCAGTCGGTGCGGTCGCCCTGTTCAGCAGCGCGGCGCTCGGCCACCATCTCGATCCGGTCAACATCGTCATGCTGTTCCCGCTCGCGGTGCTGTTCTCCGCGGCACGCTTCGGCCGCGGGCCGGCGGTTTTCGCTGCATTCCTGTCCGTCGCGCTGTTCGACTTCTTCTTCGTCGCCCCGCATCTCACGTTCGCGGTCGGCGATCTGCAGTACCTGCTGACTTTCGCAGTGCTGCTCGCGGTGGCGCTGATCACCGCCGAGCTCGCGGCGAAGCTGAAGCTGCAGCGTGACGCCGCGCAGCTTCGCGAACGGCACACGCACGCCCTTTGCGAAATGGGCGGCGAGCTGTCGGCCGCGCTGACCGCGGCGCAGATCGCCGACATCACCGCACGCTATCTGCGCGACGGCTTCGGGGCCCGTGCAAGGCTGCTTCTGCCGCAAGGCGACGGACGGATCGCGGCGGCCGACGACACGCCGTGCGACGCCGCGCTGGTCGAACGCGCGCGCCGGGTGATTGCCGACCCGCATGGCCCCCATCCCCCTGCTGCCGAATCGGACGGCATCGTGCTGGTTCCGCTTCGCGGACCGATGCAGGTGCGCGGCGTCATGGCGGTCGAAGCCGGCGACAGACGAGGCGCGTGGTCCGCCGGCCAGCTTCCGTTGCTCGAGACTTTCGCCGCGCTGATCGCGATCGCGCTCGAACGCGTCCATTACATCGCCGTGGCGCAGGCAGCGCAGGTCGAGATGGCGTCCGAGCGGCTGCGCAATTCGCTGCTCGGCGCCTTGTCGCACGACTTGCGCACACCGCTGACCGCGCTGGCAGGGCTCGCGGACGCGCTGCCGCTCGCCGGGCCGCCGCTGCCGGCTGCGCAGGCCGAACTCGCCCAGGGGATTCGCGAAGAAGCACTGCGCACCAGTGCGCTCGTCGGAAACCTGCTCGACATGGCGCGGCTGCAGTCCGGCAAAGTCCGGCTGCAACGTGAATGGCAGCCGCTCGAGGACGTTGTCGGTGCGAGTCTGCAGGCGCGCGCACGCCAGCTCGCCGGTCACCGCCTGCGGCTCGATCTGCCGGCCGACCTGCCGCTGGTGCAGATCGACGCGGTGCTGATGGACCGGGTGTTCTGCAATCTGCTGGAAAATGCCGCGAAGTACACGCCGGCAGGCGGCTGCATCGAAATCCGCGCACGAGCGCTCGACGAAGCAATCGAGATCGTCGTCGCCGACGACGGCCCGGGACTGCCGCCCGGACGCGCGCAGGAGCTGTTCGCGAAGTTCAGCCGCGGCCAGACCGAATCGGCGAGACCGGGCATCGGCCTCGGGCTCGCGATCGTCGAGGCGATCGTCCACGCCCATGGCGGCACCGTGCGCGCGGAAAACGCGGCCGCCGGCGGCGCGCGCTTCGTCGTCGAACTCCCGCGCGGCGAGCCGCCGGCGTTGCCGCAGGCCGACTCATGAGCGCGCCGCGCAGCCCTGCTCCGGTTGTCGTCATCATCGAGGACGAACCCCACATCCGGCGCTTCTTGCGCGCCGCGCTCGAATCCGAGCACTGTCAGGTCGTCGAAGCCGCGACTGCGGCACGCGGCCTGATCGAAGCAGGTTCGCGCAAGGCGGACCTGCTGATCGTCGATCTCGGCCTGCCCGACGGCGACGGCGGCGAACTGATCGCGCAGCTGCGCGCCTGGTCAGCCGTGCCGGTCCTCGTGCTGTCCGCGCGCGACGACGAAGCCGACAAGGTCGCGGCACTCGATGCCGGCGCCGACGATTACCTGACCAAGCCTTTTGGCGTCGCCGAGCTGCTTGCCCGCGTGCGCGCGCTGCTGCGCCGCGCGCTGCGGCCGCAGTCGGACGGGCCGGCCGTCGTGAGCTTCGGCGACATCGTCGTCGACCCGACGCGGCGCACCGTGACCCGGGCCGGCGAGCCGGTCCATCTGACCCCGATCGAATACAAGCTGCTCGGTCATCTGATCGCGAACGCCGGCCGCGTGCTGACGCACCGCCAGCTGCTCGCGCAGATCTGGGGTCCGGCCCACGTCGAACACACGCATTACCTGCGCGTGTACATGGCCGGTCTGCGCCGCAAGCTCGAACCGAACCCGGCTTTCCCGTCGCACATCCTCACCGTGCCGGGCGTCGGCTACCGGCTGGCGCTGTAGGCGCGCCCTTCAGCGGCGCCAGAACGTCGGCGTCAGCACGACGAGCAGCGTGAAGATTTCCAGGCGGCCGAGAATCATCGTGAACGACAGCACCCACGTCTGGGCGTCGGTGAGCGCCTGGTAATTCGACGCCGGGCCGACCGCACCGAGCCCCGGGCCGGTGTTGTTGATGCAGGCGACGACGGCGGAGAACGCGGTGATGATCTCGAGCCCGGCCGCCGACAGCACCAGCGTCAGCGCCACGATGCTGACCATGTACATGAAGCTGAAACCGAGCACGGCATGCAACACCTGATCCGACACCAGCGCGTTGCCGATGCGCACCGGCCTTACCGCGGCCGGATGCAGCGAGCGCACGACTTCGCGGAAAACCTGCTGGTACAGAATGATCGCGCGGATCATCTTGATGCCGCCGCCGGTCGAGCCCGAGCACGGGGCGAAACTGCCGAGAAAGAGGATCAGCAGCTGCGCGAACATCGGCCACAGCGTGTAATCGTAGCTCGCGAGGCCGAGCGAGGTCGATATCGAGACGACATGGAACGCGACGTAGCGCAGCGTCGCCCACAGGTCTTCGTGCGCGCCGAAGTACGTCAGGTACGCAGTCAGGAACAGGATCGCGATGATCTGTACAGCGAAAAACCAGCGGATCTCCGGATCCTCGGCGTAGGGGCCGAAGCTTCGGCGCGCCAGCGCAAGATAATGCGTGCCGTAGTTGCAGGCGGCGAGCAGCGCGAAAGCGATCGTGACGAGCTCGATCGGCACGCTGTCGAAGTGGCCGAGCGACGCGTCCTTGCTCGAAAACCCGCCCAGACCGACGATCGAAAACGCGTGGATCAGGGACTCCCACGGCGCCATGCCGGCTGCCCACAGGCTGAGCCCACATGCGACGGTGATCAGCGTATACACGGTCCATAGGCCTTTCGCGGTCTCGGCAATGCGCGGCGTCAGGCTCGATTCCTTCATCGGCCCCGGCGCCTCCGCCTTGAACACCTCGCGGCCGCCGATGCCGAGCAGCGGCAGGATCGCAACCATCAGCACGATCACGCCCATGCCGCCGACCCAGTGCAGGAAAGTCCGCCACAGGTTGATCGAAATCGGCAGCTTGTCGAGCCCGGTGAGCACCGTCGCGCCCGTCGTCGACAACCCGGACGCGGCTTCGAAATAGGCGTCGGTGAACGAGAGTTCGGGCAGGTAGAAGATCAGCGGCAGGCTGCCGAATACCGGCATCACGGCCCAGGTGGCCGCGACCAGCAGGAAGCCGTCGCGCGGGCGCAAGTCGCGCCGCGTTCCGCGCGTCGTCGCCCATAGCACGAGGCCGGCGCCGAACGTGATCAGGATCGCCTCGTCGTAAGCCACTGTCGCGGTGTCGTCCAGCAACCACGACACCGCGAGCGGAAAGCCCATCAGCAGGCCGAAGATCATCACGACCACGCCGAGGGTGTTCAGGACATAGGTGCGCAGCGCGCCGGGCGCAAGGCGCGCGCCGGCCAGAAGCCTGCGCCCGCGCGCCACGCGGTGGTAGAGGTCCATAGCGGCCGCATCGTAGGCGCGGCCGGGTAAAGAAGTCGTAAAGATTGCGGGAGGCGTTACCTCCCGACCCATGCCTCCGGAAACAGCCGGCCGAGGTCGAGGTGGCGCTCGATCGCGTCGGCCAGCCGGTCGAGGTCGGCTTCGCGCCGCGCGGCGAGATCGACGCTTTCGACGTCCCCGGCGCCCGCCCACGCGAGCAGCGCCGACAGCGCGCCGGGCGTGTCGAAGAGCCCGTGGAGATACGTGCCGAGGATCTGGCCGTCCGCCGACAGCGCGCCGTCGCCGCGTCCAGGCCCGAACTGCAGCGCCGGCCGCTCGAGCGCCGCGCCGCGGCTCACCCCCATGTGGATCTCGTAGCCTGCCGCTGCGGGCGAGCCGGGAAGGTTCAGCGTCGCGCACACGTTCTCGAGGCGCTTTTCGGCGGCGAGCGTCGTTTCCATGTCGAGCAGGCCCAGCCCGGCGGTGCTGCCGGCGCCGCCTTCGAGGCCGAGCGGATCGTGCAGCCACCGACCGAGCATCTGGAAGCCGCCGCAGATGCCGGCGAGCTTGCCGCCGTAGCGCAGGTGCCGCAGGATCGCGGCGTCCCAGCCCTGCGCGCGCAGCCACGCGAGGTCCGCCTGCACGCTCTTCGAACCGGGCAGCACGATCAGGTCCGCCGCCGGCAGCGCCTGGCCGGGGCCGACCCAGCGGAAATCGACTTGCGGGTGCAGGCGCAGCGCGTCGAGGTCGGTGTGGTTCGAGATGCGCGGATAGACCGGCGCGACCACCGTGACGCGCGCTTCGCCCTTGTCGGCGCGGGCATCGGCGAGGCCGTCCTCGGCGTCGAGGAACAGCCCGTGCAGGTACGGCAGCACGCCGAGCACCGGCCGCCCGGTGCGCGCTTCGAGCCAGTCGAGCCCGGGCTGCAGCAGCGCGAGGTCGCCGCGAAAGCGGTTGATGACGAAGCCCTTGACGCGCGCCTGCTCGGACGGCGACAGCAGTTCCAGCGTGCCGACCAGATGCGCGAACACTCCGCCGCGGTCGATGTCGGCGACAAGGATCACCGGCACGTCGGCGGCTTCGGCGAACCCCATGTTCGCGATGTCGCGGTCGCGCAGATTGATTTCCGCGGGACTGCCCGCGCCTTCGACGAGCACGCACTCGTACGCGGTGACGAGGCGATCCCACGACGCCATCACCGCCGCCATCGCGGTCGGCTTGTACGCATGGTAATCGCGCGCCGACAGGCTCAGCGCGACGCGGCCGTGGATGATGACTTGCGCGCCGACGTCGGTCGACGGCTTCAGCAGCACCGGATTGAAATCGCTGTGCGGCGCGAGCCCTGCGGCGAGCGCCTGCAGTGCCTGCGCACGGCCGATCTCGCCGCCGTCGACGGTCACGGCGGAATTCAACGCCATGTTCTGCGGCTTGAACGGCGCGATGCGCACGCCGCGGCGAAACAGCACCCGGGCGAGGCCGGCGACGAGCGTGCTTTTCCCGGCGTCCGACGTCGTTCCCTGAACCATCAGCGCAACGGCATGTGGCATCGCGTAAAATCCCGCTTCGTTGAAAGCGGCGGATTATCGCCGATTAGATAAGCTTCGCCGACGATTTCCAGGCTGATCGGGCCTGGCGCCGGCTTCACGGTACCTCCGATGACCCCGCTTCGTATCGCCGCGACCCTCTGCCTTTGCCTCCTGCTCGCCGCTCCGCTGCGCGCGGAACTCGTCGTCGAGGACGACACCGGACGCCGCGTGCAGCTCGCGCAGCCGGCACGTCGCATCGTCAGCCTCGCGCCGCACGTCACCGAGTTGCTGTTCGCCGCGGGCGCGGGAGCGCGAATCGTCGGCGCCGTCGAGTACAGCGACTTCCCGGAGGCGGCTAAGGCGCTGCCGCGCGTCGGCGGCTACAGCAACGTCGATATGGAGGCGGTCGCGGCATTGCGGCCGGACCTCGTCATCGCGTGGCGCAGCGGCAATCGCAACGCGCATCTCGACAAGCTCGCCGCGCTCGGGATCCCGGTGTTCCTCAACGAACCGCGCAGTCTCGACGACGTCGCGCACAGCCTCGAGACGTTCGGCCGCCTCGCCGGCAGCGAACCGGCCGGCCACGCCGCGGCCGAGTCGTTTCGCGCGCGCAGGACGGCGCTCGCACGGCGTTACGGCAAGCTGCCAGCGGTGCCGCTGTTCTACCAGATCTGGGACGATCCGCTGATGACGATCAACGACGAGCACCTGATTTCGGACGTCATACGCTTGTGCGGCGGCAGGAACGTGTTCGGCGCGCTGGCGCAGCTTGCGCCGGCGATCGGCGTCGAAAGCGTGCTCGCGGCCGATCCGGAAGTGATCGTCGCCAGCGGCATGGGCGACGCGCGCCCGGAATGGCTCGATCGGTGGAAACGCTGGCCGGGGCTCGCGGCGAGCCGCGCCGGGAATCTCTATTTCGTGCCGCCCGAACTCATCCAGCGCCACACGCCGCGGATTCTCGACGGCGCCGCGCAGCTGTGCGAATTTCTCGACGCGGCGCGCGCGAAACGCGGCGTGCGCTGACGATCGCCCTTCAGCGCGGGTGCGACAGCTGGTAACAGCCCCGCCACGCGAGGCGCGAGTCCTCCCACCACGCGCGATCGAAGACCCATGCCAGCGTCGGCAGCAGCGGCGCGAGGCAGGCGTCCGCGACCGACTTGCGCGCGCCGTGCGACACCGCCGGGCGCACGCGCAGCGCCCGCAAGCGCTCGGCGACCGTCGGGTGAAAATTGGCGCCTTGCGCCTGCTCTTCGTCGCCCGCCATCCAGCGCCGCAGATCGAGCAGTCCCGGCATCGGCCGCCTGAAACCCGCCATCATCCCCAGCCCCATGTCGCGGTACGGGCGGATCGACGGTTCCGGCTGCAGCCGGCTCTGCGCCATGACTTTGCGCCAGTAATCCTCGCTGAGAAAACGCTCTTTCAGCGCGACTTCGACGAGCGCTTCGCCGACCAGTTGCGCGCCGACGACGCGCGCGGCGACCGCATCGGCTTCGAACTCTTCGAGGCGCGCGAGGCGCAGCGCCTCGCGCAGATCGCCCGCGAACCCCCATTCGAAGCCGCGCCCGAGCAGCGGAATGCCGTCGATGCAGCGGTCCAGCACGCGAAACCACCACGCGCGCAAGTGCCCCCACCACGCGTCGAGCCGCTGCCGCTGGCACGCCAGATGGGCGAATTCGTGAGCGAGGATCGCGCAGAACTGCCGCCGCGACACGCTGTGGGCAAGCGGCAGACCGATGATCAGATGCGTCTCGATCGGGCCGATCCAGCCCCAGCGCGGCCGTTGCAGGATCGCCGCGTTCATGTCGCCCCCGATCCACACCGCGTCGACGGGAATCCCGCCGAAGCGCTGGCTCATCTGGTCGATCATCGCATGGAGGGAGCGGGCCGCGTCGCGCGGCAGGCGAACACCGGCGGGGCAGGCCGCCGGCGCGAGCAACCACCCGAGGCCGCGCCACGCGAGCGCGAACGCGAGCATCGACGCGGCCGCGGAAGTCGTTGCCACCGCGACTTTGCCTTCGACGAGAAAACTCCACGTCGCGAACGCGACACGGCCGGCGATCGCGCCGAACGCGAGAATCATGCAGGCGACCAGCACCAGGCCGGCCAGCGCTTTCAGGCCGAGTCGCCGCGCGAGACGCGACCGAAGGCGTGACAAACGCGGACAGGAAGCTTGCATTGAGCGGCACCTGTAGCCATGGACAGAACGAGGACTATAACCGCCAATCGGCTGCCGAAACATTGTCCGTAAGGAGTAGCGTGGCGCGTCGCCCACACTTTGCGCAAGAATTCCTCTGCACTGCCGCAAAAGCCCGTACAATCCATCTCTTGCGTGCGCCCAGCCAATCGGCGACGCTCGTCCCCAACGACCTTTTCCGGTCTCATTTCCCCGCCCGCCTCGATTGGTGTCACTCAGCTTGAGCGACAGGCCGTCGCTGGAGCAATTTTCTCGATGACATCAGAAGCAAACTTTGCCGGTCTCGGACTGGCCGAACCGCTGCTGCGCGCAATTTCCGAATCCGGCTACACGACGCCGACGCCGATCCAGGCCCAGGCGATCCCGCTGGTGCTCGCCGGCGGCGACCTGCTCGCCGCCGCGCAGACCGGCACCGGCAAGACTGCCGGTTTCACGCTGCCGGTGCTGCACCGCCTGTCCGCCGCGCCGGCGGCGAACCCGAAAGCCGGCCGCCCGCGCTGCCTGATCCTGACGCCGACGCGCGAACTCGCGGCGCAGGTCGAAGAGTCGGTGCAGACCTACGGCAAGCACCTGCCGATGACATCGATGGTGATGTTCGGTGGCGTCGGCATCAACCCGCAGATCCAGGCGCTGAAAAAACGCGTCGACATCCTCGTCGCGACTCCGGGCCGGCTGCTCGACCACGTCGGCCAGAAGACGCTCGACCTGTCGGGCGTCGAGATCCTGATCCTCGACGAAGCCGACCGCATGCTCGACATGGGCTTCATCCGCGACATCCGCAAGATCCTCGCGCTGCTGCCGAAGCAGCGCCAGAACCTGCTGTTCTCGGCGACTTTCTCGGACGAGATCCGCAGCCTCGCGAACGGCCTGCTGCACAATCCGGGCTGCGTCGAAGTCGCGCGACGCAACACTGCGTCCGAACTCGTGGAGCAGTCGGTCTATTCGGTCGCGCAGAAGCAGAAGCGCGACCTGCTCGTGCATCTGGTCAAGGAAAACGACTGGCATCAGGTGCTGGTGTTCACCCGCACCAAGCACGGCGCCAACAAGCTCGCCGAATACCTCGCCAAGCACGGCATCCCGTCGGCGGCGATCCACGGCAACAAGAGCCAGTCGGCGCGCACGCGCGCGCTGGCCGAGTTCAAGGACGGCTCGCTGCCGGTGCTGGTCGCGACCGACATCGCCGCGCGCGGACTCGACATCGACCAGTTGCCGCACGTCGTGAACTTCGAACTGCCGAACGTTCCCGAAGACTACGTCCACCGCATCGGCCGCACCGGCCGCGCAGGTTCGAGCGGCGCCGCAGTGTCCTTCGTCGACTCGGAAGAGCGCCAGCACCTGACGGCCATCGAGCGGCTGATCAAGCGCACGATCGACCGCGAAGCGCTGCCGGCTTTCGCGATCGCGCCGGTCGACCCGAACGAGAGCGACGCCCGGCCTCCGCGGCCCCAGCCGCGTCAGCCGTCGCGCCACAACAACGCGAACGCGCCGCGCCAGGCCCGCACCGACCGCCCCGCCGGCCGGCAGGCGGCGCCGACGTCGCCGGCCCGGGCTCCCGCCCGATCACGCGACGCCGACAATTTCGGCAATCGCGCTCCGCGCAGCGAAATCGAAGCCAAGCGCGCACGTCCCGACGCAGACGGCAACCGGGCACCGCGTAACGCCGGGCCGAACGGCACGCCGCGCAGCGACAGCGCACGGCCGGCGCCGCGACCCGACGGCACCCGTCGCGCGCAACCGCGTCCGGCCCTCTTCAACGCCAAGACGGACGATCGCAACCGCTGAACGCCGCGCTGGGCAGCGCACGGGGCTCAGCCTCGCTGCGTGCCGACGAGCTTTTGACAAAGACCACCGAAGCAGGTGGTCTTTGTCCATTCGCAGCCGGTCGAGCGCGCCGAGCGCGACTCGATGACGGTGCCGAAAATCCTCGAGACACGCAGGCCGCGTGCCGCACCCGCTGCTCGGTGCAGCAAAGTCGCTGCTGCCGCAAGCCTTGCGACCCAGATTAAATACCATTGACATCTTCCGTGGCGGCTCGTAAATTGCATTTGCCATATGGCATGAACCCGCCTGGAGGTACTCACGTGAACAAACTGCTTCGTTCGCTGCTCTTCGCCCTCGCCCTGTCGCCACTTGCGGCGCTCGCTGAGGGGCCGGTCGACGTCAATACCGCGGACGCCGCCGCACTCGAAACGGTCAAGGGAATCGGGCCGGCGAAAGCCAAGGCGATCGTCGAATACCGCAAGGTGAACGGTGCTTTCGCGAGCGTCGACGATCTGACGAAAGTGCCCGGAATCGGGGATAAATCGGTCGCCCAGCTGCGCGAGCAGCTCACCGTAAGCGGCGCGAAAAAGCAGGTCGCGAAGTCGAAATAGTTTTCCCGCATTCGACCGGCGGCTTCCGACGCCGCCGGCCGTTCAGCGGCGCAGCGGGCGCGCGTTGCCGAAACGCGCCGCGCTCACCACAACGAGCGCGTGTCGAGCCACACCACTTGCGCGCCGCGGCGCCGGGTTTCACGGTACAGGTGCGCAGTGCCGCCGGCGCCGTCCGCCCCGCCGCCGTTCCACAGGCACAGGAAGCGCAGCCTGTCCGCGCCCCAGCGGAGGGCGATGTCGAGCGACCACAGATTGCAGCGCTCGCAGGGGGCGGCGTTTTCGGGAACCGCGAGGTGCGCAAGCGTGATCGGCCGCGCCGGCATGACCAGCGGCGGCGACGCGAGGCTACCTTTCAACGCAAGGTAGCGCTCCCGCCAGCGTTCGCCGTCGAGCGACGGCAGGATCTTGCATTCGATGAACTGCGCTTCGTCGAACGGCAGCAGCATCTGCAGGTGCACGCCGCGGGCGCGGCACGCTTCCAGAAACAGGATGTCGCCGCCGCTCGCGCCCTGCGCGAGCGCCAGATCGCCGGCGCCGGCTTCCCATGCGTCGAGGGCCTCTGCGATGCCGCGTGCCGCGACAGCTTCCCGGGCGGCCGGGAAACGTGGCGTACGCCGGTCGGGCGCGTCGATGCGGTGGCCGCTGAACAAAAAAACCCGACGCGGCACAAAGGGCAGCGCAAGGGAAGAACTGGCCGTCACTTCAATTTCCTCGGGCGTCGGTTTTCGAAGCCCCGTGAAATCCGCAGATCACGGAGCGGATATGGCATTCATGAGCAAGAGAGCCGAGCGTCGCGCGGGCGGCGCAAAAAACCCCCGCCCCCGCCCGGTGCTGCAGCTTCCGTCGAAATCCGTGCAGCACCGGCCGACAATGCAAACCGGTTATCGGGAGCGAGCGCGCCGACCGCGCGGCGCCACTCTACCAGACCTCGCGAACGAGCGCTGCCGGGGCACGGCCGGCGCGCGCCTGTATAATGGCCGCCATTTTCAATCGCAATCGGCAGTATCGGGGATTTTATGGCGGGTCATTCCAAGTGGGCCAACATCCAGCACCGCAAGGGTCGTCAGGACGCCAAGCGGGGCAAGGTATTCACCAAGCTGATCAAGGAGATCACCGTCGCCGCGCGCATGGGCGGCGGCGATCCGAACTTCAATCCGCGCCTGCGCCTGGCGGTGGACAAGGCGAAGGCCGAGAACATGCCCGGCGAGAACATCGACCGCGCGATCAAACGCGGCACCGGGGAACTCGACGGCGTCAGCTACGAGGAAGCCCGTTACGAGGGTTACGGCATCGGCGGCGCGGCCGTGATGGTCGATTGCCTCACTGACAACAAAACGCGCACCGTCGCCGACGTGCGCCACGCGTTCTCGAAATACGGCGGCAACATGGGCACCGACGGCTGCGTCGCGTTCCAGTTCAAGCACTGCGGCCAGCTGATGTTCGCCCCGGGCACGAGCGAGGACGCGCTGATGGAAGCCGCGCTCGAGGCCGGGGCCGAAGACGTCGTGACGAACGACGACGGCTCGATCGAAGTCCTCACGGCGCCGTACGAGTACACGAACGTCAAGGATGCGCTCGAGAAGGCCGGCTTCAGGGCCGAGTTCGGCGAAGTCACGATGAAGCCGCAGAACGAGACCGAACTCTCCGGCGGCGATGCCGAGCGGATGCAGAAGCTGCTCGATGCGCTCGAATCGCTCGACGACGTCCAGGACGTATATACGTCGGCCGTGATCGACGAATAAGGCGCCGCACCCCCGCAACGAACCGCCCACCGGGCGGTTTTTTTCGTCAATGTTTGAACTCAAACAAATTGATGAACGGTAAGATTGCGTGGTTCCGCCATTTTCCATTCCGCGCGAGCCGCCCGCTGACCGATGCCGACCCTGCCGCCTTCCCTCACCGCCGCCGCCCCGCTGCTGTTCGTGCTTCTGTGGAGCACCGGCTTCATCGGCGCGAAGTTCGGCCTGCCCTACGCCGAGCCCCTGACCTTTCTTTCGACGCGCTATGTGCTGGTGATCGCGCTGATGGCCGTGCTGGCGCTCGCGACCCGCGCGCGCTGGCCGAACGACTGGCGCCAGGCGGCGCATATCGGCGTCGCCGGCCTGCTCGTGCACGCGACCTATCTCGGCGGCGTCTTCATGACGCTGCACCGCGGCCTGCCGACCGGCGTCGCGGCGCTCGTCGTCGGCATGCAGCCGCTGCTCACCGCGCTCGGCGCCGGCTGGCTGCTCGGCGAACGCGTCACCGCGCGGCAATGGGCCGGGCTCGCGCTCGGTTTCATCGGCGTGACGCTGGTCGTCAGCAACAAGGTCGCGTTCGGCAACGGATCGTCCGCCCAGCTCGGCTGGATGCTCGCGCCGGCGCTCGCGGCGCTCGCCGGGATTACCGCCGGGACGCTGTACCAGAAGCGCTTCTGCCCGTCCTTCGACCTGCGCACCGGCTCGGTCATCCAGTTCGTGCCGTGCCTGCTCGTCACCGCGTTTTTCGCGAGCCGCACCGAGACGATGCAGATCGACTGGAGCGGCGAGTTCGTGTTCGCGATAATGTGGCTGGTGCTGGTGCTGTCGCTCGGCGCGATCAGCCTGCTGAACCTGCTGATCCGCAGCGGCAGCGCGGTCAACGTCGCGAGCCTGTTCTATCTCACGCCGCCGACGACGGCGCTGATGGCGTGGCTGCTGTTCGGCGAGACGCTCACCGGGTTCGCGCTCGCCGGAATGGTGATCGCCGTGTCCGGCGTGTGGCTCGCGCGCAAAGTCTGAAGCCCGTTCAGTTGCGCTCCGGGCCACCGTCGCCGCTCGGCGCCCGCCGGGGGGCCGCCTGCTCCGCGGCCGACAGCGCAGGACTTCCCCCGCCGCCGACGAACAGACTGCCGAGCCAGCCGGCGAACAGCAGCAGCGCGAGCTTCACCATCAGCCAGCCGGCACTCTCCTGCTGGTCGACGAGGTAGCTGTTGCATACGCGCACCGGCGCGGCGATGTACAGCCAGCCGAGCACCGCGAGCATGCTGATGAAGTTGGTCCAGACGAAGCCGCGCCCGATCGGCCCGAGCCGGCGCCACGCCAGCGCGAGCGGCAGCCCGACGAGCCCGGGCAGGCTGATGAACTTCACCGCTTCGACGAGCGGGCTCGCGAGCGCGTCGTCGAGCGCACGCGGCAGCATCCACCAGCTCGACGCGAAGATCGCCACCACGACATACGGCACCGCACCGCCGCCCGCGTCGAGCAGGCGCTCCTGCCACGCTACCGGCAGCAGGCGGCACGCGACGAAGCCGATCGCGGCGAGCAGCGGAATCTGCACCAGCATGTGGCCGCTCATCGTCGCTTCGAGCGCTGTGCGCAGCGGCGGCGCCGCGAGCAGCAGATACAGCGCGCCGAGCACGCGAAAACCCAGTTGCGGACGGGCGAGCGCGGCGATCACAGCGCCTCCGCGAGCTTCTCGGCAAACTGCAGCGGCGCCTCGAGATCGCTGATTTCGACGAGGCGCCCGTCGCGGTCGACGAGGTGGATCGCGGCGTTGTGCTCGAACCCGCCAAAGCGGTCCGGGATCACGACGACGCCGAACGCCTCGAGAAGCGCCTGCAGCTGCGCCGCGTCCCGCACTCGCGCGATGCGCCAGTGCTCGCCATCGGCGCCGTGACTGCTGCCGTAGAGCTTGAGACTCGCCGAATCATCGCGCTCGGGGTCGAAGCTGATGCTCAGCAATGCGACGTCCCGCCCGAGGGCGTCGGCGGGCACGCGGTCGCGGATCTGTTTGAATGCCATGCCGAGGCTGCGGCAGATCGTCGTGCAGCGCGTGTAGATGAATTCGACCGCGAGCAAGCGCCCGCGGTAGTCGTCGAGGCCGAAGACGCGGCCGTCCTGGTCTTCGAGGACCGCCGCGGGCAGCGGGCGCGGCGCGCGCAGGATGTCCGCCCGGCGGGCGGTTTCAGCGGTGAATGCGCTGAAACCGTCAGTCCCCCACCAGAACGCGCCGGTGCCGAGAACGCTCACCAGCACCGTCAGGACGACGCTGCGCGCGGCCGTACTCATCGACCCGGACTCATGCGGGGGCGCTGCGCGCAACCGGCGCACGCTGGTAGTCGTGGCGCGCGAGCCCGATGCGGGAGAAGAAGCGCACGATGAACACCAGCGACGACGCGATCACGAGCACCGCAAACACCGACGCGATGCGGTCGTACGGCACCCATTCGGGCAAGTGGGCAGCGTAGCGGCGCGCGACGCTTTCCTTGCCGGAATACAGGAAGCTCATCGTGAAGCCGAGCACCGACGACGTGAAGAGCCAGAACGCGATGCGGTCGACCAGATGATCGTCGTGCTCGTCGCTCGGCTTGCCGAGGTAGTACATGAAGCCGAACACCATCGTCACCATGCCGAGCAGCAGGTAGGTGTGGAAATGGCCGGGCACCCACAGCGTGTTGTGCATCACGTAGTTGACCGTGATCGTGCCGTCGATGAACGCCGGCATCGCGCCCGCCGCCCAGCCGAACAGCGACAGGAACAGCAGCTTCGACGCCATGTCCCAGCGGATCCCCGAGCGATACACGATCATCAGCGCGCCGTAGCCGGTGACGACGAGGATCGGCACGGTGTTCAGGTAGCCGATGATGTGGCCCATGATCAGCATCCACTTCGGGAACGCGAAGTCCATCAGCAGATGGTGCGGGAAGATGAACATCACCATCAGCGTCGATGCGGTCCACGACGCGAGGAACACCTTGTTCGACTTCCACGGCCGCTGCGTGTAGCGCGGCAGGATCTCATAGACGCCGATCACCGCCATGTAGATCGTCGCGTTGATGAAGATGTGGCCGAAGAAGTAGATCATGCCTTTCGCAAGAAGCGGATCGATGTCGAACTCGGGCACGTAGAGGTTCACCAGCATCATCGCCAGGATGCTCGCGCCGACGACCAGGCCGATGACATTGACGATGGTGACCATCGCGCTCGCGACGATGGTCGGGGGCGGAGCCTTGCCGTCGTCGTGGCCGAAGAGCTGCGGCCAGCCGAGCGCGCGCGAGAAGTTCCCGTAGCGTGCGACGAGCGCGCGTGCGACGTCGAGGTGCAGCAGCAGGAAGCCGACGCCGATGACGAGCAGCCCGCTCATGAAGAGCGCTGCGGCGCCCGGGCTCCACAAGCCCATCGACTTGCCCGGCAGCGGGTAGAGGAACGTCCACGCGCCATGGAAATGCCCGAGCAGCACGCTGCCGAGGATCATCACGACGCCGCCGAGGAACAAAACGAGGTTCGCGACGAAGATGCGCGCCGACAGATCGACGTACTGGCGCAGGAAGTGCCACATGATCGACGCGCCGGCGATCGCCGCGATGCCGACCATGCCCGCGCCGTGCAAGGTCATCAGTTCGTAGAAGCGGATCGCGCCGAGCGAGATCCACTGCGCCTGCTCGAGCCGCATCAGCAGGCCGAAGACCATCATCAGCAGCAGCACGACCGCCGAGGTCGCGAGATAGGCCAGCACGCCGGCTTTCGCGCCCTGGTCGGGAATATGTTCGTAAGTGTAGGTCGCCACGTTCGTCTCCTCCGTTACTGAGCGCCGACCCGGATTTCGGTCAACATGTTGTGGTGCGCGAGGCCGCAGTACTCCATGCACAGGATCTTGTACGTCCCTTCCTCGCTGAAGGTGTGGCGCAGCGTGTTCGTGTAGCCGGGCATCGCCTGCGTCTGCGCGACCAGATGCAGGTTCGCGTCGTAGATGCCGAAGCCGTGATTGACATCAGCGCTCGTGATACGGAACTCGACCGGCTGGCCGACAGCGACGTGATCCTGACTGAGTTCCCAGCGCCACTGGTAACCTGTCGCCTCGACGACCTGTACCGGCCCCGCCCCGGTGTTCGCGCGCGCCGCGTCGTACGGCAGCTCGAGCAGCGTGTAGATCATCGCCGGGCCGAACACCAGCACGAGGCCCCAGAAAAGGCGCGTGCGCAGGCGATAAGCACTTTTTTGCAGGGGCGAATAGTCTTCCTGGCGCCGCCCGGAATTGATGGCGACAAAGGCAAAGCCGAACGCGACGAGCGCCATCAGCACCAGCGATATTTGCCAAGCGATTGGTTGCACGGTGAATTCTCCTGTCATGCGATCGTCTTCGGGACAAGCCGTCCCCCTTGCATTCTCTTAGCCAGCACTGTGCCACATCCGGCAAAGCATTGATCACAATCATTTTTCGCCTGGCGCTTAGCTGCTGGAATGTCGTCGAGGAGAAACTGAACGTTCGCTCTGGACGTTCAGTCTGAACAAAAAGGAGGATTCAGATGCCGAGCCTGGCAACCTTGCGAGTATTTCTCGACAGCCTCGAAGAAGGCGTATTGTTTCTCGACCCGGCGCGCCGCGTCCTCGAGATGAACAGCGCCGCCGCGCGGATGATCGGACACGACAACCGGCGCCTCGTCGACGAACTGTGCCCGACGCTGTTCCGCGGCACCGAGTGCGCGCGGGCCTGCGAAGCGCGCGGCGAATGTTCGCTGACCCCGGCGAAAGGCGAGGACGACAAGGTCCAGGACATCGTCGTGCGCTCGCCGACCGGCGCCGACATTCCGCTGCGCATGTGGGCGATGCTGCTGCCGCCGAACGATTCGGGGCTGTATTGCGCGATCGTGCTGCGCGACCGCTCGCGCGAACTCGAACTTGAAGCCGAAGTGCGCGACCGCTGGCAGCTCGGCGGGCTGACCGGGCGCAGCCGCGCGATGCAGGACCTCTACCAGAAAGTGCTGCGCGTCGCGGCGAGTGAAGCCAACGTGCTGATCACCGGCGAAAGCGGCGTCGGCAAGGAACTGGTAGCACGCGCGCTGCACGACAATTCGGCGCGCGCGAAAGGCCCTTACGTCGCGGTGCATTGCGCTTCGCTGCCCGACAACCTCGAGGAATCGGAACTTTTCGGCCACGCCAAAGGCTCGTTTTCCGGCGCAACCGGAGCTCGCCTGGGCCGCTTCGAAGCGGCCAACGGCGGCACGCTGCTGCTCGACGAGATCGGCGAGATCTCCGCGGCGACGCAGACGCGGTTGCTGCGCGTGCTGCAGGAGCGCGAGATCGTGCGCGTCGGCGAGAACCACCCGCGCAAAGTCGATGTGCGTGTCGTCGCCGCGACCCACCGCGACCTCGCGGCGATGGTCGGCCGCGGCGAGTTCCGCGAGGATCTGTATTACCGCCTGCACGTGCTGCCGCTGCACGTGCCGGCGCTGCGCGAGCGGCGCGAGGACATCGCGCTGCTCGCGAGCCGCCTGCTCGGCGAGCTCGGCGAACGCTACCGCCGCACCGACCTGCGGCTGTCGCCGGAAGCGATCGTCGCGATGGAGTCCTACCACTGGCCAGGCAACGTGCGACAGCTGTTCAACGCGCTCGAATACGCAGTGGTCAATTCAGACGGCGCGACGATCCTGCCGCAGCACCTGCTGCCCGAAGTCGTCGCGCCCGTCGAGGCGACCCACGAAGTGCTGCTGCCACTGCCGCTGACGCGCTACTACGCGACGCACGTGACGCCGGACGAAGAGCAGGCGCAGATCCAGCGCATGCTCGAGCAGTGCGGCGGCAACCGCGCCGAAGCCGCACGCCGCCTGGGAATGTCGCGCACGACCTTGTGGAAGCGGCTCAACCGGAGCTGAGCGGCGGCCACCGCGCCGCGTGCGGGCTCATGAAGGACACCGGACGCCGGGCGGCAGGCCGGGCGAATCTGAAAAAGCGCGTGCGGCGCTTCGGACCGGTTCACGCCTCCGCAACGATCTCCCAGACGTACATCAGGCTCGCTTCGGAGAACGTGCGCCCGGTTTCCTCGTCGCGCCACCACGCCGATTCGCGACGGTCCACCCCGAGAAAACGCCAGTGCCGCAGCTCGCCGCTGCACAGCTCGACCACATATACCCGATCCGGTTGCGGAGTCATCGTCGCTCGTTCCTCATCGTGCATGACCGCCGCCCGACCGGCGAGTTCTTGACCGTTCGCGCGCACCGCGCTGCCGGTACGACGAATGCCACGTCGTGCCGCCGCGATTCGCCCGCCGCTGCCCGAGGGCCCGTAGAATGCGCGGCATGAAAAGCGCTTCCACCGTCGTTGCCACGCGCATTCTCGGACTCGATCCGGGGCTGCGCATCACCGGCTTCGGCGTCATCGACAAGCTCGGCAACCAGCTGCGCTACGTCGCGAGCGGCTGCATCCGGACCCGCGACGGCGAACTGCCCGGACGGCTGAAGACGCTGCTCGATGGCGTGCGCGAAGTCGTCGCGGCCTACACGCCCGACCAGGTCGCGGTCGAGAAAGTGTTCGTCAACGTCAATCCGCAATCGACGCTGCTGCTCGGGCAAGCGCGCGGCGCGGTGATCTGCGGCGCCGTGTCGTGCGACCTGCCGGTGCATGAATACACCGCGCTGCAGGTCAAGCAGGCGGTCGTCGGCTACGGCAAGGCCACGAAGGAGCAGGTCCAGCACATGGTGCAGCGGCTGCTCGCGCTCGACGGCTGCCCGAGCGCGGACGCGGCTGACGCGCTCGCGTGCGCGATCTGCCACGCGCACGGTGGCCAAGGCACGCCGGGCGCATTCGCCGGGAGGCGCCGCGCCGGGCGCATCCTCGTCGCGCCGGAGCTGGGCTGACGCCAGGGGGGCGGCAAGCTCAACGGTTGACGTCGACGATCAGCCGCCCGCGCACCTCTCCGGCAAGCAACTCGCCGGAGAGGCGGATCACGTCGGCAAGGCCGACTTCGTGCGAGATCAGGTCGAGATGGGCCGGATCGAGATCGCGCGCGAGCCGCTGCCACGCTTCGAGGCGTTCCGGCCGCGGACAATAGACGCTGTCGACACCGGCGAGCGTGACGCCGCGCAGGATGAACGGCGCGACCGTCGCCGGAAAGTCCATGCCCTGCGCGAGGCCGCACGCGGCGACGACACCGCGGTACTTCATGCTCGCGCAGACGTTCGCGAGCGTGTGGCTGCCGACCGTGTCGACGGCGCCGGCCCAGCGCTCCTTCGCCAGCGGCTTGCCGGGCATCGAGAACTGGACCCGGTCGATGATTTCCGCCGCGCCGAGCCCCTTCAGGTACTCGACTTCGTTCGGCCGGCCGGTCGAGGCGACGACGCGGTAACCAAGTTTTGCGAGCAGCGACACTGCGATGCTGCCGACGCCGCCGTTCGCGCCGGTGACGAGCACTTCACCGTTTTCGGGCGTCACGCCGTGCCGTTCGAGCGCCATCACGCACAGCATCGCGGTATAGCCGGCGGTGCCGATCGCCATCGCCTGCTTCGGCGAGAACGCCGCCGGCAGCGGCACCAGCCAGTCGCCGGCAAGCCGCGCCTTCTCCGCGAGCCCGCCCCAGTGTCCTTCGCCGACGCCCCAGCCGTTGAGCACGACCAGATCACCGGCCCGGTACTCCGGGTGCGAGCTGTGCTCGACAGTGCCGGCGAGGTCGATGCCGGGAACCATCGGGAACTGCCGCACGACCGGCCCCTTGCCGGTGATCGCGAGCGCATCCTTGTAGTTCAGCGTCGAATACGCGACCCGCACCGTGACGTCGCCATCGGGCAGCCGCGCGTCATCGACGTCAGTCAGCGTCGCCCGGTAGCCGGCGTCGTCCTTCTCGATCAGTACCGCCTTGAACATGATGCCTCCTCTCGATGGAAATCCGCCCGGAAACTGCCCGGGGAAACGGTCTGGCTGTTTCGCCTCCTGAGCGGCACAACAAAATCTGGCGCGTCCCGGTGTTTTCCCGAGCGAGCAAAATTGCTGCCAGCCCCTCTCCCCTACCGCTTGCTTGCGCATGCCGCTACGGCAATGCGGTCCCGCAGCAGGCGCGCCGCGACCAATCCGTTGATGACGCCGAACAGCGTCGCCGCCGCGGCAAACACCGGTACGAGATAGAACACGCCGTCGTGCGGCACCAGCCACGCGCGCGCGAGCACGAGCTGCCCGCCGATGTGCGCGAACGCGGCGAACACGCTGAGGCTCACCGCGCCGAACCAGGGCCGCGGCAGGTGCTTCGCGACGCCCAGCGTCGCGAGGCTCGTCAGCGAGCCGGCGAGGCTGAGGAAAAATCCCGGCGCGAACAGCTGCCCGAGCAGCAGGCTGCTCGCGAACACGCGCAGCAGCCCGACCCATACCGCATCGCGCCAGCCCCAGCGCAGCAGCACGATCAGGATCACGATGTTCCCGAGCCCCGGCTTGACTCCGGGCAGCGGCAGCGGAATCGCCGCTTCGGCCACCGTCAGCACGATCGCCGCGGTCGCCAGCCGCGCGATGCGCCGGTCGTCCGCGCTCGGATGAATCTCAATAGTTGAGCGTGTCATAGTCCGTTGCGCCGCCGGAAAGGCTCAGGCTGACTTCGTTCGGCGCGCAGATCGCGACCGCGCCGGCGCGGCTCAGCCAGCCCTGGCGAACGCAATACTGGCGCGGCCCGGGATCGGAGAGGACGCGCGCGCGGCCGGGCTGGACTTCGATGCGCGTGATCCCGAGCGGCCCGGGGACGTCGACGCGCTGCGGCTGCGCGAGGCTCAGTTCGGCGAACACTGCGCCGCCGGCGCGCACGATCGCCTTGTCCGGGGCGCCGCCGCGCCACAGCAGCAGCGCCGACACGACGCATACCGCGAGCGCGCCCGCGAGCGTCGCGAAATCGCCCGGCCGCAGCAGCGCCAGCCAGTCCGCGAGGCGCGGATTCACTTGCCTGCCATGTCGGCGCCGTGGTCGACGATACGGCGCGCCGCGGAACGGTGGCGCACGAGCACGCGCAGCGTGTCGCTGAACTGGCGGCCGAGCCATTCGGCGATATACACTGAGCGGTGCTGCCCGCCGGTGCAGCCGATCGCGACGGTGAGGTAGCTGCGATTGTCGCGCGCGTAGCTGGGCAGCCAGGTCGCGACGAAGCGGCGGATGTCCTCGCACATGCGCGCGACTTCGGGGAAGCTGTCGAGAAACTCGATGACCGGCTGGTCCTTGCCGGTGAACGGGCGCAGGCGCAGATCGTAATGCGGGTTCGGCAGGCAGCGCACGTCGAAGACGAGGTCCGCGTCGAGCGGAATGCCGTACTTGAAACCGAACGACTGGAACATCAGCGTCAGCCCTTCGGTCGCCTCGATCGCAAGAAAGTCCTTGATCCAGGCGCGCAGCGTGTTCGCCTGCAGTTCGCTGGTGTCGATGCGGTGGCCGAGTTCGGCGATGCTCGCGAGCGCGTCGCGCTCGTTCTGGATCGCTTCGGCGAGCGACACGCCTTCGCTGGCGAGCGGATGGCGGCGACGGGTTTCCGAAAAACGCGCGATCAGCGTGTCGTCGCGCGCATCGAGAAAGATCACGCGCAGATCCGAGGCGATGCCGCGCAGGTATTCGACCTGCTGCGGCAGCGCCAAAAGGCTTGCGCCCGAGCGCACGTCGACGGCGATCGCGACACGCTCGTGGCCGGCGCCGTGCAGTTCGGTCACCAGTTCGGGCAGCAGCGTCGCGGGCAGGTTATCGACCGCGTAATAACCGACGTCTTCGAGCACTTTCAGCGCGATGCTCTTGCCGGAACCCGACAACCCGCTAATCAGCACGATCTGCATGACCGGACACTCCCCCTATCGCGGGGATTATGGCAAAAGTCGTAGAGGCAGGCCAGCGGCGAACACTCGCGCCAATGCAAACAGCATTCAGGCCGCGACCAGCCGCCCTGCTTCACAGCGCGCGACCCCGGCGCGCGACAGTTCCGCGACGAGCCAGTCGGCGAGCGCCTCCGGCGCCTGGCCGAGGAAACGCGCGTTGGCTTCGCGGTAGAGTGGCACGCGCGCGAGATGTTCGGGCAATTCATCGAGCGCGATCGAGCCCAGATCGAGCAGCGAGAACGTCATGCACGCACGGATCGCGTTGCGCGCGATGCGCGCGCCGTCGTCCTCGAACGCCTTCAGGCGGGCAAACGCCCGCGCCAGTGCATCGTCGAACTCGACGAACGGTGCGCCATGCCCCGGAATGACGACATCGACCGGCAGGCGCGCGATCGCCTCCAACGTGCGCCGCGCCGCGCCGATGCCGTCGCCGGTGCCGAGCACGTCCGCGAACAGGATGCCGAAGCCGTCGCGCCACAGCGCGTCGCCGGAAATCAGGATGCGGCGGTCGGCGTTGTGGAACACCAGGGCGTCCATGTCGTGCCCCGGCGCTTCGAGCGCCTGCCAGGTCAGCCCCCCCATCGCGACGCTCTCGCCTGCGCGCAGCACCTCGTCGGCCTGGAAACGCTCGCCGGCCTGCTCGGCCGTGCTGAGCAGCAGCGCTGCCTCGTCCCACTCGGCCACGGCGCCCGCCATCCCGGCAGGCACCGTGATCGCGCAGCCGAACGCCCGCTGCACCGCGGCGTTGCCGCCGATGTGGTCGGAATGCGAGTGCGTGTTGATCAGCCGAGCGAGGCGCCGGCCGTCGAGCGTGCGGTGCAGCAGCGCGACCGTCTGCGCGGCATGGCTGACGTAGCCACTGTCGACCAGCGTCGCTTCGTCGCCGTCGAACAGCACGACGTTGTTCGACGAAAGCCAGCCGCGCTCGAGCACGGCGATCGTCGCCGGAAGCTGCGGCGCCGTGCTCATTGCGACCCTTCGCCGACCTGTGCCGCGACGTTTGCCGGCAGCGGCACTTTCGCCGGCGTCTGCGCGGGGGCGGGCGCGACCGGCACGCCGTCGATCTCCTCGGGCGTGCGACCGCAACCGAGACACACGCCGCTATCCCAGTCGATCATGCACACGCCGACGCACAATGCATCGCTCATCGGGCCGCCTCCGCGCGCGCTGCGCTCGCCGCGGCGAGGGCCTGCGCGCGGCGCCGGTCGATCGCGTCGAGAATGCGGCGTTTCTCCGCGTCGGCCTGGCGGCTCCAGCCGGCGATCTCGTCGAGCGAGCGGAAGCAGCCTTCGCACAGGCCAGTGGCCGCATTCATGCGGCAGATGTTGATGCAGGGGGAAGCGATATTCATCGTGTCGTCGGAGTCGGGCGAGTCGTTGTCGTGTGGGTGTCGTTTGTTGCGGTGTTGTTGCCTTTGGTCCGCTGCGGGCCGGTTCGGTTCGCGTCAGTCGCCCTGTGGTCGCACTTACGGAACCCCCGGTCGCGGGCGCGGCCGGAACAGCTTGCCGATGAAGCGCCACAGCAGCACGATCAGCACGCCGGCGAGCAGGACGAACACGACGAGCGCGACGAGGAACCACAAAGGATGCTGCAGCAGCATCCACAGCCCGCCGGCGAACATCGCGTCCTCGCCGAGCGAAGTCGTGACGTTGCTGAGCGGCTCGGGCGACGTGTTGATCGCCGCTCGCGCGCCCGCCTTCGCGAAATGCGTGCCGGCAGCGAGGGTGCCGCCGGCGAGCCCTGCCGCGACCTGCATCGCGCCGCTCTGGTCGCCCATCACTGCCGCGGCGAGCGCTGCGCCGGCGGGAATGCGGATGAAGGTATGCACCGCATCCCACGCCGAGTCGAGCCACGGCAGCTTGTCGGCGAAGAACTCCGTGACGAGCATGAAACCGGACAGCCCGAGCACGACCGGGTGCGCGAGCACTTCGAGGCCGCCGGGCAACTGCACGCCGCCGAAGCGCTCGAGCGCGCCGAGCGCGAAGACGAGCGCGTAGAGCCGCAGCCCGCTCGCCCAGCCGAGGCCGGCAGCGAGCGCGGCGAGCGACGCCAGATCGAGCGGAACGTCACGCCAGTCGAGCAGCGGCGTCAGCCCCTGCAGCGCGGTGCTCCAGCCGGCCAAGTCATCCATCTCGCGCTCGGCGCGGCAGTGTTCAGCCCTGCGCCACCCAGGCGGCCGGGCGCTTCGACAGGAAAGCGTCGAGACCTTCCTGCGCTTCCGGCGTCGCGCGCAGCCTGGAGATGCGGCGCGCAGTGTCTTCGACGACTGCGTCGCCGACCGGCCGGTTCGCGACGTTGCGGATCAGATCCTTTGCCGCGGCCTGCGCTTTCGGCCCACCCTGCAGCAGCGCCGCGACGATCTCCGCGACTTTCGCGTCGAGCGCTGCGGCCGCGACGACTTCGTGCGCGAGGCCGATCTCCGCGGCGCGCGCGGCGGTGATCCGCTCCGCGGTCTGGAAGTAGCGATACGCCTGGCGCTCGCCGATCGCCCGGATCACGTAAGGGCTGATCGCCGCCGGGATGATGCCGAACTTGACTTCGGAAGTCGCGAACACTGCCGGTTCGGCGGCGACGCAGATGTCGCACGCCGCTGCGAGCCCCATGCCTCCGCCGAGCGCCGCACCCTGCACGCGCGCGATCGTCGGCTTGCCCATTTCGGCGATCGTGCGCAACATGGCGGCGAGCCGGCGAGCGTCGTCGAGGTTGTCCTCGACGCTGGCTGCGGCGGCCGCCTTCATCCAGTTCAGGTCCGCGCCCGCGGAGAAACTCTTGCCGCGTCCGGCGAGCACGACGACGCGCACCGTGTCGTCGGCGTCGAGTTCGCGGCACGACGCGGTCAGGTCCGCGATCAGCTGCGCATTGAACGCGTTATGCACGTCGGGACGGTTCATCCATATGGTCGCGACGCCGTCCTGGATGCCGATTTCGAGAGTGTCGTAGTGCATTCCTGTCTCCGTTTGGTGACGCGACGGATCCCTGCGCCCGCGCCCGTCGATCACGCCTCCAGCGCGCGCCCGATCACGAGGCGCTGAATGTCGCTTGCGCCTTCGTAAATCTGGCATACGCGCACGTCGCGATAAATGCGCTCGACCGGGAAGTCGGTCACGTAGCCGTAGCCACCATGGACCTGGATCGCATCCGAACACACTTTCTCGGCCATCTCGGACGCGAAAAGCTTCGCCATCGACGCTTCCTTGAGGCACGGCCGGCCGGCATCCTTGAGGCTGGCCGCGTGCCACACGAGCTGCCTCGCGGCTTCCAGTTGCGTCGCCATGTCGGCGAGGCGGAAGTTCACCGCCTGATGCTCGAAAATCGGCTTGCCGAACGTCTCGCGCTCGTGCGCGTATTTCACCGCTGCGTCGAGCGCCGCGCGCGCCATGCCGAGGCACTGCGCGGCGATGCCGATGCGCCCCGCTTCGAGGTTCGACAGCGCGATCCGGTAGCCCTCGCCTTCGGCACCGAGCAGCGCATCCGCCGGCACGCGGCAGTTCTCGAACAGGATCTGCGCGGTGTCGGACGCTTTCTGCCCCATCTTCTCCTCGATGCGCGCGACGCTGTAGCCCGGGGTGGCAGTCGGCACGAGGAAGCACGAAATGCCTTTCTTGCCGGCCGACTTGTCGGTCACCGCGAACACGATCGCGACGTCCGCCTCGCGGCCGGTGGTGATGAACTGCTTGACGCCGTTGATGACCCAGCCGTCTCCGTCATTGTCGTTCACTCGCACGGCGGTGGTCTTCAGCGCCGAAGCGTCCGAGCCGACGTGCGGCTCGGTGAGGCAGAAGCAGCCGAGCATCCGGCCGCTCGCGAGCGGCTTCAGCCACTTTTCCTTCTGCGCGTCGGAGCCGTAGCGGTTCGGAATGCCGCACGCGAGCGAGTTCTGCACGCTGACGATCGTCGAGGTCGCGCCGTCGCCGGCCGCGATTTCCTCGAGCGCGAGCACGAGGCTCACGTAGTCCATCCCCGCGCCGCCCCACTGCTCGGGCACGACCATGCCGAGCGCGCCGAGCTCGGCAAGCTCCTTGAGCGCTTCGCGCGGAAAAGTGTGGTTGCGATCCCATTCGGCGGCGAACGGCGCGAGGCGCTCCTGCGCGAACGCGTGGAGCGAGTCGCGGATCATTTCCTGCTCTTGCGTGAGGATCATTTAGACGAGCTCCACCGCCACCGCGGTCGCTTCGCCGCCGCCGATGCACAGGCTCGCGACGCCGCGCTTCTTGCCGTATTTCTTCAGCGCACCGAGCAGCGTGACGATGATCCGGGCGCCGGACGCGCCGATCGGGTGGCCGAGCGCGCACGCGCCGCCATGCACGTTGACGCGGTCGTGCGGCAGGTCGAGTTCCTTCATCGCTGCCATCGTGACGACCGCGAACGCTTCGTTAATTTCCCACAGATCGACGTCGCCGACGTTCCAGCCGGCCTTCGCGAGCACTTTCTGCACCGCACCGACCGGAGCGGTCGTGAACCACTGCGGCTCCTGCGCGTGCGTCGCGTGCCCTTGAACGGTCGCGAGCGGCGCGAGGCCGAGCTTGTCGGCGGTCGAGCGGCGCATCAGCACGAGTGCCGCGGCGCCGTCGGAGATCGAGCTCGAATTCGCGGCCGTGACGGTGCCGTCCTTCTTGAACGCGGGCTTCAGGCCGGCGATCTTGTCGATCTGCGCTTTCGGCGGCTGCTCATCGCGGTCGACGACGACGTCGCCCTTGCGCCCCGGGACCGTCACCGGCGCGACTTCCCAGGCAAAGCTGCCGTCCTGGATCGCGTTCTGCGCGCGCATCGTCGAGGCGATTGCGAACTCGTCCTGCGCAGCGCGGCTGAAGTCGAAGTGGCGCGCGCAGTCTTCGGCGAAAGTGCCCATCAGGCGACCTTTGTTCTCTTTCGAGTAGCTGTCCTCGAGGCCGTCGAGGAACATGTGGTCGAGCACCTGGCCATGGCCGAGGCGGTAGCCGCCGCGCGCCTTCGGCAGCAGATACGGCGCGTTCGACATCGACTCCATGCCGCCGGCGACCATCACGTCGTTCGTGCCGGCGACCAGCAGGTCGTGCGCGAGCATCACCGACTTCATGCCGGAGCCGCACACCTTGCTGACCGTCGTGCAGCCGGCCGACAGCGGCAGGCCGGCGCCGAGCGCAGCCTGGCGCGCCGGCGCTTGCCCGACACCCGCCGGCAGCACGCAGCCCATCAGCACTTCCTGCACCGCTTCGGGGCTCAGCCCGGCGCGTTCGACGGCGGCCCGGATCGCGACCGCGCCCAGCTGCGGGCCGCTCAGCGCCGACAAATCGCCCTGGAAGCCGCCCATCGGCGTGCGGGCGGCGGAAACGATGACAACGGGATCATTCATGCTTTCTCTCCTGTACGGCTTATGGGGATCACCGGCTCTCAGGCCAGCGTTTCGAGCGCCGCGACATAGCGCGGCAGCAGGTCTTCGGGGCGCGTCACGTTGAGGCCCAGGTCACGCACCAGGCCGTTCTTCAGCCCGTAGATCCAGGCATGCACCGCGAGCGGCTGGCCGCGTTTCCACGCGTCCTGCACGACCACAGTCTGGGCCACATTGACGACCTGTTCGAGCACGTTCAGCTCGCACAGCCGGTCGTGCGCGAGCTCCGGCGGTAGCCGATCGACCGCCTGGCGGTGCTTGACGTGCACGTCCTGCACGTGGCGCAGCCACAGGTCGACGAGGCCGACCCGCTCGCGCCCGAGCGCCGCCTTCACGCCGCCGCAACCGTAGTGGCCGACGACCATGATGTGCTTGACTTTCAGCACGTCGACGGCGAACTGGATCACCGACAGGCAGTTCAGGTCGGTATGCACGACGACATTCGCGACGTTGCGATGCACGAACACTTCGCCCGGCAGCAGACCGACGATCTGGTTCGCCGGCACGCGCGAATCCGAGCAGCCGATCCACAGGTATTCGGGCGCCTGCAGCTTCGACAGTTTCTCGAAGAAACCGGGGTCGATGTGCTGCATCTGCCTCGCCCAGGCGCGGTTGTAATCGAAGAGGTGGAACAGGTTTTCGTTCGCCACTTCTTCCTCGGACCAGTTTTCGAGGTCCAGCGCGAGGAAAAGCGTCCCTTCGACCGGCGTCGGGTAGTAAGCCGGCACTTCGGTGAAGCCGAGTTCGCGATACAGCTTCACGGCGATGCGCATCGTCGGCAGCGTGTCGAGCAGGATGCGGCGGTACCCGATGTCCTTCGCCGCGCGGATCGCCGCGAGGACCAGTTCGCGACCGACGCCCAGCCCGCGCAGCGTCGGCTCGACGTACAGCCGCTTCATTTCGCAGATGCCGTCGGAGAACGGGCGGATGCCAACGCAGCCCGCGGGCTGCCGGTCGAGTTCGGCGTAGAAAAGCCGGCCCTGCGGCGCCCCGTACGCTCCCGGCAACGACGCCATCTCGTCGCCGAAACCCTGGAAACACAAGTCGACGCCGATCGAAGCGGCATAGTTGCGGAAGAACTGGCGGACGTGGTCGAGGTAGACTCCGTCATCGGCGCCCAACACGCGAAGTTCGACTGGCACAGAAAATTTCCTTCAGTTTTGTCTGTAACACCGCGACCGCGCCGCGGCAGCTGAAATCACTCGACCCCTTCCTTCCTGCCATGCATCGCCATGATCGTCTGCTGCATCACCGCGCACAACGTCCATTGCTCGCGCCTGATCGCGAACACTTCCGCGCGCGTGATCAGCAGCGTGCGTCCGGGCTTGATGACTTCGCCGCGCGCGACGAGCCGTTCGCCGTCGGCCGGCGCAAGCAGGTTCAACTTGTATTCGACGGTCAGCACGCTGGTGCCGGCGGGCGTCAACGTGTTCGCCGCGTAGCCGGCCGCGGAATCCGCGATCATCCCGACGACGCCGCCATGGATGAAGCCATGCTGCTGCGTGATTTCCGGCTTGAACGGCAGGTGGATCTCGACATGGCCCGGCTCGACGACGGGCAACTGCGCGCCGATCAGCGCCATCGCCTGCTGCAGGCGGAAACTTTCACGGACGCGATCTGCATACCCGGGGTCTTTGGGCTGGAAAATCGGCAGCTCGTATCTCATCCGGTCTCCTCGTCTGGATTGTAGAATTTCCAGTTGTTATTACGTTTACGTCAACGTAAACTAACGGCGAAAAAAATCAAGCCCCGCTCCGCATGCGGCGCACGATTTCGGCACGTGCCGCCGCCGCGCCGCCGGGATCGTGGCCGAGCAGATCGGAGCACTGTTTTTCGAGCATCGCGATCTCGCCGAGCACCGCTTCGATGTCCTCGCGCTGCTGTTCGAGCGCTTCACGGCGGTCGGCGAGCACGACGAGGAAACGCACCAGCTGCGCCGCGGGATTGCGCACGCCACCGTGCATCTCGAGCAATTCCTTGATTTCGGCGAGCGACAGGCCGAGGCGCTTGCCGCGCAGCGTGAGCTTGAGGCGGGTACGGTCGGACTTGGAATAGATGCGCGTGCGCCCGGCCCGGGACGGCTTCAGCAGCCCCTGGTCCTCGTAGAAGCGGATCGCCCGAGGCGTGACGTCGAAGTCGCGCGCGAGTTCGGTAATGGTGTAGGTTTGTTCGCTTGCCATTGATCGGTGCCCGAAGTAAAACGGCCTGGTCGATTGCGTCGCGCGCAAGCAGCCGCGCTGAAAGAGCAGAAAAGTTAATCAGAATTGAGGGGTTTGAGCAATCGGCGATTGCTTGCCCCGTCCAACGGAGAGAACTCGATGACCCGTCTTACCGAACTGCAGTACCCGTTCAGCGAGACCCCTGCCGGCGGCGAGACGCTCGCCGTGGCGAAGGGGGTGAGCTGGGTGCGGATGCCGCTGCCATTCGCCCTCGACCACATCAACCTGTGGCTGCTCGACGACGGCGAAACGCTCGCCGTGATCGACACCGGCTTCAGCCTCGACGAAGTGCGCGAGCACTGGAGCACGATCCTCGCGAACGACGGGCGCCCGGTCGGGCGTGTCCTCGTCACCCACCACCATCCCGACCATCTTGGCCTGGCGACCTGGCTCGCCGCGCGCGACGGCGCGCCGGTGTGGATGACGCAGGGCGAGCTCCTGTATGGCCACGCGATCTGGAACCAGCTGCCCGGATACTCGGTCACCGACATGGTCGCGCAATTCCGCAGCCACGGACTCGACGACGCGCGCCAGGCCGCCCTCGTCGACCGCGGCAACGGTTATCGCCGCGGCGTGCCAACGCTCCCCACGGCCTATCACCGCCTGTTCGACGGCGATGTCGTGACGATCAGCGCCCACGAGTGGCACGTCATCGTAGGATATGGTCATGCGCCCGAGCACGCCAGCCTGTACTGCGCGCAGCTCGGGATACTCATTTCGGGTGACATGCTGCTGCCGCGCATTTCGACGAACGTCAGCGTTTATGCGGCGACGCCGAATGACGATCCGCTCGGCTGGTTCCTCGATTCGCTGAATCGCTTCAAGGACTTGCCCGACGATACGCTCGTGCTACCATCGCATGGTCGACCATTCCGCGGCATCAGGGCGAGAATCGCACAGCTCGAAACGCACCACCGTGAACGCTGCGACGAACTGCTCGGCGCGCTCGTAACGCCCGGCAGCGCCGCGGACGTCCTTTCGACACTGTTTCCCCGCGAACTGGACACGCACCAGGTCATGTTCGCGATGGGAGAAGCGATCGCCCACCTCAACTACCTCGTCAATAGAAACGAGGCTCGCAGACTGGCCAGCGACGACGGCACGACCCGATTCGAACGCATTGCATGAAAAAACAGGAGCAATAGAGAGATGGCTGCACCCACCCCCGAGAACGTATTTGCCGAGCTGCCGGATCCGAAGGAGGTCGCCAAGACCTACGCCGAAGTCGCACAGCGCGCTTCGCACCTGATCAGCGAGCACGTCCAGCGCCAGCTCAAGAAAGGCGTCTCCACGCCCAGCGACGAGCTGGGCATCGCGCAGGCGTTCATGGACATGATGGCCAAGCTGCTGGCCAATCCCTACAAGCTCGCGCAGTCGCAGATGAACCTGGTGTGGGACTACTTCTCGCTGTGGCAGCATTCGATGCTGCGCGTCATGGGCATGCACGGCGCGCCGATCGCGCAGCCGGAGAAGACCGACAAGCGCTTCAAGGACGAGCAGTGGGAAGAGCATTTCCTGTTCGACTTCATCAAGCAGTCGTACCTGATCACCGCGCGCCACGTGCATGACACGGTGTGCTGCGTCGAAGGGCTCGACGAGCACTCGCAGAAGAAGGTGAACTTCTTCACGCGCCAGTACATCGACGCGCTGTCGCCGTCGAATTTCGCGCTGACGAATCCCGAAGTGTTCCGCGAGACAGTCAAGAACAACGGCCAGAACCTCATCAAGGGCCTGAACAACCTGCTGCGCGACATGGAAGACGGCGGCGGCCAGCTGCGCGTCAAGATGACCGACACGACCGCGTTCGAACTCGGCCGCAACGTCGCGACGACGCCCGGCAAAGTCGTGTTCCAGACCGACATGATGCAGCTGATCCAGTACACGCCGCGCACCGACAAAGTGCTCAAGCGCCCGCTGCTGATCGTGCCGCCGTGGATCAACAAGTTCTACATCCTCGACCTGCGCGAGAAGAATTCGTACATCAAGTGGTGCGTCGACCAGGGCCACACGGTGTTCGTCGTGTCGTGGGTGAACCCCGACGAGCGCCTCGCCGAGAAGACGTTCGAGTCCTACGTGCACGAAGGCATCGTCGCGGCGCTCGACGCGATCGAGAAGCAGACCGGCGAGAAGGAAGTGAACGTCTGCGGCTACTGCCTCGGCGGCACGCTGCTGGCGACGACGCTCGCGTACCTTGCCGGCAAGAAGGACAAACGTATCGCTTCGGCGACGTTCTTCACGACGATGATCGACTTTTCGGAGCCCGGCGAACTGGGCGTGTTCATCGACGAAGGCCAGGTATCGAGCCTCGAGAAGAAAATGTTCGAGCGCGGCTACCTCGAAGGTTCCGAGATGGCCGGCACGTTCAACATGATGCGGGCGAACGACCTGATCTGGTCCTTCGTCGTGAACAACTACCTGATGGGCAAGGACCCGTTCCCGTTCGACCTGCTGTACTGGAACTCCGACTCGACGCGCATGCCGGCGAAGATGCACAGCTACTACCTGCGCACGATGTACATGGAAAACCGGCTTGTCGAGCCGGGCGGCATCGTCATCGACGGCGTGCCGATCGATCTGTCGAAGATCAAGATTCCGTGCTACTTCATCTCGACGCTCGAAGACCATATTGCGCCGTGGAAAAGCACCTACACCGGCGCGCAGGCGCTTGGCGGTGCGGTGCGCTTCGTGCTCGGCGGCTCCGGCCACATCGCCGGCATCGTCAACCCGCCGGCGTCGAACAAGTACGGCTACTGGCTGAATCCGTCGGCAAAGCTGCCGCAGGACGCCGACGCGTGGTTCGAAGGCGCGCAGCACCAGCAAGGCTCGTGGTGGACCGACTGGCAGGGCTGGGTCGTGCCGCAGGATCCCGAACAGGTCGACGCGCGCGACCCGGCGAAAGGCAAGCTCAAGGCGATCGAGGACGCGCCCGGCTCCTTCGTCAAAGTCCGCCTCGACGCAAACCAGGCGGCCTGACGCGAATCGCCGGTCGCACGTCACGAGGGGGCTGCGGCCCCCTCGCTGTCGTCGACCCGCTGTCGTCGACCCGCTGATCTCGACCGCTGCCTCCGGAAGACGCGATGCCCGACTTGCCCTGCCCGCGCATCGTCCTCGACACGAACACCGTCATGGCGCTGTGGCTTTTCGAAGACCCGGCGCTGAGGCGCTTGCGAGATGCGATCGAGGGCTGCGATTTCGCCCTCGTCACGCGCGGCGACGCGCTCGACGAATTGCGCCACGTTCTCGCGTACCGCCAGTTCGGCGTCGCCGCCGAACGTCAGGCGGCGATCCTCGCCGGCTACGCCGCTCGCGTCACGCTCCTCCCCGACCGCGACGCTCCCGTCGGGGTCGACGGACCGGCGCAAGCGCTGCCGGCACTGCCGCTGTGTCGCGACCGCGACGACCAGAAGTTTCTCGAGATCGCGCGCGACGGCCAAGCGAGCCATCTCGTCAGCCGCGACAAGGCGTTGCTGAAGCTCAACCGCCACCGCCTGCTGCGGCCGCTGTTCGCGGTCCTGACGCCGGAAAACTTCGCGCAGGCGTTCGCGTCGCGCTGAGGCGGCTGCCGGCGTCCGAGCACCTCGCGAACTTCCCTACCCAGCGGCGAGCCGCTCCCGCAGCCGCGCGAGATAGCGCAAGCCGGCCGCGGCGCGGCTGCCGTACCAGGACGTCATTGTGCCGTCGATCAGCGCCGCGGGCCGGTCGGACAGGCGCGCGACCTCGTCCAGATGCAACGCGCGGAAACGGTAGGGTTCGGACGACAGCAGCACCCGCTGCGCCTGCACGACCGCCGACGCCTGCCAGGCGATTTCGGGATAACGGCTCGAGGTCTCGTCCGGCAGCGTTTCCCAACCGACCGCACGCAGCGTCGCCGAGATATAGGTGTCGCGCGACACGCTCATCCACGGCTCGCGCCAGATCAGGTACAGCACCCGCTCCGGCGGCAGCGACGCGGCCACGGCGCGCGCCGCGTCGAGCGCGCCGGCAAGATCCGCGGCCAGCCGGCCCGCTTCGGCGTCGCGATCGAAGATCCGGCCGAAAAGCCGGTACAGCCCGAAATTGTCCTCCGGCGCGCACGGGTGGGTGACGATGACGTTCGGGATGAACGCCGCGAGCCGGTCGACCGTCTCACGCCGGTTCTCGTCGATATTCACGATCAGGTGCGTGGCTTCGAGGGCGCGCACGGCGTCGATCCTGACGTCTTTCGTGCCACCGACTTTCGCCACCTTCCTGACGATATCGCGCGGATGAATGCAGAAGCCGGTGCGCCCGACGAGCTGGTCGGCGAGACCGAGCTCACATACCAGTTCGGTCAGCGACGGCACCAGCGACACGATGCGTACCGGCCCTTCGGCACGGCGGTGCACGACGCCGGCGGCGTCTTCGAGGGCGGCGGATTCGGGCGGGATCGTGGATACTTGCATTTCGATGTGCGGTCGTCGGCGAAGACTGCGATTGTAGGCGATGCGGCAAGCGCGCCGCTGCCCGAGTCGCGCCCGCCGGCGTGCGGCCACCTGCCCGGGAGGTTCAACATGCTTGTCGGCGTACCGAGGGAAATCAAGGTCCATGAGTATCGCGTCGGGCTCACGCCGGCGAGCGTCCGCGAAGTCGTCGCGCACGGCCACGAAGTGATCGTCGAGCGCGATGCGGGGCGCGGCATCGGCGCGAGCGACGACGACTACCGGCACGCCGGCGCCCGCATCGAGGACGACGCCGCGGCGCTGTATGCCGCAGCCGAACTGATCGTCAAGGTCAAGGAGCCCCAGCCCGCCGAGCGCATGCGCCTTAACGCCGGCCAGGTGCTGTTCACCTACCTCCATCTCGCGCCGGACCCGCAACAGGCGAACGACCTGCTCGCGAGCGGCGTCACCGCGATCGCGTACGAGACGGTCGGTGACGCCGACGGCGGGCTGCCGCTGCTCGCGCCGATGTCGGAAGTCGCCGGGCGGATGAGCGTGCAGGCCGGCGCGCACTGTCTCGAGAAAGCAGCCGGCGGGCGCGGGCTGCTGCTCGGCGGCGTGCCGGGCGTCGAGCCGGCGCGCGTCGTGATCCTCGGCGGCGGCGTCGTCGGCAGCAATGCCGCGCTGATCGCGCTCGGCATGGGCGCCGCAGTGACGATCGTCGACCGGTCGGTGGCCGTCCTGCGCCGTCTCGGCGAGCGCTTCGGCACGCAGCTGCACACGCTGCACGCGAGCGCCGACGCGATCGAAGCGGCAGTGCTCGACGCCGATCTCGTGATCGGCGCGGTGCTGGTGCCCGGTGCCGCGGCGCCGAAGCTCGTCACGCGCGACATCGTGCGCAGGATGCGCGCGGGCACCGTGGTCGTCGACGTCGCGATCGACCAGGGCGGCTGTTTCGAGACTTCCCGCCCGACGACTCATGCCGATCCGACTTTCGTCGTCGACGAAGTCGTGCATTACTGCGTCGCGAACATGCCGGGCGCAGTCGCGCGAACTTCGACGCTCGCGCTGAACGCCGCGACGCTGCCCTGCGTGCTCGCGCTCGCCGACCAGGGCTGGCGCGAGGCGCTGCGCGACGATCCCTATCTGGCGCGGGGGCTGAACATCTGGGACGGGCGCGTCATGCATCCCGGCGTCGCCGCGGCATTGGGCGTCGAGCCCGGCGACGGGCGCGACCTCGCGGCTGCCTCCACGGCGACGCCGTGAGCGCTCCGGATTCATTTCCCGGAGCGTGAAAATCTGCTCGTCCGTGATGGTGCGCTGCGCTAATCTACACGCCTCGCGCAAAGTCCCCCGGGAGTATTCATGCAGGCACTCGACCGTGTGAATACTTCCGCCGCCGCAGCTGCCGAGGCTCCCGGTCCGCGCCAGGGCCCGACCGGACTCGCGGTCGCCGCGATCGGCGTCGTGTATGGCGACATCGGCACAAGCCCGCTCTACACGCTGAAGGAAGTCTTCAACGGCCCGCATGCGGTGCCGGTGACGCCCCAGAATGTCTACGGCATCCTGTCGTTGGTGTTCTGGGCGCTGGTGCTCGTGGTATCGGCGAAATACGTCGTTTTCATCACGCGCGCCGACAACCGCGGCGAAGGCGGCATCATGGCGCTGACCTCGCTCGTGCTGCACGCGGTGCCGCCCGGCCGCAAGGCTTGGGTGCTGTCGGCGCTGGGAGTGTTCGGGGCCGCGCTGTTCTATGGCGACGGCATGATCACGCCGGCGATTTCGGTGCTGTCGGCGGTCGAAGGCCTCGAGGTCGCGACGCCGGCTTTCCGCCCGTATGTGCTGCCGGCCGCGCTCGTCGTGCTGTTGGCACTGTTCCTGATGCAGCGCCACGGCACCGGCAGTGTCGGCAGGATCTTCGGCCCGGTGATGCTGGTGTGGTTCGCCCTGCTCGCGGTGCTGGGCATCCTGGGCATAACGCTGCATCCTGAAATCCTCGGCGCGCTCGACCCGCGCTGGGCGCTGCGCTTCTTTGCCGATATGCCGCTGGTCGGCTGGCTGTCGCTCGGCGCGGTCGTGCTCGCGATCACCGGCGGCGAGGCGCTGTATGCGGACATGGGCCACTTCGGCCGCCGGCCGATCAAGTTCGCGTGGTTCCTCATCGTGTTTCCGTCGCTGTACCTGAACTACCTCGGCCAGGGCGCGCTGATCCTCGATCACCCCGACAACGTGCGCAATCCGTTTTACCTGCTGGTGCCCGACGCGCTGGTGTACCCGATGGTCGCGATGGCGACGCTGGCGACGATCATCGCCAGCCAGGCGGTGATCTCCGGAGCCTACTCGCTGACCCGCCAGGCGATGCAGCTCGGTTACGCGCCGCGCATGCGCACGATCTTCACGTCGGAACGCGAGATGGGCCAGATCTACGTGCCGAGCATCAACTGGATGCTGCTCGGCGCGGTGATCGCGCTGGTCGTCGGCTTCCGCTCGTCGAGCGCGCTCGCGTCGGCGTACGGCATCGCAGTCACGCTGACGATGATGATCGACACCCTGCTCGCGTTCGTCGTCGTCCGCGCGCTGTGGGGCTGGGGCAGGCTGCAGGCCGGACTCTTCCTCGGCGTGTTCCTCGCGGTCGACGTCGCGTTCTTCTCCGCGACCACCGTGAAGATTCTCGCCGGCGGCTGGTTCCCGCTACTGATCGGGGCACTGATCTTCACGCTGCTGACGACTTGGAAGCGCGGCCGCGAACTGCTCAACAGCCGCATCCGCACCGACACGATGCCGCTCGACAGCTTCATCCGGTCGATGTTCAACAACCCTTCGCCGCGCGTTGACGGCACCGCGGTATTCATGACGACTTGGCTCGAAGGCGTGCCGCGCGCACTGCTGCACAACCTCGTGCATAACAAGGTGCTGCACCGCCGGGTCGTGCTGCTGACGGTCGAAACCGCCGACGTACCGCACGTTCCAGACAGCGAGCGCGTCGTCGTAGAGGAACTCGACTACGGCTTTTACCGCGTGCGCGTGAACTACGGCTTCAAGGACGACCCCAACCTGCCGGCGGCGCTCATGCAGTGCGCAGATTTCGGATTGAAATTCGACATGATGGAGACATCGTTCTTCCTTGGCCGCGAAACCCTCGTGTCGCGCGTCGGTTCGGGCATGCCGCGCTGGCGCGAAAAGCTCTTCATCGTCATGTTCCGCAACGCCGGCAGTGCGGCCGACTACTTCCACATCCCGCCGAACCGCGTCGTCGAGCTCGGCACGCAGGTCGAGCTGTAGCCCTGCGGCGCCGGCCCGGCGCTTTTCAGCTCATGTTGCGCAGCTCGCGCAGCAGCACCGACAGCATCGGCATGTCGGTCTGCGCGGCGGTCTTCACGTCCGCGAGCAGATGCCGGTAACGCTCGACGGTGCTGCGGTTGCGTGCTTCCCACGCGGCAATCACCACTTCGGGCTGTTCGACGCCCGGACAATGCCGGAGCGCTTCGGCCGCGAGGATGCGCGCCTGGTTCGACAACTCGCTGCGCAGCGCGCTGCGCGCGAGCCCTTGCCAGCGCGATTCGGCCGGCAACGCGGAAATCTGCAGTCCGAGCCAGTACAGGTCGAGCTGGTCGCCGAGCGCGTAATACACGCGCGCGACCGTCGCTTCCGGCCGTCCGGTTTCCGCCGCGACTTCGACGAGATCGAGCGCCGAATACAGCTCGTCGAGCGACGCGATGCGCTGCGCGAGGGGTGCCGGCACGCCTTTCTCGATGAAACCCGCGGCGACGATGTCGAGGACTTCGCGATACGCCGGCTGGACGAAGTCGCGCAGCCCGGCCGACAGCTCGGCCGCTCCTGCGGAGAAATAGTCGAGTGTCGCCCGCAGGTCGGCGATCCAGTCGCGGTGGCGCAGGAACCACACCGCGCCGCGCTCGATCAGCCGAACCGACTCGATGATCATCTCGGTCTGCACCGCGTCGGCGACGACGTTGTCGAGCGACTCGATGTCGCGCCACGTCGGAACGAGGCCATACACTTCGCGGCTCGCCATGTACGCCCGGACGACTTCGGCAGGCGTCGCGCCGAGTTCGCCGTGCAGCCGGCTGACGAAAGTCGGCCCGACGCGGTTGATCATGCTGTTGACGACATGCGTGGCGATGATCTCGCGGCGCAGCGGATGGCGCTCGATCTGCGCCGCATAGCGTTCGCGCAGCGGCTGCGGAAAATAGTTCTTCAGCGCAGCCGAGATGTACGGGTCCTCCGGCACGTCGGAGGCGATGACTTCGTCGAACAGCTCGATCTTGCTGTATGCGAGCAGCACCGCGAGCTCGGGCGTGACGAGGCCGACCTGCTTGAGCGCCCGCTCGGCGATCTCCTCGTCCATCGGCAGGAACTCGAGCTTGCGATTCAGGCGCCCCGCATGGCCGAGGCGGCGGATGAATTCGGCCTGCTCGCCGAGCAGCGCGACACCTCGTGAGCGCGTCACCGACAGCACCTGCGTCTGGCCGTAGTTGTCGCGCAGCACGAGGCCGGCGACTTCGTCGGTCATCTCGACGAGCAGTACGTTGCGCTGCTTGTCGGTCAGGTCGCCTTCATCGACGACGCTGTCGAGCAGGATCTTGATGTTCACTTCGTGATCCGAGCAGTCGACGCCGCCGGAGTTGTCGATCGCGTCGGTGTTGATCTTGCCGCCGCGCAGCGCGTATTCGATGCGTCCGAGTTGCGTGACGCCGAGGTTGCCGCCTTCGGCGACGACGCGGCAGCGCAGCGCCGCGCCATTGACGCGCACCGCGTCGTTCGCCCGGTCGCCGACCGCGGCGTCGGTCTCGCTCGTCGCCTTGACATACGTCCCGATGCCGCCGTTGTAGAGCAGATCGACCGGCGCGGTGAGGATCGCGCGGATCAGCTCGGCCGGCGACAGGATCTCGGCTTCGATGTCGAGCGCCTCGCGCAGCTGCGGCGACAGCGGGACCGATTTCGCGTGGCGCGACCATACGCCGCCGCCGGTCGAGATCAGCGCCTTGTCGTAGTCGTCCCACGACGAGCGCGGCAACGCGAACAGGCGCTCGCGTTCGGCGAACGAGCTTTCGGCGTCCGGAGTCGGGTCGATGAAAATGTGGCGGTGGTCGAACGCGGCGACGAGCCGGATCGTGCGCGAGCGCAGCATGCCGTTGCCGAACACGTCGCCGGACATGTCGCCGATGCCGACGACGGTGAATGGTTGTTCCTGCGTGTTCAGCCCGAGTTCGCGGAAGTGGCGCTTGACCGACTCCCACGCGCCGCGCGCGGTGATGCCCATTTTCTTGTGGTCGTAGCCCGCCGAGCCGCCGGACGCGAACGCGTCGCCGAGCCAGAAGCCGTATTCGGCGGCCACCGCGTTCGCATGATCGGAGAACGTCGCCGTTCCCTTGTCCGCGGCGACGACGAGGTAAGGGTCGTCGTCGTCGTGGCGCAGCACATCGACCGGCGGCACGACCTCGCCCTGCACGAGGTTGTCGGTCACGTCGAGCAGGCCGCGCAGGTACGTGCGGTAGCACTCGACACCTTCGGCGAGCAGCGCCTCGCGGTCGCCGGCGGGCGGGTTCTTGACGACGAAGCCGCCTTTCGAGCCGACCGGCACGATGACGGCGTTCTTGACGATCTGCGCCTTCACTAGGCCGAGCACTTCGGTGCGGAAGTCCTCCATGCGGTCGGACCAGCGCAGGCCGCCGCGCGCGACGCGCCCGCCGCGCAGATGCACGCCTTCGAAGCGCGGCGAATAGACCGAAATCTCGAACATCGGCAGCGGCTGCGGCAGGTTCGGGATGCGGCGCGGATCGAGCTTCAGCGACAGGTACGGCTTCGGCCCGCCGCCGGCGGCGCGCTGGTAGTAGTTGGTGCGCAGCGTCGCCAGCACCATCGCGAGGAACTGGCGCAGGATGCGGTCTTCGTCGAGGTTGGCGACGGTGTTCAGTGCCTCCTCGATGCTCGCGACGAGCGCTGCCGCCTGTGCGTCGCGCGCGCCGCCGAGCACCGGGTCGAAACGCAGCGCGAACAGGTCGATCAGCTGCCGCGCGAGCTTCGGGTGGGCGGCAAGCGTCTGCTCCATGTACGCCTGGCTGAACGTGAAAGCCGCCTGACGCATGTGCTTCGCGTAAGCGCGGAGCACGACGATTTCGCGCCACGTCAGCCCGGCGAGCAGCGTCAGGCGGTTGAAGTCGTCGCTCTCGATGTCGCCGCGCCACGCGTGCAGGAACGCGTCGTGAAACAGCGCCCGCAGCTGGTCCAGGTTGAGCTCCTCGGCGCCCGCGTACGACAGCCCGAAGTCGTGGATCCATACACAGCGCCCGTCCTGGCGCTCGATCTCGGACGGTTTCTCGTCGATGACGCGCACCCCCATGCGTTCGAGCATCGGCAGGCTCTGCGACAGCGGCACCGGCGCGCCGACGCGGTACATCTTGAAATTCAGCCGCCCCGGCGGCGCTTCGAGCGGGATGTAGAGGCTCATGCCGAGGTCGCGGTCATCGGCGAGCGCTTCCATCTGCTCGATGTCGAACACCGCGACGCGCGGCGCGTATTCCTCGCGGTAGCCGGCCGGAAAACCGTCGGCGTAGCGGCGCAGCAGCGCCATGCCGCGCTCCTCGCCGCAGTGTTCGAGGACCGCGCGCTGCAGTTCGTCCTCCCAGCGCCGCGTCGCCCGCACCAGGCGCTGCTCGAGCTCGTGCACGTCGAACGGCGGAATCGTCGAGTCGCGCGTGCGCACGATGATCAGCACGCGCGCCAGCGCCGATTCGGAGAACTGCACGTCGAACTCGGCACTGCTGCCGTTGAACGCTTCCATCAGCACCGCCTGCATGCGCAGCCGCTGGTCGGTGTTGTAGTGCTCGCGCGGCACGTAGATCAGGCACGAGACGAAGCGCGCGAACGGGTCGGTGCGGACGAAAAGGCGCGTGCGCTGACGCTCGCCGAGCCGCAGGATGCCCATCGCCTGGTGGTACAGATCCTCGGTCGAGATCTGGAACAGCTCGTCGCGCGGGTAGCGCTCGAGGATCGTCAGCAACGCTTTAGCGGCATGGCTTTTCGGCAGCAGGCCGGCCTGCTCGACGACCGCGTCGACCTTGCGGCGCAGGAACGGGATCAGCCTCGGGCTGGTGCTGTACGCGGTCGACGCGAGCAGCCCGATGACGCGGCGCTCGGCGCGCGCGCGGCCGTTCTCGTCGAACACCTTGACGCTGAAACGGTCGATGAACCCCGGCCGATGCACCGTCGAGCGCGTGTTCGACTTGGTCACGGTCAGCAGCACAGGCAGATTCGGCAGCGTCGCCTTGAGGTTCATCGGCAGCGCGGCGAACGAGCGCGACACGTTCTCTCCCGGACGCTCCCGCAGCAGACCGAGCCCGGAGCCGGGCCGGATATGCAGTTCGCTGTCGCCGTCGGCAGCGACCAGCTCGTAGTCGCGACAGCCGAGCAGCACGATGTTCTCGTCGAGCAGCCACTTCAGGAAAGCCACCGTCTCGGCGGTCTCTTCCGGCGGGACGGGCGGCGGGTTCTGCTCGATGCCCTCGATGATCTCGACGACGCGCTGCTGCATCGCCGGCCAGTCAGTGACGGCTGCGCGCACGTCGGCGAGCACGCGCTCGAGCCCGTTGCGCAGCGCCTCGACGTCGTGCGCCTCGGTGCGGCGGTCGACTTCGACGTGGATGATCGATTCGTAATGCCCGCGCGTGTCGCCGTCTTCGGCGATGCCGAGGTACTGGCCCGCTTCATCGCGCACGACCCGCATCACCGGATGGATGATCAGGTGCAGCGTCAGCCCCTGCCGATTGACTTCCATCGTGATCGAATCGACGAGGAACGGCATGTCGTCATTGACGATCTCGACGACAGTGTGCGTGGATTCCCAGCCGTGCTCTTCGAGCTTCGGGTTGTACACGCGCAAGCGCGTGCCGCCGCGATGCTTGCGCACGAACTGCCAGTGGCTGACGACCGCGCCGTACAGGTCGTCGACCGAGCGGTCGGCGAGATCTTCCGGCGCGACCTGGCCGAACCAGCGCCGCGCGAACGGCTCGATCAGCACCGCCTGGTGGGCCGGCAACTTGTTCGCGATCTGTTCCAGAACCGCGTCGAATCGCGCGGCATCGACGTCCGCGTGAAGTGCCTGCATCGCTGCCTCCGTTTGTCGAAGACGGGCTGTGCAACGCGGCGTCATACGGGCGCCGCCCCGCTTCCGTCGAAAACGATACCCGGATCAGGCGCGAGGCGAAAGAAGCTTTTACGCCGTAGGGTTATCCGGCCGCGCGCGTCGGCCGGGGCTGCGGGTGGTGACGAAATTCAGCTTTTTTTCTGCTCGCTGCGCGAGCGCGCGATCAGCTGATCGACTTCCTTGAGCATCTGCTCGAAGCCGCCCGCCGAGCTCGCCGAAACGGTGTAGCGGCCGTCGACGGCCATCATCGGCACGCCGCTGACCTTGTAGGCCGCGGCGATCTGGTTCGAGCGCTGCACTTTCGACTGCACGCCGAACGACTTGTAGATGTCGCTGAAGCGCTTGCTGTCGAGGCCCGAACCGGCGACCCACTGCATCAGCGCGTCCTCCCGGTACAGCGGCTGCCGCTGGTCGTGAATCGCGGCAAACACTGCCGGCCCTTTCTCTTCGGCCTGGCCCATCGCTTCGAGCGTGTAGTAGAGCCGCGCCAGCGCCGTCCATTCGGGACGGTTGAACGTGATCGGCACCTTGACGAAGTTCACGTCGCCCTGCAGCTTCTTCGCCCAGCCGTTGAGCAGCGGTTCGAAGTCGTGGCAGTGCGGGCAGCCGTAGGAAAAGAACTCGATCACTTCGACCTTGCCTGCGACTTCGGTCGGCACTTTCGTGCCGAGCGTCTGGAAAGCCTGCCGCTGGGCGAAAACGGAGGCGGAGGCGCCCAGCGTGGACAGCGCGCCGAGCGCGGCGAGTTGCTTGAGGGCGAGACGACGATTCATGCATTGCTCCCGTGTTGATGACAATGTCTCGGACGGCCACCGCGCGCGGACGTTCCCGCGAACGTCGCTGCCGGCGGCATCGAAACGCGAATCAGGGGGTGGCTTTCACGACGGTGCCGGTGAAGCCGGCGTCGGCAAGCCGTGTGCGCACCGGATTCATGTCTTCCGGCTTGGCGAACGGGCCGATGCGCACGCGGTGCATCGTTCGCCCGTCGGGCAGTTGCGCGCGCTGCGCGCTCGCCTCGATGCCGGCGAGCGCGAGCCTCGCCTTGAGGTTGTCGGCTTCGGCGGGATTCTCGAAAGCGCCGATCTGCAGATACAGCCGCTCGGCGACCGGCGGCGCAGGCGGCGCAGCGGGCGCGACTTCGGCCGGCGCGACGTTGCCCTGCGGCAGGATCTTGTAGAACTCGAAGTCGGGCTTGACGACCGGGCGATCGCCCGGCTTGCCGGGCAACGACAGCGGCGGCTGATCCGGCGCCGACGGCACGCGGCTCGGCACGCTGCCGCTGCCTTGCGGCGCCTGGAACGGTGACGAGCGGGTGAACCACCACGCTGCGCCGGCCGCGAACAGCGCACCGAGGATCAGGCCGATGAAGATGCCGACGATCACCCCGCCGCCGCTTTTGGCGGGCGGGCGGCGGGTGGTCGGCCGGGACTTGGGGGCGCGGCTCACGAGCTTCTCCGGACGTTGGGACGTTACATCGACTGCGGCGCGGACACGCCGAGCAGCGCCAGCGCGGTCGCCAGCACCTGTCGCACCGCTGCTGCCAGCGCGAGCCGCGCCAGACGCAGCGCGGGATCGTCGACGAGCATGCGCTCGGCGTTGTACCAGCTGTGGAACTCCGCGGCGAGGTCCTTCAGGTAGAACGCGAGCTGGTGCGGCGCGTAATCCGCGGCGGCGTTCTGGATCAGCTCGGGGAAGCTGCCGAGGCGCGCGCACAGCGCGAGCTCGCGCTCGTTGCCGAGCAGATCGAGCTGCGCGGCCCGCAGCTCGGCTGCGTCGCCGCCCCACTGCTCGAGCACCGAGCAGACGCGCGCATGCGCGTACTGCACGTAATACACCGGGTTCTCGTTGCTCTGGCTTTTCGCCAGGTCGAGGTCGAAATCGAGGTGCTGGTCGCTCTTTCTCAGCACGTAGAAGAAGCGGCATGCGTCGTTGCCGACTTCGCGGCGCAGCTCGCGCAGCGTGACGAACTCGCCCGAGCGCGTCGACATCGACGCCTTCTGCCCGTTGCGATACAGCACCGCGAACTGCACCAGCGTCACTTCGAGCTTTTCCGGCGGCAGGCCGAGCGCCGCGATCGCGCCCTTGACGCGCGGAATGTAGCCGTGGTGATCGGCGCCCCAGATGTCGATGATGCGGTCGTAGCCGCGCTCGTACTTGTTCAGGTGGTACGCGATGTCGGACGCGAAATACGTGTACAGGCCGTTTTCGCGCTGCACGACGCGATCCTTCTCGTCGCCGAACGCGGTCGAGCGGAACCACTTCGCGCCGTCCTGCAGATAGACGTGGCCGCGCTTTTCGAGCTCGGCGACCGCGCGGTCGACGAGCCCGGTGTCGAACAGGCTTTTCTCCGAGAACCACTTGTCGAAATGCACGCCGAACTCTTCGAGATCATCGCGCCCGTCGCCGAGCTGCTCGTTGAGCGCGAAGCCATGCACGAAGTGATAGTCCTCGCCGAGCAGCCGCTTCGCGTTGGCGATCAGCGTGTCGAGATGGTCTTCGCGCTGCGTCTTCGCCTCGTTGTCCTTGCGCTCGGCAATCGGCAGCCCCGGCGCCCCGTCGAGCACCTGTTCGGCGCTGACGCGGGCGAAGCGGTCCTGGTGCCCTTCGCGCATCGCGCGCGCCATCTCGACGACGTAGTCGCCCTGGTACGCGTTCGGCGGGAACGGGATATCGACGCCGTACAGCGCGAGGTAGCGCAGCCACGTCGACAGCGCGAGGATGTCCATCTGGCGGCCGGCGTCGTTGATGTAGTACTCGCGGGTAACGTTGCAACCGGCAAAATCGAGCACCGACGCGAGCGACGCGCCGTACGCGGCGCCGCGACCGTGGCCGACGTGCAGCGGCCCGGTCGGGTTCGCGGAAACGAATTCGAGCTGCACCGTGACGCCGCTGCGCGTGCCGCGCCCGAACGCGGCACCCTGCGTGAGCACCTGGTTCACGACCGAGGTCTTCGCCGCGGACGCGAGCGTGAAGTTGATGAAGCCGGCGCCGGCGATTTCGGTCGCCGCGACGAGCGGCGAGGCAGGCAGCTCGTCGAGCAGCATCGCCGCCAGATCGCGCGGACTGCGGCGCAGCGGCTTCGCCAGCTGCAGCGCGAGGTTGGTCGCGAAGTCGCCGTGTCCGGCCTGTTTCGGCCGCTCGAGATGGATGGCGGTGTCGGCAAGTTCCGGCGCCACGCTCTTGAGCGCGGTACGCAGCAGGTCGGCGAGTTGGGCTTTCGGATCGGCGCTCATGGCACTCGGGAAATCGTAAAACGCGGAATTATAGCGGATCGACCCGCCATTCCCGCCTCGCATCCACGCCCGCTCGCCGCGGTGCTCCCGGGCGCGAGTCGCAACGACTCCGAATGCGGCCACTGCAACACGGTTGCATTTGTCGCAACCCCCCCACTAGAATGCGCCGATGCCAGCCCCATTCGTCCTGCCACAACTGACGGGGTGGAACCGGCGCCGGCACCGGCTTCCCGACGTGCAGCGCGCTTTTCCGTCCTGCGTGAGCGCCCAGCCCGGCTTCGTCCGTCGTCTGCGGCGCGACCTGCCGCGAGCGCTCGCACTGCGCATGCTGCTGATCCTCGCGCTCGCCCTCGTGCAGACCGGGGCGCTGATGCATGTGATCGGACATGCAGGCACTGCCGCGACCGGCGGAACGACGCTGGCAGCGGGCGACGGCGACGACAGCGAGCGGGCCCCGTTCTGCCACGACTGTTTGGCGCTCGGTGGCATCGACCTCTCCCTCGCTTCCAGCGCCGGTCCGAGCGGCGACGCCGGCGCGGCCTGTTCCCCGCCTGACGGCGGGAACGCCATCACCATCCGCAGCGATCGGCTTCCGCCACGCTGTCGCGCACCGCCGCGAACGGCCTGAGGCCGGATCACCCCCCACGCTGCATCGCAATCGCAGCGGCGCAAGCCTTCCCGGGATGCGCCCCGGCCGTTTCCCCATTCAATTCGCTTCGCATTCGGACGGCGCGTGCCAGCCGCGCCACCCCTTGTCCACGCCCATGTAGGCTCCGCCGCGCAGGACGCGACCTCGCGCCCGCCGGAGCCGCTGCTCGCTCCACCGGAATTCAGGAAAAACCCGATGTCGATAAAGATCCCTCGCTTGACCCTTGCACTCGTCGTCGTGCTTGCCGGCGGATCGGCCGCCCCTGCCGCCGCCGAAGACCGGCCGCCGCAGCTCTCGACCACGCCGGGCGTCGAGGCCGGCGGCGAAACCGAACTCGAAACCGTCACCGTCTCGGCGAGCGCGCTGTCGCTCGGCAGTGACGACATGAGCGTCCCGGTCAGCGTCCTCGCCGGCGACGCGCTCGTCCAGCGCCGCGAAGCCTCGCTCGGCGAGACGCTCGCCCGCGAACCCGGCATCACTTCGACGCACTTCGGCGCCGGCGCGAGCCGCCCGATCATTCGCGGCATGGACGGCGCGCGCGTCAAGGTGCTGACCGACGGCGCGGAAGTCATGGACGCCTCGACGATCAGCCCCGACCACGCCGTCGCAGTCGAGCCGATGCTCAGCGAACAGATCGAAGTGCTGCGCGGCCCGGCGGCGCTCGCCTACGGCGGAGGCGCGATCGGCGGCGTCGTCAACGTGCTCGACCGCCGGGTTCCCATCGCGATCCCCGACGGCAGCGTCGAAGGCAGCGTCGAAGTTCGCGGCAACACCGCGGCGAGCGAAGCGGCCGGTGCGTTCGAAGTGACGGCCGGCGCCGGAAAAGTCGCGATTCACGCCGAAGGCCTCGAGCGCGACGCCCGCGACTACCGCGTCGGCAGCGGCTGGTCCGGCGGCTCGCGCGTCGATGGCAGCTTCAACGACACGCACACCGGCAGCATCGGCCTGTCGTGGATCGACACGCGCGGCTTTGTCGGGCTCGCCTACACGCAGCAATCGAACGAATACGGCCTGCCCGGCCACAATCACGGCATCGAGGAATGCGAGGCGGTCGGGAACCTCCTCGAATGCGGCGCCCATGGAGAGGACGAACCCGGCGAAGCGGGCGAAGACGCCCCGTTCGTCGAGCTCGACAGTGCGCGCTGGGACCTGCGCGGCGAATACCTCGAACCGTTCACCGGCTTCGCGAAAGTGCGCGTGCGCGCGAGCCGCACCGACTATCGTCACGACGAGATCGAGGACGGCGCCGTCGCGACGCGCTTCCGCAACCAGGCACACGACGGGCGTGTCGAGTTCGAACACGATCCCCTCGGCGGCTGGCGGGGCCTCGTCGGGCTGCAGACGACCCGGCGCGACTTCCGTGCGCTCGGCGAAGAGGCGTACGTACCGCCGACGCTGACGCGCAGGCACGCGGCGTTCGTCATCGAGGAGTTCACGGCCGGCGACTGGCGCTTCGACGCCGGGCTGCGCCACGAATGGCAGGACATCGACGTCGATGCCGCGGCGCCCGACCGCCGCCACCGCGGCAACTCCGCGTCCGTCGGCACGGTATGGAACTTCGCCCCGCAGTATGCGCTGGGGGCGTCGCTGTCGCGCGCGCAGCGCCTGCCGAGCGCGGAGGAGCTGTATGCCGAAGGCCTGCATCTGGCGACCGCGACGTTCGAGCGCGGTAACGCGGACCTCGACGCCGAAACCTCGCACAACCTCGACGTCAGCCTGCGCAAGCTCGGCGGCGACACGACTTTCTCGCTCAGCGTGTTCCGCAACCGCGTCTCGGACTTCATCTTCGCGCGCACGATCGACGAACGGGACGGCCTGCAGCTCGTCGAATACGCGCAGCGCGACGTCAACTTCACCGGTCTCGAAGGGCAGATCCGCCAGCGGCTCGGCACGATGCTCGGCGTCACGCTGTTCGGCGACTACGTGCGCGCCCGCTTCGCCGGCGGCGACGGCGACCGTGACCTGCCGCGCATTCCGGCCCGCCGCGCCGGGGTCCGTCTCGACGCGCACTGGCGCGGCTGGGAAGGCGAGCTCGAGTGGTATCGCGTCGGCCGGCAGAACGACGTCGCCGAATTCGAGCGCAGCACGTCCGGCTACCACATGGCGAACCTCGCCGTCCGCTACAACGGGCGCTTCGATGCGCTCGCCTACCAGCTCTATGTCAAGGCGAACAATCTCACCGACGAGCTCGCCTTCAGCCACACGTCGTTCATCAAGAACGCGGCGCCGCTGAGCGGACGCAACGTCACGGTCCGAGTGCGCGTGCCGTTCTGACGCGACCCGCCGGGCATGGCCGGCGAAAACGTTCGCGACGCGCCGCGCGGTCCGGCGCCGCGGCGTGTTCGCGGCCTTTCCTCGTCCCACCTTTCCGGCTACAGTCCGGCCTTTCCCGCAGCCGGCTTCCCAACGTGCGCCTGTTCCGCCTCGCCAAGATCGTCACCGTGGGCCTGCGTTTCGGCCTCGACCAGATGGTGCTCGACGCCGATCCGAGCGGCCGGCTGCTGCGGCTGTGGCACGTCGTGTTTTTCTGGCGCCAGCCGTCCGCGCCGCGCGGCGTGCGGCTGCGCCAGGCGCTCGAGTCGCTCGGTCCGATTTTCGTCAAGTTCGGCCAGATGCTGTCGACGCGCCGCGACCTCTTGCCGACCGACCTCGCCGACGAGCTCGCGCTGCTGCAGGACCGCGTGCCGCCGTTCCCGACCGAGCAGGCGCTGAAAGTCCTCGAGGACTTCTACGGCCGGCCGGTCGACGACGTCTTCGTCGAGTTCGCGCGCACCCCGGTCGCGTCCGCCTCGGTCGCGCAGGTGCATTTCGCCCGGTTGCCCGACGGCACCGAAGTCGCCGTCAAGATCCTGCGTCCCGGCATCGAGCGCGTCATCGCGCACGACCTCGCACTGCTCGAAACCGCGGCGATGCTGCTCGACCGGCTGTGGATCGAAGGCCGGCGGCTCAAGCCGCGCGAAGTGGTCGCCGAGTTCAGCAAGTACCTGCACGACGAACTCGACCTGATGCGCGAAGCGGCCAACTGCTCGCAGCTGCGGCGCAACTTCAAGGACTCGCTGCTCCTCGTCGTGCCGGAAGTCTATTGGGACTGGTGCGGCAAGTCGGTGATGGTCATGGAGCGCATGCATGGTGTGCCGATCTCGCAGCTCGCGACGCTGCGCGCGCAGGGCACGGACCTGTCGCGGCTGTCGCGCGCCGGCGTCGAGATCTTCTTCACGCAGGTGTTCCGCGACGGCTTCTTCCATGCCGACATGCATCCCGGCAACATCTTCGTGCATGCCGACGGGCGCTACATCGCGCTCGACTTCGGCATCGTCGGCACGCTGACCGAAGTCGACAAGAACTACCTCGCGCAGAACTTCCTCGCGTTCTTCAAGCGCGACTACAACCGCGTCGCGCGCGCGCACATCGAAGCCGGCTGGGTGCCTGCGCACACCCGCGTCGACGAGTTCGAAGGGGCGATCCGCGCGGTCTGCGAGCCGATCTTCGACCGCCCGCTGAAGGACATCTCGTTCGGCAAGACTTTGCTGCGCCTGTTCCAGACCGCGCGCCGTTTCGAGATGGAAGTGCAGCCGCAGCTCGTGCTGCTGCAGAAGACGTTGCTGAACATCGAAGGCCTCGGCCGCCAGCTCGACCCGGACCTCGATCTGTGGAAGACCGCGAAGCCGTTCCTCGAGCGCTGGATGGACGAGCGCATGGGCTGGCGCGCGCTGCTGCACGGCGTGCGCAACGAGGCGCCGACGTGGGCCGGCACGCTGCCGCAGCTGCCGCGCCTGATGCACCAGGCGCTCGTCGAGCCGACGCTGCACCACGCGGTCCAGCGCGAGCAGCTCGAGCGCCTCACCGCGGCGCAGCGCTTCCAGGGACGCCTGCTCGCCGTCGTCGCGCTGCTGCTCGCGGCGATCGTCACGATCGAGCTGTACCGCGGCGTCACCTGAGCGCCTCCGAGGCGAGCCGCGGCCCCCGCGACGCGGCGCCGCGCCCTGCAGCAGCTGAACGAATCCCTGCCGCCCCCGTCGAACCGTCAGGCATTTCGACTTGTTCGTCCGCAGCTGCGGTATGGGAGGATGTCATGACGCATTCAGCCCCGCTTCATATCTCGAACGATTCCGCGGCGCATGCCGCTGTCAGCATCCTCGGCGTCGCGTCGGCGCTCGGCGCGCCCGCAAGCGGCCCCGACGCGGGCCCGGCGGCGCTGCAGGCGTCCGGCCTCGTCGCGCGGCTGCGCGGCCTCGGCATCACGGCGACCTGGGAGCAGACGCTGCTGCCGCACGACTCGGCCGCGCCGGGCGCGTCGATGGAGGAACGCCTGAAGAGCGTCGCCGACCTCGCGCGCAGCGTCGCCGACCAGCTCGTCGCGCTCGACCCGGCGCGCTTCCCGCTGATCCTCGGCGGCGACCATGCGATCGCGATCGGCACCTGGCCGGCGATCGCCAGCCGCGTCGCGGCGCGCGGCACGCTCGGGCTGATCTGGATCGACGCCCACCTCGACAGCCACACCAGCGCGAGCACGCAGTCCGGCAACATCCACGGCATGCCGCTCGCGGCAGTGCTCGGCGAAGGCCATGCGCTGCTGACCGGCATCCCCGGCCCGCGCCTCGACCCGCACAACGTCTGCATCATCGGCGCGCGCTCCTGGGAACCGGAAGAGTTCGAGCGCCTGCAGCGGCTCGGCGTGACGATCTTCGACATGACGACGATCCGCGAACGGGGGCTGTCGGCAGTGTTCTGCGACGCGCTCGGCGTCGTGCGACGCAACACCGCGGCGTTCGGCGTCACGCTCGATCTCGACGCACTCGATCCGGCGATTTTCCCGGCAGTGACGTGCCTCGAAAGCGGCGGCCTCGCCGCGGACGAGCTTTCCAATGCGCTGCTCGCGCTGCGCGCGTGCCCCGACTTCGCGGCGCTCGAGATCGTCGAATACGTGCCCGAACTCGATCCGCTCGGCGCAGGCGCCGGCTGGATTGCCGAATTCGCCGGCGCCGCGCTCGGCCGGGGCACTGCGCGGCTGCGTGCCCAGGAACAGCATTTCGGCGCGCACAACTACGCGCCGCTGCCGGTGGTGTTCCACCGTGGCGAAGGCGTGTGGCTGTGGGACGTCGAAGGGCGACGCTACCTCGACATGATGAGCGCGTATTCGGCGGTGAGCTTCGGCCACAGCCACCCGCGCCTGCTGCGCGCGCTCAACGACCAGGCGCAGCGCCTCGCGCTGACGTCGCGCGCGTATTCGAACGACCGCCTGCCGCTGCTGCTCGAGCGGCTGTGCGCGATGTTCGGCTTCGAGCGGGCGCTGCCGGTCAACACCGGCCTCGAAGCGGTCGAAACCGCGCTCAAGACGGTGCGCAAGTGGGCGTACAAGGTCAAGGGCGTCGCGACCGACCGTGCCGGGATCATCGCCTGCGAAGGCAACTTCCACGGCCGTTCGATCGCGATCGTCGGCATGTCGTCGGAAGCGCAGTACCGCGACGGCTTCGGCCCGTTCCCGCCCGGCTTCACGCTGATCCCGTACGCCGACGCCGACGCGCTCGAAGCGGCGATCACGCCGGACACCGCAGCGTTCCTCGTCGAGGCGGTCCAGGGCGAAGGCGGCATCATCGTGCCGCCGGACGGGTATCTGGCGCGCTGCGCCGAGATCTGCCGCCGCCACAACGTGCTGCTGATCGTCGACGAAGTGCAGACCGGGCTCGGGCGCACCGGCCGACTGCTCGCGTGCGAACACGAAGGCGTGCATCCGGACGGGTTGATCCTTGGCAAGGCGCTCGGCGGCGGCCTGCTGCCGGTGTCGGCGTTCCTGGCCGACGCGGCCGTCATGGACGTGCTCCACCCCGGCGACCACGGCTCGACGTTCGGCGGCAATCCGCTCGGCGCGGCGGTCGCGCTCGAAGTCCTCGATCTGCTCGAGGAAACGCGCCCGTGGGAAAACGCCGCGCGGCTCGGCGAACACCTGATGCGGCGGCTCGCCGACGCCGCGCCCGCGTGCGTGAAGGCGGTGCGCGGCCGCGGCCTGCTGGTCGGCATCGAGCTCGACCCGCGCCTCCTCGACGCCGCAACCGGTGCCGAGTTGCTGCTCGCGCGCGGCATCGCGACGAAGGACACGCACCACACCGTGCTGCGCTTCGCGCCGCCGCTGGTCATCGACGACGCCGTGCTCGACGGCGGCATCGACGTGATCCTCGAGACGCTCGCGACTGCACGTCGTCGCCGCGAGCACGAGCCGTTGCACGGCTGAGCGCAGCGCGCTCGCACCCGGCGGGACGGGACGACGAAGTCCGACACGGTCGTCGCCCGTTCGTGTTCGTCGATCCGTTCGTCGGCCCGATCGGCTGCGAATCCGGAGCGATTCGGGCGGCCCCCGCGACGAAATTCGTTGCTAAACTTCGGCCCGCTCAATTCACGTTCCCGGAAGACCCCGCCCATGCTGATCGGCTTCGTCATCGCTTACCTGCTGGTTTCGATCGGCGTCGGGCTGTACGCGGCGACGCGCGTCAGGAACACGACCGACTACGTCGCCGCCGGGCGCCACCTGCCGCTGTACATCGTCACCGCGACGGTGTTCGCGACGTGGTTCGGCTCGGAGACCGTGCTCGGCATTTCCGCGACGTTCATTGACGAAGGGCTGCGCGGGCTGTGGTCCGACCCGTTCGGCGCGTCGCTGTGCCTGATCCTCGTCGGCCTGTTCTTCGCGCGCCCGCTGTACCGCATGAACCTGCTGACGCTCGGCGACTACTACCGCCTGCGCTACGGGCGCACCGTCGAAGTGCTGTGTTCGATCGCGATCGTCGTCTCCTACCTCGGCTGGGTCGCGGCGCAGATCACCGCGCTCGGCCTGGTGTTCAACATCCTGTCCGACGGCGCGATCACGAACGAGGCCGGCATGATGATCGGCGCCACGGTGGTGCTGGTGTATACGCTGTTCGGCGGCATGTGGTCGGTCGCGCTGACCGACTTCATGCAGATGATCGTCATCATCGCCGGGCTGTGCTACATCGCGTGGCTGGTCGGCGACATGGCGGGCGGCGTCGGCACCGTCGTCGGCCACGCGAGCGCCGCCGGCAAGCTCAACTTCATGCCGGCTTTGGACGCCCGCGACATCGTCGCCTTCCTCGCCGGCATCCTGACGATGGGGTTCGGCTCGATCCCGCAGCAGGACGTGTTCCAGCGGCTCAATTCGGCGCGCGACGAGAAGACCGCGGTGCGCGGCACGCTGCTCGGCGGCTCCGGCTACTTCCTCTTCGCGTTCGTGCCGCTGTTCATCGCGTACTCGGCGACGCTGATCGACCCCGAACTGGTCGCCCGCTACCAGGAAAGCGACAGCCAGCACGTCCTGCCGCAGTTGATCCTCGCGCACACGCCGCTGTTCGCGCAGGTGATGTTCTTCGGCGCGCTGCTGTCGGCGATCATGAGCACCGCGTCGGGGACGCTGCTCGCGCCTGCGGTGACTTTCTCCGAGAACATCCTGCGCGGCACGTTCGGCCGCCTCGACGATCGCCAGTTCCTGCTGCTCACACGGATCGTCGTCGTCGCGTTCGCGCTGCTGATCACGTGGTACGCGACGCACACCGAGGAGACGATCCACGGCATGGTCGAGAACGCGTACAAAGTCACGCTCGCGACCGCTTTCGTGCCGCTCGCGTTCGGCCTGTACTGGAAGCGCGCCAGCACGCAAGGGGCGCTCGGGGCGATCCTGGCCGGCCTCGTCGTGTGGGTGCTGCTCGAGATCGCCGCCCCCGACGCCGACGTCCCGCCGCATTTCGCCGGCATGCTCGCGAGCATCGTCGGCATGATCGCCGGCTCGCTGCTGCCGCAGACGCTGGTCAAGCCCGGGCACGGCCACGTCGCCGCGCACCTGCAGACTCGACACCAGCCGCACGCCGGGCGCTGAGCCCCGCCGCGCGCCCGCTTCAGTACTCGTCGAAGCAGCGCTGCAGCTCGCCGGCGTCGCGCGAGCGCCCGAGCGCGAGCATCAGCAGGATGCGGGCCTTTTGCGGATTCAGCGAGTTCGCCGCGACCGTGCCGAGCCGCGCGTCGTCGGCCGACGCCGTGACGACGCCCTGTCCGACGCGGCTCGAGCGCACGACCGCAACGCCGTGCCGTGCCGCCTCTTCGGCGCCGGCGCGCGCCGCGGGCGACAGGCTGCCGTTGCCGGAGCCGGCGATGACGATGCCGCGCGCCCCGGCCGAAATCGCGGCGCGGTAATGATGCAGCCCCGCGCCCTGATGGTCGTAGAGGATGTCGACGTGCGCCAGCTCATCGATTGCGGCGAGCGAGAACTCGCTGTCGACCGTATGCCGGCATAACGGCGCGGTGAAGAAATGCACTTTGCCTGCAGCGACTTCGCCGAGGTTGCCCTGCTCGAACGCGCGAAACGCGTCCGGCACGGTCGTCGCCGCCTTGGTGACGAAGCGCGCGGCGCCGATGCGGTCGTTCATCATCACCAGCACGCCTTTGCCGTGCGCCGCCGTGCACGTGGCGACGAGAAAAGCGTTGTACAGGTTCAGCGGCCCGTCGGCGCTCAGCGCGGTCGCCGGCCGCATCGCGCCGGCGAGCACGACCGGCTTCGCGCTCTTCAGCACGAGGTTGAGGAAATACGCCGTCTCCTCGAGCGTGTCGGTGCCGTGCGTGAGGACGATGCCGTCGACATCGGGCCGGCCGAGCAGCGCGTCGACGCGGCGGGCGATCTTCAGCAGCAGCGCATTGTCGATGTCGCGGCTGTCGACATTCGCGAGCTGTTCGCCGCGCACCTCGGCGAGCGCGTGCAGCTGCGGCACCGCGGCGAGCAGTTCGTCGGTGGTCGCGCCGACGGTGTAGTCGTGGAGCTGCGTCGCATCGCCCGCCGCCGCCGCGATCGTGCCGCCGGTGCCGAGCAGCACGATGCGCGGCAGGCCCTGCTGCCGTTCGGCCTTCGGCGCGCGCGACCTGTGTTCCGCTGCACCAGCGGTGTTGCCGGAATTCATCGCACGGGCTCTCCGGGTTTCGATGCCGGCCATTGTTGACGCCGGCTTGGGCGAGGTCAAATCGCGCCCGTCCCCTGACTGCACGCGCGTCCCGACCAGTCGGGCAAGATGCCTGCAAAAAAGTTGCGCCAGTTGCAGCGCGCCTTTCAGGCGAGCGCACAAACTCCGCCTGTCGGTTGCAGCCCGAGCACGCCGAACGTTCGTCTCCGCGCGTCGAATCCCTTGAAAATCATGGGATTTCGTTGCCTGCTTCGCGACCGACCGCTGCTTTGCGCTTCATATTTTCGGTCGCCTCCAACGGTGCTAGCATCGCTTCACGTTAAATTGTTTGATATCAAACATTGATGCCGGACCGGCGAGAATCGCACCTGCGCTCGCGACGGTTCGCCCAAGGAGGCGACATGAAGACTCTGCTGATACTTTCGGTGAATGGCCGGCCGCGCGAGGACGCAGTGGCCGGGAATGCGTTGCTGATCGATTATCTGCGCGACACGCTCGGCCTGACCGGCACGAAGCAAGGCTGCGACGGCGGCGAGTGCGGCGCGTGTACGGTGCTCATCGACGGCGAGCCGCGGCTTGCGTGCTGCACGCTCGCGCACTCTGTGGCCGGGCGCTCGATCGAGACGATCGAAGGGCTCAGCCACGAAGGCAAGCTGTCGCGCCTGCAGCGCGCGTTCCACGAGCACCTCGGCAGCCAGTGCGGCTTTTGCACGCCGGGCATGATCATGGCGGCCGAAGCACTGTTGCGCCGTACTCCGCAGCCGTCGCGCGACGCGATCCGCGCGGCGCTCGCCGGCAACCTGTGCCGCTGCACCGGCTACGTGAAGATCATCGATTCGGTCGAAGCGGCCGCCTGCGCCAGCGAGGTGCCGGCATGAACGCGCCCGACCGCGAACTGCGCAAGCTCGGCGCGGCCAACGGGGCGCCGCGCGGCGTCGGCGCCCGCCTGCCGCTCATCGACGGCATCGAGAAAGTCACCGGCACGGCACGTTACACGGCCGATCTGCCGGCCCAGGGCGCGCTGGTCGGCAAGATCCTGCGCAGCCCGTACGCGCATGCCGAGCTGCTCGAAGTCGACATCAGCGAAGCGCTGAAGCTGCCTGGCGTGCGCGGCATCGTCACCGGTGACGACTGCGACACGCCTTACGGCGTGATCCCGATCGCGCAGAACGAATTCCCGCTCGCACGCGGGCGCATCCGCTATGTCGGCGAGCCGCTCGCCGCGGTCGCCGCGGTCGACGAGGCGACCACCGACGCCGCGCTCGCGCTGATCCGGCTGAAAGTGCGCGAGCTGCCGGCGTATTTCGCCGCGGCTGATGCGCGCGAGGCCGATGCGGTGCTGCTGCACGACAACAAGAAAGGCAACATCGAGCGCGAAGTGCATAACGAGTTCGGCGACACTGCCGCCGGTTTCGCGACGGCCGACCTGATCCGCGAGGAAGTCTTCGAGTGCGCCGAAATCCACCACGCGATGATGGAGCCGAATGCCGCGCTCGCAGCGTGGGACAACGAGCGCGGGCACCTGACGCTGTGGTCAGTCACGCAGGTGCCGTACTACGTGCATGAATCGCTCGCGCGCTGCATGAAGCTCGACGCGGCCTATATCCGCGTCATCAAGCCGTTCGTCGGCGGCGGCTTCGGCCACCGCGTCGAGACGCTGAACTTCGAGATCATCGCCGGGCTGCTCGCGCGCGCAGCGCACGGCACCGTGCGCCTGCTGCAGACGCGCGAGGAAGCGTTCCTGACGCACCGCGGTCGGCCGCAGACGCACGTCCGCATGAAGCTCGGCCTCACGCGCGACGGGCGCATGACCGCGTGCGCGGCGGAAGTCGTGCAGCGCGGTGGCGCGTATGGCGGCTACGGGCTGGTGACGATCCTGTACGCCGGCGCATTGCTGAACGGCCTCTACGATCTTCGTGCGGTCAAGTACGACGGCTATCGCGTCTATACGAACACCCCGCCATGCGGCGCGATGCGCGGCCACGGCACGGTCAACATCCGTTTCGCGTTCGAATCGCTGCTCGACATGATGGCGGCCGAACTCGGCCTCGACGCGTTCGCGGTGCGCCGCAAGAACCTGCTGAAAGCGCCGACCGACACGATCAACGGGCTGAAAGTGATGAGCTATGGCCTGCCCGAATGCCTCGACTGGGTCGAGCAGGCAAGCGGCTGGCGCGAGCGCGCAGCGCGGCTCAAAGCCGACAGCGACGGACCGATCAAGCGCGGCATCGGCATCGCCTGCTCGCACTTCGTCAGCGGCTCAGCCAAGCCGGTGCATTTCACCGGCCAGCCGCACGCGACGATCGCGCTGCGCGTCGATTTCGACGCCGGCATCACGATCCTGACCGGCGCATCCGACATCGGGCAAGGCTCGTCGACGATCATCACTCAGGTCGTCGCCGAAATCCTCGGCGTCGAATACCGCCGCCTGCGTCTCATCGCGACCGACTCGGCGCTGACGCCGAAGGACAACGGCTCGTATTCGTCGCGCGTGACTTTCATGGTCGGCAACGCTGCAGCGGACGCGGCGCGCAATCTCAAGCGCGTGCTCGTCGCCGCGGCGGCGAAGCGCCTGCAGGTTGCCGAAGCCCACGTCGACTGGCTCGGCGAAGCGGCCGCAGTCGTCGGCGATGCGTCGCGCCACATCGCGTTCCACGACGTCGTCGAGGAAGCGCTCGTCGAGGTCGGCATGCTGACCGTCAAAGGCACGTTCACGTGCCCGCCCGAGTTCCAGGGCGGCAAGCAGCGCGGCGGCGCGGTCGGTTCGACGATGGGTTTCTCGTACGCGGCGCAGGCCGTCGAAGTCAGCGTCGACACCGACCTCGGCACGGTGACCGTGGACAAGGTCTGGTCGGCGATCGACTGCGGCTTCGCGATCAACCCGATGTCGGTCGAAGGACAGGTCCAGGGCGCGATCTGGATGGGCATGGGACAGGCGATCTCCGAGGAAACCGTCTACGAGAACGGTCGCCACAAGGCGGTCAGCCTGCTCGATTATCGCGTGCCGACGATCATCGAATCGCCGGACATCGAAGTGCATATCGTCGAGAGCCTCGACCCGAACGGCCCGTTCGGCGCGAAGGAAGCGAGCGAAGGTCCGCTCGCCGGCGTGATGTCCGCGATCGCCGCCGCGATCGAGGATGCAACCGGCAGCCGCCTGCGCGCGACGCCCTTCACGCCGGACCGCGTGTTCGACGCGCTCCACCGGAAACCCCGCCCCGGCGCCCACGCGCCGGCCGCTGCAAAAGGAGAAGCATGATGGGCGCCCTGTCCGATTTCAGTGTATTGCGTCCGGCGAGCGCCGCCGACGCAGTTCGCCTGCGCGGCGAACATCCGGCGAGCCGCTTCATCGCCGGCGGCACCGACCTGGTGCCGAACATGCGGCGCGGCCTCGTCAGTGCCGATGTCGTCATCGACCTCGGCAACGTCGGGGAGATGCGCGCGCTGCAGCAGCAGGGCGAAGCGCTGCGCATCGGCGCCGGCGTTACGCTCGCGGCGCTCGCCGCCGACCCGACGGTACGCGCGAGTCTGCCGGCCCTCGCACAGGCGGCGCTCGGCGTCGCCGGACCGACGCACCGCACCGCGGCGACGCTCGGCGGCAACCTGTGCCTCGAAACGCGCTGTCAGTACTTCAACCAGAGCGAGAGCTGGCGCCAGGGCAACGACTACTGCATGAAGCTCGCCGGCGACACTTGCCGCGTCGCGCCGAAGTCGAGCCGCTGCTACGCCGCTTTCAGTGGCGATATCGCGCCGGCGCTGCTCGCGCTCGCCGCCGAAGTCGAGCTCCTCGGCCCGCACGGGATCCGGCGCCTGCCGCTCGCCGAACTCTACGTCGATGACGGCATGCGCTGGCTCGCGCTGGGAGCCGACGAGCTGCTGTTCGCCGTCACGGTGCCGCTCGTCGCCGGCCGGCTCAGCGGCTACGAAAAGCTGCGCGTGCGCGGCGCGATCGACTTCCCGCTCGCGGGCGTCGCGGTGGCGCTGCGCCGCGACGGCGACGCGATCGGCGAGCTGCGCCTCGCCTGCACCGGCGTGTCGTCACGGCCCGAACTCGTCGGCGGCCTCGACGCGCTCGCCGGGCAACCGCTCGACGACGCCGCGCTCGCGACGATCGAACGCCAGCTCAAGCGCACGATCCAGCCGATGGAAACGACGACGGTCAGCGTGCCGTACCGCCGCCGCGCAACACCGGTGCTCGCGAAGCGGCTCGTGGGCAGGCTGTGGCACGAAGCGACGCAACGCTGACGACTCGCGGCGAAATCGTCGCGGCAAGGCGGACGAGCTGCCCGCCGGCGTAGCCCCGCGGGGAGCGGCGGGCATCGGCGCGGCCGCGATGCGGCACGGGCCGCGCCTGCCGCGCTACTTGTACCAGGGCAGCGTACGCCGCAGCGACACGATCTCGCCCGCGGCTTCGGCGTCATAACCGGGCACCGTCCCGGCCAGCTGCCGAAAATCCGCGCTGCGCAACACGCCGATGACCGCCTCCATTGCCGTCGTGTCGAGCGCGTCCTTGAGGCATACGAGGAAATACTGTTCGTGCGCGAGCGGCACGAAATCGAGGCCGAAGCGCGCGGCCGCGGCGCGCAGACCGAAGCCGCAGCTCGCGCGGCCAGCTGCGACGTTCGCCGCGACCGACAGATGGGTCGGCTCCTCGGTGTCGTAGCCGGCGACTGCCGTCGGTGACACGTTGGCGCGTGCGAGCAGTTCGTCGAACATCAGCCGCGTGCCGCACCCCTGCAGGCGATTGACGAACACCACGCCGGCTCTGGCGAGGTCGTTCAGCGAAATCAGCCCGAGCGGGTTGCCGGGCGCGACGATCAGCCCCTGTTCGCGGCGGGCGAAGCGGATCATCTTGTGCGTGCCGAGCCGCAGTTCGCGCCCGAGGGCGAGGTGGATCCGCGAGCCGCGTCGGCACAGCCGCTCGTCATCGAGCGGCAGGTGGATCCCTGCGACGGTGCACAGACCGGCATTGAGGCGTTCGAGCGCGCGCGTGCTGCCGACATATTCGACATCGAGCAGCACGCGCGCGCCGCGCAGCAGCGACTCCCGCAGCACGCCGAACAGCAGGTCGTGGCTCGCGCAGGCCGGCAGCAGCGCCAGCCCCGGATCGACGGCCAGCAACAGTTCGCGGTCGAGCTGGCCGGCGAGGCTCTCGGCCTGCGGCAGCAGGCGCGCGAGGATGCGCTTTTCCGCCCACAGCAGGCGTTCGCCGAACGCCGACAGGCGCGCCGCCCGGCCCTGGCCGCTGGCGAGCAGCGCCTGGCCGAAAATCCCCTCGTGCTTCTTCAGCTCGCCCCACAGGTGACGGTATGACAGCCCGAGCTGCGTCGCCGCCTTGCCGATCGATCCTTGCACGCGGATCGCGTCGAGCATCGCCAGCAGCGGATTCTGCAGCTGCAGGACGACGTCCGGCGCCGCGGCCACGCCGGCGACGAAACGGTATTCGAGTTTCACGCTCATCGGAAAAGCTTACCCGAAAACGCTGCGGCGACTTTCACGCCGCGCCCGCGCAAAGGCCGTGCTCGCCGGGTCAACACTTTCACCCCCGACAAGAAGCAACAGTCATTTTTGCCAGAGCGGAGAATCCGTTACCGGGCCGCAACCGGAGGCCGCCGCCAGGCCGGCGAAATGCAGCGAGAAATCGCGCCGGCGATGCCGTTGTACTTATGCATGAATTTGCCGAAGTGGCAGTGCGCACCTTCGCATCGCGCTGGCCGGCTCGCTGCAGCTTTGGTACAACACCGTGCAGATGCGCGCTGTTTGGCGCGCGATTTCGGGCTTTGACCGGCATTTCTTTTCACGGAGATTCTTCATGGCAGCTCTGTTTCGCTTCCTGCTGGCCGCTTTCGCCTGCATGCTCGGCCTCGCCGCGCACGCCGGCGACCGGTTCATCATCGTCGCGTCGACGACCTCGACCGAGCAGTCGGGCCTGTTCGGCCATATCCTGCCGGCGTTCGAGCAGCAGTCGGGCATCGAGGTGCGCGTCGTCGCGCTCGGCACCGGGCAGGCGCTCGACACGGCGCGGCGCGGCGATGCGGACGTCGTGTTCGTGCATGACCGCGCCGCCGAGGAGAAATTCGTCGCCGAAGGCCACGGCATCGGGCGCCACGACGTCATGTACAACGACTTCGTCCTCGTCGGGCCGAAAAGCGATCCGGCGCAGGTCGCCGGCGCGCACGACATCGTCGCCGCGCTGAAGAAGATCGAGACCGCGCAGGCGCCGTTCGTGTCGCGCGGCGACAAGAGCGGCACGCACGCGGCCGAACTGCGACTGTGGAAGCTCGCCGGCATCGACCTCGAGCAGGCGAAAGGGCCGTGGTACCGCGACTCGGGCTCGGGGATGGGGCCGGCGCTGAACATGGCGGCGTCGCTCGGCGCGTACCTCCTCGCCGACCGCGGCACGTGGCTGTCGTTCAGGAACCGCCAGGATCTCGCGATCGCCGTCGAAGGCGACCAGCGCCTCTTCAACCAGTACGGCGTGATGCTCGTGAATCCGGCGAAGCACCCGCACGTCAAGCGCGAGCTCGGCCAGCAGTTCATCGACTGGATCGTCTCGCCGGCCGGCCAGCAGGCGATCGCCGCGTACAAGATCGACGGCGAGCAGCTGTTCTTCCCGAACGCCGCGAAGTGATCCTCGCGGGGCGACGGGCACCGCGGGCCCCGGCGCCCCTTCCCGGCAGCTTTATTGAACCGGCAGCCAGATACCGTTCGGGCTGAGCCCTTCGACAAGCTCAGGACAGGCGTGTCGAAGCCCCGCTATCGCCCTTCGACAAGCTCCGGGCGAACGGCTCTATTTGATCGCCGGATTTATAGCCGGCCAGCCGGCCGCGCCCTTGACCCCGGTCAACGCGGTGCGGGGCGAGTCGCACTATGGTTGCGAGGCTTTTTTCCCCAGCCCCCTCCATGACCTCCAATTCCAGAATAGAACTCGTCTGCCCGGCAGGAAGCCTGCCGGCGCTGAAGACGGCCGTCGACCACGGCGCCGATTGCGTCTATCTCGGCTTCAAGGACGCGACCAACGCGCGCAACTTCACGGGGCTCAATTTCGACGCCAACGCGATGCGCGAAGGCGTGCGCTACGCGCACGACCGCCGGCGCAAAGTGCTGCTCGCGCTCAATACCTATCCGCAGGCGAGCAACTGGGCGGCGTGGACTGCGGCGATCGACCGCGCCGCCGACCTGGGCATCGACGCGGTGATCCTCGCCGACCCGGGGCTGATGGCGTATGCGCAGAAAACCCATCCGCAGCTGCGCCTGCACCTGTCGGTGCAGGGTTCCGCGACGAGCTACGAAGCGGTCAACTTCTACGCCGAACGCTTCGGCATCCAGCGCGCAGTGCTGCCGCGGGTGCTGTCGCTGGCGCAGGTCGAGCAGGTCATCGCGCATACCGGCGTCGAGATCGAAGTGTTCGGCTTCGGCGGGCTGTGCGTGATGGTCGAAGGGCGCTGCGCGCTGTCCGCGTATGCGACGGGCGAATCGCCGAACTGCAACGGCGCATGCTCGCCGGGCAAGCACGTGCGCTGGGAACAGACCCCGAAAGGGATGGAAACGCGGCTCAACGGCATTCTCATCGACCGCTTCGACGACGGCGAACGCGCCGGCTACCCGACGCTGTGCAAAGGCCGCTTCGACGTGAACGGCGAGACCTACTACGCGATCGAGGAACCGACCAGCCTCAACACGCTCGAGCTGCTCCCCGACCTCGCGCGCGCCGGCATTCGCGCGATCAAGATCGAAGGCCGCCAGCGAAGCCCCGCCTACGTCGCGCAGGTCACGCGCGTGTGGCGCGAAGCGCTCGACCGCGTGATGCGCGACGCGGACAGCTTCCGCGTCCAGCCGGCGTGGATCGCCGAGCTCGACAAAGTCTCCGAAGGCCGCAGCCATACGCTCGGCGCGTACTACCGGCCATGGAAATGAACGCGATGAACCCGCTGAAACTCGCTCTCGGACCTCTGCTTTATTACTGGTCGCGCCAGGCGACGCTCGACTTCTATGCGCAGGTCGCCGACAGTCCGGCCGACGTCGTCTATGTCGGCGAGACCGTGTGCTCGCGCCGCCACGAGCTGCGCCTCGACGACTGGTTCGAAGTCGCCGCGATGCTGCGAGCGGCCGGCAAGGAAGTCGTGCTGTCGTCGCAGTCGCTGATCGAATCGGAATCCGACCTGAAGGCGTTGCGCCGCATCGTCGCCGAAGCCGATTTCCGTGTCGAGGCGAACGACATGTCGGCGGTGCACCTGCTGGCCGGTGCCGGCCGGCGTGACTGGATCGCCGGGCCGACGCTGAACATCTTCAACCCGCCGACGCTCGGCCTGCTGGCCGACTCGGGCGCGACGCGCTGGGTCGCGCCGCCCGAAATGTCCGGCGCGGTGCTCGCCGAGCTGCTCGCTTCGGACGCGCCGCAGATCGAGACCGAAGTGCTCGCGTGGGGCCGCCTGCCGCTCGCGCATTCGGCGCGCTGCTTCACCGCGCGCCACTTCAACCTGCAGAAGGACACCTGCGAATTCCGCTGCCTCGGCATGAGCGACGGCCTGGTGCTGCGCACGCGCGAAGGCGAACCGTTCCTGACGCTCAACGGCGTGCAGACGCAATCGGCGCGCGTGCATAACCTGCTCGCCGACCTCGCGTCGGTGCGGCATTCGGCGCAGGTCGTGCGCGTGAGTCCGCAGGGCGAGCATACGATCCGGGTGCTGGAACTGTTCCGCGAATCGGCCGACGGGCAGCTCGACCCGCACGAAGCGTTCCGTCGCAGCGCCGAATGGATGGTCGAAGCGCCATGCAACGGTTTCTGGCACGGCCGCCCGGGTGTGGAACAATACGTGCCATCCTGAATCCGCTTTCCTGGAGCCCCTCCCGATGACCACGCTTCGCCTCCCGGCCTTCACGCTGCCCGCGCCGCTCGCGCGCCTTGCCGCCCGCCTGCCGCAGCGCCCGCCGACGTTCGCCCTGACGACCGCGCTGAACCTCGCGCTCGGGCGCATCCTGCCGCGCGAGAACCTCGAACCGCTGACCGGCCGGCACCTGCGCATCAAGGTCCGCGACGCCGGGCTGACGCTCGACTTCACGCTCGACGCGCGCGGCTTTCGTCCGCTGTCCGGGCGCGCCACGCCCGACCTGACGCTGACCGCGAACGTCCGCGACTACCTTGCGCTCGCGCTGCGCGAGGAAGATGCCGATACGCTGTTCTTCGGCCGGCGGCTGCTGACCGAAGGCGACACCGACCTCGGCCTGCTGGTGAAGAACACGCTCGATGCGGTGGACTGGGACGCGCTGCAGAAAGAATATGCGCCGGCGAGCGTGCTGCGCCGGCTCAATCCGCTGACGCGCCACCGCGGTGCGGACAGCCGCCTGACGCCCATCGTTTGATCCGCTGCCGCGGGGCAAACTCCCCGCCCCCGCGTCCGGGCTAGAATCGACTTCCCAGATTCTTCGCCCGGACCTGCCGATGCCCGCCGCGCGCGCCGTCCCCGCTCTGCCGCGCCACCTCGCTTTCGCGTACGCACTGCTGATCGTCTACGCCTGTCTGCACCCGCTCGCCGGGTGGAAGCCGACGGGGCTGCCACCCCTGGACTTCCTGTTCGCGCCGTGGCCGAAATATTTCCGCTTTGCCGATCTCGCGCTCAACCTGCTCGGCTTCGTGCCGTTCGGCTTCGTGCTCGCGCCGGCGCTGCCCGAGCGCCTCGGGCGCGCGGGCGCGGTCGTCGTCGCGACGCTGATCGCCGGCGCGCTGAGCTTGTCGATGGAAGTCACGCAGAATTTCCTGCCGACCCGCGTGTCGTCGAACATCGACTTCGGCTTCAATGTGCTCGGCGGCCTGATCGGCGCGCTCGCCGGCGTGCGCTGGGGCCATGCGCTGTTCGACGAGCGCGGCTGGCTGCACCGCTGGCGCTCCGAACGCATCATTCCCGGCCACTCGGGCGACCTCGGCCTGATGCTGCTGGGCCTGTGGCTGCTCGCGCAGCTCGTGCCCGACAGCCTGCTGTTCGGCAGCGGCGACCTGCGCCAGCTGCTCGGCCTGCCGACGCCGCTGCATTTCGACCCGGAACGCTTCATCCTGCTCGAATCGGTCGTCGTCGCCGTGAGCCTCGTCGCGGTCGGCCTCTTCGGCCGCTGCATGATGCAGGGGGCCGGCCCGCTGCCGATCGCGCTGCTGTTGCTGCTCGGGCTCGCCGCGAAAGCCGTCGCGACCGCGTCGTTCTTCGCTCACGACGCGGCGCTGGTGTGGCTCACTCCCGGCACCACGCGCGGGCTGCTGTACGGCGTGCCGCTGCTCGCCACAGCGCTGATGCTGCCGCGCCTGCACCAGCACGCGCTCGCGGGCGTGACGATGCTCGCGGCGACGACGCTGACGAACCTGCTCCCCGACAACCCGTATTTCACGCTCGGGCTGGCGTCGCTGCAGCACGGAAATTTCCTCAACTTCCACGGTCTGACGCGGCTCACCGCGAACCTGTGGCCGTTTCTCGCGCTGTCCTACCTGTCCGCGATCGGCCTGTGGCGCGGCGAACACCTGGCCGGACGCTGAACCGCGCGGGGATGATTGTCACGCAGCTATAATCGGCCCGAAGTCGGTCCGGCGATGCGGCGCCGGCCACTTTCCCCGACCGGAGACCGTCGATGAGCTACTTCAAGCACCACGTTTTCTTCTGCTGCAACCAGCGCGAACCCGGCGACACCTGCTGCAACAACCACAACGCGACCGGGATGCAGACGTATGCGAAGGACCGCATCGCAGCGCTCGGCCTCAAGGGCCGCGGCAAGATCCGCATCAACAAGGCGGGCTGTCTCGACCGCTGCGACGAAGGCCCGGTGCTCGTCGTGTACCCCGACAACGTCTGGTACACGTACATCGACAAGGAAGACATCGACGAGATCATCGACGAGCATCTCGTCCATGGACGCATCGTAACGCGCCTGCGCCTGCCGGACGCCGCATGACCCGGGCGCACGCGAGCGAAAGCGCGCTGCTGCGCGGCCCGGACGGCGCGATCGAGGCGCTGATCGACGTCCCCGAAAAAATCCGCGGCCTCGCGCTGGTGTGCCATCCGCACCCGCTGTTCGGCGGCGCGAACACGAACAAGATCGCCCACACGCTCGCGCGCAGCCTGCGCGAGCTCGGCTACGCGACGGTCCGGCCGAACTTCCGCGGCGTCGGCAAGAGCGAAGGCGCGCACGATCATGGCGACGCCGAGACCGAGGACATGCTGGCGGTGATCGCGTGGGCGCAGTCGCGCTGGGGCAGCCTGCCGATCGCGCTGGGCGGGTTCTCGTTCGGCGCCTTCGTCCAGACACGGGTCGCGAAGCGGCTCGCCGACAGCATGACGCCGGCCGAGCGCATCGTGCTCGTCGGCACGGCGACCGGCAAAGTGCACGGTGCGCGCAGCTACACGACCGAAGCGGTGCCGAAAGACACGCTGGTGATCCACGGCGCCGAGGACGAGAACGTCGCGCTGGCGAACGTGCTCGACTGGGCGCGACCGCAGGAACTGCCGATCGTCGTCGTCCCCGGTGCCGACCATTTCTTCCACGGCAAGCTGCATCTGATCCGCGACATCATCGCGCGCGCGTGGGCGCCGCGCTGACCGGTGGCCGCGCACCCGCTATCAAGGAGATCGACCTCATGAAGCTTTTCGCCTCGCTGACCAGCCCGTACGCGCGCAAGATCCGCATCATCCTCGCCGAAAAAGGGCTGCCGTTCGAGCTCGTCGTCGATTCACCGTGGGAAGTCAACACGCGCATCCCTTCCGTCAATCCGCTCGGCAAAGTACCGGCGCTGCTCACCGACGGCGGCGAAGTGTTCTTCGATTCGCCGGTCATCGCCGGCTACCTCGAAACCCTCAACGTCGCGCCGCACCTGCTGCCGCGCGAACCGATCGCGGCGGTGCGGGTGCGGCAGATCGAGGCGCTCGCCGACGGCATCACCGATGCGGCCGTCGCGATGGTGCTCGAATCGCGCCGTCCCGAGGCGAAGCGCAGCGACGACGAGATCGCGCACCAGACGGGCAAGATCGGCCGGTCGCTCGACGAGCTCGAGCGGCGCGCGAGCGGGCGCCACTGGCTGCACGGCGACAGCCTGACGCTCGGCGACATCGCGGTCGGCGCGGCGCTGGCCTATCTCGACTTGCGCCATCCGGACTACGACTGGCGCACCGCCCACCCCGCACTGACGGCGCTCGCCGAACGCCTGTTCGACCGCTCGAGTTTCGCCGACACCAAGCCCCCGGTGGGGTGAGGATCTAGGGCGTTTTGCGACAACGGACTTCTGCGGAGCGCCGATGCAGGCGGATCGTCCCGTGACGCTCGCGAGCCGCTCGCCGGCTTCGCCGCTGTCGATCCGCGGCCTGCGCAAGCGCTACGGCGCCACCGAAGTCGTCGCCGGCATCGACCTCGAGTTGCGACGCGGCGAATGCTTCACGCTGCTCGGCCCGAATGGCGCGGGCAAGACGACGACGCTGCGCTGCGCGCTCGGCCTCACCGCGCCGTCCGCCGGCGAGATCCGCCTCGCCGGCCTGCCCGTGCCGGCGCGCGCACGCGAAGCGCGCATGCGCGTCGGCATCGTGCCGCAGCAAGACAGCCTCGACCCCGATTTCACGTGCGCCGAGAACCTGATCGTCTATGGCCGCTATTTCGGCCTCGACGAAGCGGCGATCCGCGCGCGCATCCCGGAGCTGCTCGCGTTCGCGGGCCTCGAAGGCAAGCGCGACGCGCGCATCCAGGCGCTGTCGGGCGGCATGAAGCGGCGCCTGACGCTCGCGCGCGCGCTCGTCAACCGCCCCGACCTGCTGATCCTCGACGAGCCGACGACCGGTCTCGACCCGCAGGCGCGGCACCTGATCTGGGAGCGGCTCAAGCACCTGATCCGCGCCGGCACGACGATCCTGCTGACGACCCATTTCATGGACGAGGCCGAGCGCCTCGCCGACCGCCTCGCGATTCTCGACGCCGGACGCCTGCTGACCGAAGGCAGCCCGCGCGATGTCATCGCCGCGCAGATCGAGCCGCAGGTCGTCGAGGTCTATGGCGACTGGAATGGCGGCGGCGCGGGCGGCGCCGAAGCGTGGGCCGCACGCCACGCGGCAGCGTTCGCCGAGCGCTTCGAAGTCAGCGGCGAGACCGCCTTCTGCTACGTCGAGGACGCGACGCCGCTGCTCGCGCACCTGTCCGCGCAGACCGGCCTGCGTTACCTGCACCGCCCGGCGAACCTCGAAGACGTGTTCCTCAAGCTCACCGGGCGCGAGCTCAGGGACTGAGCGGAGCGCAATCGATGCCGACTTCAGCGAATCCCTGGCGCGCGCCGCAGCTGTCGCCCCGCTTCATCCCGGTATGGCGGCGCAACTTCCTCGTCTGGCGCAAGCTCGCGCTGCCGTCGGTGCTCGGCAACCTCGCCGATCCGGTGATCTACCTGTTCGGCCTCGGCTTCGGCATCGGCATGCTGGTGCCGGAAGTCGGCGGCGTACGCTACATCAGCTTTCTCGCCGCGGGCATGGTGTGCTATTCGACGATGAACGCGGCGTCGTTCGAAGTGCTGTATTCCGGCTTCTCGCGCATGCACGTGCAGAAGACCTGGGAAGCGATCATGAACGCGCCGATCGACCTCGACGACGTCGTGTTCGCGGAGCTGGTGTGGGCGGCGTCGAAAGCGCTGCTGTCGGGCGCCGCGATCCTGCTCGTGATCTCGGCCTTCGCGCTCGTCGACACCCGTTACGTGCTGTGGCTGCTGCCGCTGATCTTCCTCGTCGGCCTCGCGTTCGCCGCGCTCGGCCTGGTGATGACGGCGCTCGCGCCGAGCTACGACTTCTTCATGTATTACTTCACGCTGTTCATCACGCCGATGACATTGGTGTCGGGGGTGTTCTTCCCGATCGAACAGCTCCCCGCCGCGCTGCGTGCCGCCGCGACGCTGCTGCCGCTGACGCACGCGATCGAACTCGCGCGCCCGCTGCTGCTCGGACGGCTGCCGGAGAACGTCGCCCTGCATCTGTCGGTCATCGCCGGCTACGGCGCCGCAGCCTTCTGGCTGGCGCTTGCGCTGACGCGGCGGCGGCTTCTCAAGTAGCGCTGACGCAGCTCGTTGACACCGCGCCGGCTGCCCTGGACCAACGCAGTCGTCATCAATCTGTCGCCCCGGCAGGATCGGTATTATGCTGCTCGGCATATTCCGGCAGCCGCACGCACAGCCGGGCGCCCGAACCGCCCTCACGAACAGGAAACGCCATGAACAAGCTGGCACTGACTGCGATCTGCGCCGCTCTTACCGCCGGGCCTTCGAGCGCCGCCGATCCGGCGACGATCGACTGGTCGAAAGTTCCGGCCGAAGAGATCACGCTGTTCTACCCGGGACTGACGACGTACGGGTGGATGCAGACCGCGCACAAAGGCAAGACGGGGATCAAAAAGGGCCAGAGCTGCATCGACTGCCACGAGAACGAGGAAGAGCAGTTCGGCGCCAAGCTGGTGAAGAGCGGCCCGCTCGAGCCCGCGGCGATCGAGGGCAAGAAAGGACACGTCGACTTGACCGTCCAGGCCGCTTACGATACGCGAAACGCGTACCTTCGCCTGCAGTGGAAAACGCAAGGTGCGGGCCCCGGCGTCGAATACCCGTATTACCGTTTCGACGGCAAGGAGTGGAAAGCGTACGGCGGCCCGCGCCTGAAGCAGGACGTCCGCGACGGCAAGCAGCCGGCGATCTACGAAGACCGCGTGTCGGTCATGCTCGACGACGGCAAGGTGCCGCTGTTCGCCGAGCAGGGGTGCTGGCTGACGTGCCACGATGGCGAGCGCGACACGCGCGGGCAGGCGAGCAGCGACGAAGTGGCGGCCAACCCGCTGCTGACGGCGATCGGGAAAACCGACGTGCGCAAATACCTGCCGGCCACGCGCACCGACCCGTCCGACTGGAAGACCGGCAAGCCGCTCGCCGAGATCGAGCGCCTCAAGGCCGCCGGCAGCTTCGTTGATTTGATCCAGTGGCGCGCGCACCGCAGCAATCCGGTCGGCATGGCCGACGACGGCTACGTCCTCGAATACCGCAATTTCGACGCCGGCAAGAATCCGTTCGCGTCGAACCTCGACAAGGAAACCAAGCAGCCGAAGTTCATGTTCGACGCGGCGAAAGCCGGTGACAAGGCCGTCACCGCCGAGCAGCTGTCCAAAAAGGAACACATCCTCGTCCAAGGCGGCAACGCCGTGCCGTTCGACGCCGGCGCCGGCTGGAAGGAAGGCGACATGCTGCCGCAGTATGTCGTCAGCGCGGCGCAGGCGAGCGGTTCGGCGGCCGACAACAAGGCTTCGGGCAGCTGGCAGGACGGCGTCTGGACCGTCGTCATCGTCCGCCCGCTCGGCCTCGCGAACAGCGACGACAAGGCGCTGGCCGAAGGCGGCGTGTATAACGTCGGCTTCGCGGTCCACGACGACAACGTCACGAGCCGCGCCCATTACGTGTCGCTGCCGACAACGTTGGGGATCGGCGCGAAGGCGAACATCGAGGCGGTCAAGCTGCCCTGACTTTCCGGCTCCCGGATCGCCGCAACGGCGCCGGTCACCGACGCGTCATCATGCCGAGCGCCGCGACCAGCCGGGCGAGGCGCGGCTGGATGTCGTCACGCTCGCTGCCGTCGCTGTCGGCCAGTTGCCCGCGCAGCGCCGCGATCTCGCGGCGTAGCATGATTTCGGCCGGCGCGAAGCCGGCATTCTTCAGTATCCGGTTCGCCATCCGCTGTTCCGGCGACACCAGCGGTTCGTCGTCGAGGTGAAGGGGGCGTCCCGCGCCGGGCAGGTTGTCGAATTCGCCGCGCCGGATCGCTTCGGCGATCCGCTGTTCGGCGAGGATGTCGAAAACGGATGGCGGCATCGGAAAGTGCGGCGCTTCGTAGCCTCGGACCCGTGCAACGCGCGGCAGCGCCGCACCGTCTGAACGGCGGGCCGCGCCGAAGTTCCGCGCGCCTTCGCAGCGCACTGTTGCGGCATATACGGCTTGCCAAGCGCGGGAAGCGTGCGGAACATAGCGGCCACGGAGCGGCAGGCGACGCCGACCGACCCCATCAGCAAGGAGTTCCTACGTGTTCGAATTCATGACCGACGGCGCATTCTGGGTGTCGGTGCTGCAGATCATCGCGATCGACATCCTGCTCGGCGGCGACAACGCGGTGGTCATCGCGCTCGCGTGCCGCAAGCTGCCCGAGCACCAGCGCAACCAGGGCATCGCGTGGGGCGTCATCGGCGCGATCGGGCTGCGCATCGTGCTGATCTTCTTCGCGCTGCAGCTGCTCGAACTGCCGTTCCTGAAGATCGTCGGCGCGCTGCTCTTGCTGTGGATCGGCGTCAAGCTGATGCAGCCCGAGGAAGGCGACAGCCACGCCGGCGTCGAAGGCGCGCCGCACCTGCTCGGCGCGATCCGCACGATCGTCATCGCCGATGCGGTCATGAGCATCGACAACGTCATCGCGGTGGCCGGCGCGGCGAAAGGCGATCTCGGGCTGGTGGTGTTCGGCATCGTCGTCAGCATCCCGATCATCGTCTGGGGCAGCAAGTTCGTGCTGAAGCTGATGGATCGCTTCCCGGCCGTCATCACGCTCGGCGCGGCGCTGCTCGGCTGGATCGCCGGCGGCATGCTGGTTGGAGACGTGACGGTGAGGCCGTGGGTGGAAAAGATGCCGTCGTGGCTGCACTATGCGACGTCGGCGTTTGCCGCCGGGTTCGTCGTCGTGCTCGGCAGCTGGCTCGCCCGGCGCGGCGCGGCACCGCCGCCGCTGGTCGAACTGCCCGTCGACGACCCGCACGCCGGGCGCCCGGGCGCCAAGTGAAGGAGAGATTGCGATGGCGATGATGAAAGTGCTCGTACCCGTGGATGGATCGGACAACGCGAACCGCGCCGTGGCGCACGTGCTGGCGCTCTATCGCAGCGACGCGCAGCTCGACATCCACCTCCTCAACGTGCAGATTCCGATCGATTCGGGCCATGCGCGCCTGTTCGTCAGCCCCGAGGAACTCGAGGATTACCATCGCGACGAAGGGCTCGTGGCGCTCGCGCCCGCACGCCGCCTCCTCGACGAAGCCGGCGTTCCCTACACTCATCACATCGCGGTCGGCCATGTCGCCGACACGGTCATCCGCTACGCGCAGGAACACGGCTTCGACAAGATCGTCATGGGCTCGCACGGGCGTACCGCGCTGCTGCAGATGGTGCTCGGCTCGGTCGCCCACGAGGTGCTGAAGCGTTCCGCGATCCCGGTGACGCTGGTCAAGCCGGCTGCCGAAAGTTGACCGGAGTGGAACCGCGGATGAACGACGTGCTGGTCGTCCTGACGAATCTTCCCGACGAGGCGAGTGCGCGTGCGCTCGCCTCGCATCTCGTCGAAAACCGGCTTGCCGCGTGCGTGAACCTGCTTGCGCCGTGCCGGTCCGTTTATCGCTGGCACGACGCGATCGAAGAGGCGGCCGAAGTTCCGTTGCTCATCAAGACGAGCGCGGACCGCTACGCGGCGCTCGAAGCCGCGGTGCGCGCCGCGCATCCGTACGAACTTCCGGAGATCATCGCGGTCCCTGTTGTGCGGGGCCTGCCTGCTTATCTCGACTGGGTGGCCGCAGAGACGGCTCTGGCACCCACCGGACGCAGACCGGCCCCGTGACCGCGCAGCGCGTCATCTTCGGACGGCTTGATCCCGGTTCAGGCGCCGCAGCCGGCCATGCCCCAGAATCCGACTAATTCCGACACCTTTTCCGAACCGATGCGCCGTCTCCTGTTACTGCTGGCCGCCCTGGCCAGCCTGCTGGCCCTGCTCCCGCCGACGTTCGCGCAAGGCAGCCCGATCGAACCCGAAAAAGCTTTCCGCTTCGCCGCCCGCGCGCTCGATCCCGCAACCGTCGAGATCACCTTCGACATCGCCGGCGACTACTACCTTTACGGCGACAAGTTCAAGTTCACCGCCGACCCGCCGACCGTTCAGCTGGGCACGCCGGAGCGCGCGCCGGGCAAGATCAGGCACGACGAATTCTTCGGCGATGTCGAAACGTACCGCGACAGGATCCGCATCCTGCTGCCGGTCACCGCCGCCGACGGCGTCACCGCGTTCCGCCTGACCGCGACGAGCCAGGGCTGCTGGGACGGCGGCATCTGCTACCCGCCGCTGCAGCAGAGCACCGACATCGATCTGACCGCGACGCCGGTCGCGGCCGGCGGCAGCCTCATCGACCGCTTCCTGTCGCCCGGCAACGCCGTCGGCGCAGGCTCCGGCACAGCGCCGAGCGGCGACGAAAGCGGGCGCATCGCCGGCCTGCTGCGCGACGCGAGCGTACCGCTGATCCTGCTGAGCTTCTTCGGCTTCGGCCTGCTGCTCGCGTTCACGCCCTGCACGTTTCCGATGATCCCGATCATCTCGGGCGTCATCGTCGGCCACGGCCATCACATCTCGCGCCGACGCGCTTTCGCGCTGTCGCTCGTGTACGTGCTCGGCATGGCGGCGGCCTATGCGGCGGCCGGCGTCGCGGCGGGCATCTCCGGCACGCTGCTGTCGGCGGCGCTGCAGAACGCGTGGGTGCTCGGCACCTTCGCGCTGGTGTTCGTGCTGCTGTCGCTGTCGATGTTCGGCTTCTACGAGCTGCAACTGCCGAGCGCGCTGCAAAGCCGCCTGAGCTCGACCGCGAACCACCAGAAAAGCGGCAGTCTCGGCGGCGTCGCAATCATGGGCGTGCTGTCGGCGCTGATCGTCGGGCCGTGCGTCGCCGCGCCGCTCGCCGGGGCGCTGCTCTACATCGCGCAGACCGGCAACGCGACGCTCGGCGGCGTCGCGCTGTTCGTCATGGCGCTCGGCATGGGCGCGCCGCTGATCGCAGTCGGCGTCGCCGCGCGCTCGGTGCTGCCGAAAGTCGGCCCGTGGATGGAAGGCGTCAGGAAAGCGTTCGGCGTGATGCTGCTGGGCGTCGCGGTGTGGCTGCTGACGCCGGTCGTCCCGGCGCTCGTGACGATGCTCGCGTGGGCGGCGCTGCTGCTGTTCTCGGGCATCTTCCTGCACGCGATCGACCCGCTGCCGGCGCACGCGAAAGGCTGGGCGCGCTTCTGGAAAGGCACCGGCGTCATCATGCTGATCGCCGGGGCGGCGATGTTCGTCGGCGCGCTGGCGGGCTCGCGCGACCCGCTGCAGCCGCTCGCGGTCCTGCGGGCGCAAGCGTCGGCGCCTGTCGCGACTGCGCCGCGTTTCGAGAAAGTCGCCTCCATCGCCGAGCTCGACGCACGCCTCGCGGCCGCCGACCGGCCGGTGATGCTCGACTTCTACGCCGACTGGTGCGTGTCGTGCAAGGAGATGGAGCGCTTCACGTTCAGCGACGGCGCGGTGCAGGCGCGCATGGAGCGCATGCTGCTGCTGAAGGCCGACGTCACCGCGAACAGCGCCGACGACAAGGCGCTGCTGAAGCGTTTCACGCTGTTCGGGCCGCCCGGAACGATCTTCTTCGATCGCGACGGCAAGGAGCGCGATGGCCTGCGCGTCGTCGGATTCATGGCGGCGGAACCGTTCGGCGAATTGCTCGACCGCGCCCTGCGCTGAACCCGGCGCGCGAAGGCCGCGGCGGGAAGCGATGGGCAATCCACCGTTTTTCGCCCACTTTCGCCTACAATCGCTGCTTCCCCACTTGCCCGTCCTTCCATCATGTTTTCCGGAATCGTGGCCGCCTGCGGCCGAATCGAACGTATCGAACCTCTCCAGGACGGCGTGCGCCTGACCGTGGATGCCGACGGGCTGGACCTTGCCGACGTGCAGATCGGCGACAGCATCGCGAACAGCGGCGTCTGCCTGACCGTCGTCGCGCTCGACGGCAGCCGCGTGCAGTTCGACGTGTCGCGTGAAACGCTGAACTGCACGACCGGCCTCGATACGGTCGGCAACGAAGTCAATCTCGAGAAGGCGCTGTGCCTCGCGGACCGGCTCGGCGGCCATCTGGTCACCGGCCACGTCGATGGCGTCGGTGAAGTCGTGAGCTTCACGCCGGTCGGCGAGAGCCACGACCTCGTGATCCGGGCGCCCGCGGCGCTCGCCGGCTACATCGCGAAGAAAGGTTCGGTCACCGTCAACGGCGTGAGCCTGACGGTGAATCGCGTCGAAAGCCGCGAATTCTCGATCAACCTGATCCCGCACACCGTCGCCGTGACCAATCTCAAGCAGCTCGCCGCCGGCAGCCGCGTCAATCTCGAAATCGACCTCATCGCCCGTTACGTCGAACGCATGCTCGCGTGGCGCGAGGAGTCCGCCCAATGAGCGCGCTCGCCCCGATCACCGAGATCATCGAGGACATCCGCGCCGGCCGCATGGTCGTGCTCGTCGACGAGGAAGACCGCGAGAACGAAGGCGACCTCGTGCTCGCCGCCGAGCACGTGACGCCGGAAGCGATCAACTTCATGGCGAAATTCGGCCGCGGGCTGATCTGCCTGACGCTGACCGAAGCGCGCTGCCGCCAGCTCGACCTGCAGCTGATGGTGCGTGACAACCGTTCGCCGCACGGCACCGCGTTCACGACTTCGATCGAGGCGGCCGAAGGCGTCACGACCGGCATTTCCGCGCACGACCGCTCGCGCACGGTGCAGGCGGCCGTCGCGCGCCATGCGAAGCCGGCCGACATCGTGCAGCCCGGCCACATCTTCCCGCTGATGGCACAGAAAGGCGGCGTGCTGATCCGCGCCGGCCACACTGAAGCGGGTTGCGATCTCGCCGCGCTGGCCGGGCTCGAAGCGGCGTCGGTGATCTGCGAGATCCTCAAGGACGACGGCACGATGGCGCGGCTGCCGGATCTCGTCGAATTCGCGAAAGAGCACGGGCTGAAGATCGGCGCGATCCGCGACCTGATCGAATACCGCTCGGCGAACGAGCACCTGGTCGAGCGCGTCGCCGAGAAGGACGTCGAGACGCCGTACGGCCGCTTCCGGCTCGCCGCGTTCGAAGACAAGACGACCGGCGAAGTGCATTTCGCGCTCTCGCACGGCGAAATCCGCCCCGAGCGCGAAACCCTGGTGCGCGTGCATGAGCCGATCTCGGTCGTCGATTTCATCGATCCCGAAAGCGGCCGCCACACGTTCCCGGTCAATCAGGCGATGGCGAGCGTGGCCGAAGCCGAACAAGGCGTCATCGTGCTGCTCTATCGGCCGCAGTCGGGCAGCGAGCTGCTCGCCGGCCTGCGTGGCGACACCTCGCTCGCGGCGAAGTGGGACGCGCGCCTCTTCGGCGTCGGTGCGCAGATCCTGCGCGACCTGAAAGTCGGCAAGATGCGGCTTCTCGCCAGCCCGCGCAAGATCCCGAGCATGGCCGGCTTCGGCCTCGAGATCACCGGCTTCGTCGAGCGCCCCTGACGGTGTTACCCTGAGCCTCCCCGCCGGGAGCCGTCGCCGATCGCGACCGTGCTGCCGGCTTTTTTGTCTTTGAAGAATCGAACATGGCCCGTTACGACAACATCCCCGAATTCGAAACCGACCTCGACGGCCGCGGCTTGCGCGTCGGCATCGTCATGAGCCGCTTCAACCAGGACGTCTGTGAAGGCCTGCTGTCGGCGTGCACGGCCGAGCTGCTGCGCCTGAACGTGTCGCCGGACCTGGTGCGCATCGCCACCGTTCCGGGGGCATTGGAAATCCCGCTGACGCTGCAGACGATGGCGCGCAGCGACCGCTTCGACGCGCTGATCGCACTCGGCGCGGTGATCCGCGGCGAGACTTACCACTTCGAGCTGGTGTCGAACGAAATGGGCAGCGGCATCAACCGGGTCGGGCTCGACACCGGCCTGCCGATCGCCAACGGCGTGCTGACGACCGAAGACGACGACCAGGCGCTCGCGCGGATGCAGGAAAAAGGCGCCGACTGCGCCCGCACCGCGATCGAGATGGCCAAGCTGCTGAAGCAGCTCCAATGAGCGGCAAGGCTGCCCGTCGCCGGGCGCGCGAATTCGCGCTGCAGGGGATTTACCAGTGGCTGCTTTCGGCCAACTCGATGTCGCTCATCGAGGAGCATGTCAGCCAGGTCTCGGGCTTCGACAAGGCCGACCGCGAGCTCTTCATCAGCCTGCTGCGCGGCACGCTGAACAACGTCGACGACCTGCAGGCCGAGTTCGCGCCATTCATCCATCGCGCCGTGCATGAACTGTCGCCGGTCGAGCGCGCCATCCTGCTGCTCGCGACGCACGAACTCAAGCACAATCTCGACACGCCCTATCGCGTCATCATCAACGAGGCGATCGAGCTGGCGAAAGGCTACGGCGGCACGGACGGCCACCGTTTCGTCAACGGCGTCCTCGACAAGCTCGCGGCGCAGCTGCGCGCAACCGAAGTCAGCGCCGGCCGCAGCTGAAGCCGGCGGCGCCGGACGCCCGGCAGCAGGGGTCCGGCGCCGCCGCGACGCACACCGCTGCAATCGGGGAACCCGACGCGGCGCGGTACCAAAAAAAGCAAAAAGCGCGGAACCGCATTGTCGCGGTGCCGCGCTTTTTTTTCATTCCGGCCTACCACTCGAGCGAGCGGCCCGCCGCCCGCCGAGGTGCGCGAGCAGTTCGCCCGCGACGCGCCTTCACTCCAAGGACGGCTCCGCTGGCCGTCCCGCTCGGCCGTTCAGCCGCGCGCCGCCGGACGCGGACGGCGCGCGCCGTCCGGACGGTCGCCGCCGAAGCGGCTGCCTTCGCTGCGGCCGGCGCCCCCGTCACGACCGTAGCCGCCGCGGTTTCCGGACGGCGACTCCGACGACCAGCCTTTGCCGGCGCCCGGACGGCTGTCGCGGCTTTCACGGCCGTACGACGACCCGCCCGGACGACCGCCGAAACCCGGCTTGCCACCGCCCGGCGCACGGCGCGGCGACGACGGGCGCTGCGTCGGCTCGAGGCCTTCGATGACGTGCACCGCGAGCGGTTTGCCGGTGAAGCGCTCGATCGCGCGGATGATGCCCATCTCGCGCGGTCCCGAGAACGTGATCGCGATGCCGTCGCGGCCGGCGCGACCGGTACGGCCGATGCGGTGCACGTAGTCCTCGACCTGGCGGGGCGCGTCGAAGTTGATCACATGGCTGATGCCGGCGACGTCGATGCCGCGCGCCGCGACGTCGGTCGCGACGAGCACGCCGATGCGGCCCTGACGCAGCTTGTCCAGCGTGCGGTTACGCGCGGTCTGGTGCATGTCGCCATGCAATGCAGCGGCCGAGAAGCCTTTTTCCTGCAGATTCAGCGACACTTCCTCGGCCCCGCGCTTGGTCGCCGTGAAGACGACGGCCTGCTGCAGGTCGTCGCCGCCGAGCAGCGATTCGAGCAAGCGGTTCTTGTGCACGATGTTGTCGGCCATCAGCAGGCGCTGCTCGATGTTCGCGCGGTTCTCGACCGTCGCGGCGATCTCGATGCGCTGCGGATTGCGCGTCATCTTGCGCGCGAGGTTGCCGACGACGCCGTCGAGCGTTGCCGAGAACAGCAGCGTCTGGCGGCTCGCCGGCGTCGCGGCGACGATCGTCTCGATGTCCTCGACGAAGCCCATGTCGAGCATGCGATCAGCTTCGTCGAGCACCAGCACTTCGATGTCCGACAGCTTGAGCTTGCGACGGTTGAGGTGATCGATGAGGCGGCCCGGAGTCGCGACGACGACGTCGACGGGGCGCGACAGCAGCTTCGCCTGGGCGAAGAACGGCGCACCGCCGACGAGGCACGCGGTGTTCAGATAACGCAGGTTGCGCGCGTAAGTCTTGACCGCTTTTTCAACCTGCTGCGCGAGCTCGCGCGTCGGCGTCAGCACCAGCACGCGCGGACCGGCGCCGGGCGCGGGCTTGCGATCGATCAGGCGGTGCAGGCTCGGAAGCGTGAACGCGGCGGTCTTGCCGCTGCCGGTATGCGACGACACCATCAGGTCGGCGCCGGCCAGCGCGGCGGGAATCGCCTGCTCCTGCACCGACGTCGGGACCGTGTAACCGGTGGTTGCAATGGCTTGAAGCAGCGCTTCGTGGAGGCCGAGTTCCTGGAACGTCATGAATTCTTCCTTGTATGTCCGGCACGACGGATGGTCGTGCCGAATCGCTGCCCGGGTGAACGGGCAAATGAAAAAGCATCGCACCGTCCCACAGGGGACGCGGTGGCGGCAAGCGCGCGATGGGCTTGGGCCGGTCGGATTCCGCCGGGAAAACAGGCGAAAAATCGACCGCGCATCGGCACCAACCGGCATTCGCGATGCCATACGATCAGAAGAACGAATGGAGTTCGACGGGAGGGTCGGAGGCGATGGGGCTGTGGATACAGTCCCTCGGCTGGGTCCGCGGAATCCTGATCCCGCGAGATAGACCTGGAAAAAGGCCGACTGCTGCATTGCACAACGACGCGAATGGTACCCGATTTTCCGTGTTCGCGAAAGGGAAAAACGACGAACGAAAAACGGAGGACCCGAGGCCAGAAGGCGCCGGGTCCTGTTTCGGCGTGAAAAAGCCGGTTCTTACTTGCTGTTGATGGCGGTCTTCAACGTGGCGCCGGCCGAGAATTTCGGCACGCGCGACGCGGCGATCTTGATCGAGGCACCGGTCTGCGGATTCCGCCCGGTACGCGCCGCCCGCTCGGACACTTCGAAAGAGCCGAAGCCTGTGAAGGCAACTTTTTCGCCGGCAGCCATGCGCTCGACGATGATATCCAGCACGGTCGACAGGGCCCGGTCGGCCTGCGCACGGGAAACATCCAGACGGTCGGCCAGGGCCTCGACGAATTCACCTTTGTTCATGCTTATCCTCGATTGGTGTGTGTGTGGTACAGAGTTGCAGCTTTACCGCGCGGATTCTAGCACCGTCGCGGTCGCCGGGGATTTGCCCGGAACGTGGATACAACACGAAAAACAGCGATTTCATCGCCATAAACTCGTCATCCACCGAGCGTAGGATAGTCGATATACCCGCGGTCGCCTCCCTGATAGAAGGTATCGGCATCCCACTCGTTCAGCGGCGCGCCCGCGCGGAAGCGTTCGACGAGGTCCGGGTTCGAGATGTACGGGCGGCCGAACGCGACCGCATCGCAAATTCCCGCGGCGAGCGCAGCTTCCGCGCGCGCCTGGTCGAAGCCGCCGTTCGTCACGATCGCCATCGTCGCGATGTCGCGAAAATGGCGTGCCACTTCGTCGATCGCGCCGACCGCCCCGTCGAGCTGGTTCGGCAGATACGGCTCGGTCAGGTGCAGATAGGCCAGCTCATGGGCATTGGCACGACGCACGACGTACTCGAACATCGGCAGCGTATCCTCATCGACGCGCATGCCATGGAAGCGGTTCATCATCGGATTGAGCCGGAAGCCGATGCGCGACGGCGACCACTCGGCAGCCACCGCGTCGAGCACTTCGAAGAAGAAGCGCGCGCGGTTCGCGTGGCTGCCGCCGTATTCGTCGTCGCGCCGGTTCGCGAGCGGCGAAAAGAACTGGTGGATCAGGTAGCCGTTCGACGAATGGATCTCGACGCCGTCGAAGCCCGCCAGCGCCGCGTTGCGCGCCGCCTGCCCGAAGTCGGCGACGATCGCGGCGATCTCGTCGCGGCTCAGCGCATGCGGCGTCGGCGTGGTCTTCAGCCCGTCGGCCGCGAACATCTTCCAGTCGGCATTGATCGCGGACGGCGCGACCGGCAGTTCGCCGTCGTGGAATTCGGTCAGCGACAGACGGCCGCAATGCCACAACTGGCACACGATGCGCCCGCCCGCGGCATGGACGGCGTCGGTCACGCGCCGCCAGCCATCGACCTGCGCGTCGGACCAGATGCCGGGCGTATAGGGGTAGCCGCGCCCCTGTGCCGAGACGATCGTCGCCTCCGACACGATCAGGCCGGCGCTCGCGCGTTGGGCGTAATAGCGCGCCGTCGAATCGGTCGGGGCAAATTCGGGGTTGTCGGCGCGGCAGCGCGTCAGGGGCGCCATCACGACACGGTTCGGCAATTCCAGCGCGCCGAGGCGAACGGGTTGGAGCAGACGGGAATTCACGGTGCCTCCTCGGTCAGGAATCGAAAATTCGAACCGCGATCATTCTGCCAGCATTCACCGAGTATGCGCCACTGCGCAGGCGCGGCCAGGAGCGCATTCCGATCGGGAGAGTGGGCGCATGACTGCCGGGCAACGGGTGCGACGGACGGGGCCTCGCCGCGCCGTCGCACTTCCCGCACTCAGGTCGACAGCATTTCCTGATGCTTGCCGCCGAGGCCGAGATACGCCTCGATGACGCGCGGGTCGTCGGCGAGCTGGCGTGCCGGGCCTTCCATCGCGATCTCGCCGGTCTCGAGCACATAGGCGTAGTCGGCGACCTGCAGCGCGGCGCGCGCGTTCTGCTCGACGAGCAGGATCGACACGCCGCGGCGGCGCAACTCGCCGATGATGCGGAAGATCTCGCGCACAATCAGCGGCGCCAAGCCCAGGCTCGGCTCGTCGAGCATCAGGAGCTTCGGCTTGGCCATCAGCGCACGGCCGACCGCGAGCATCTGGCGCTCGCCGCCGGACAGCGTGCCGGCGAGCTGGGTGCGCCGCTCGCGCAGGCGCGGGAACAGCTGGTAGACCTCTTCCATCGTCTGGGCGTGGTCGCGGTGACCCGACCGATGGCGCTGGAACGCGCCGAGGACGAGGTTGTCCTCGACGGTCATCTCGCCGAACAGCTCGCGCTTTTCCGGCACCAGGTTCATGCCGCGCGCCACCATGCGCTCGACGACCGGCACGCCTTCGATCGTGCCGTCGAAGTCGACCTTGCCGCGCGATTCGAGCAATCCCATGATCGCCGACAGCATCGTCGTCTTGCCCGCGCCGTTGGGGCCGATGACGGTGACGATCTGCCCTTCGCCGACCTTGATGTTGGCGTTCGACAGCGCTTCGACCTTGCCGTACGACACGGTCAGGTCGCGCACTTCCAGCACCGTTTTCAGGATCAGGTTGCTGCCGTGGATGTTCGCGTTCATTCGACGCCTCCGAGATAGGCTTCGAGCACCGCCGGATTGCGCTGCACGTCTTCCGGCAGGCCCTCGGCGATTTTCTCGCCGAATTCCATGACGACGACGCGATCGACGAGGCCCATCACGAAGTCCATGTCGTGTTCGACAAGCAGGATGCCGATCCCTTCCCCGCGCAGCTTCTTCAGCAGCTCCGCGAGCGCCTGCTTTTCCTTGAAGCGCAGGCCCGCGGCCGGCTCGTCGAGCAGCAGCAGACAGGGGTCGGCGGCGAGCGCGCGGGCGATCTCGAGAATGCGCTGCTGCCCGAGCGCGAGGCTGCCGGCCGCATCGAACATGTGCTCGGCCAGTCCGACCCGCTCGATCTGGCGCGCGGCTTCGTTGAGCAGCCGCGCTTCCTGGTTGCGGTCGAGCCGCCATGCCGACGACAGCACGCCCTTGTCGCCGCGCAGGTGGGCGCCGATTGCGACGTTCTCCAGCACCGTCATCGTCGGCAGCAGCTTCACGTGCTGGAACGTGCGGCTCATGCCCATGCGTGCGATCTCGCGCGAGTCGCGCCCGGCCACCGCGCGGCCGAGGAACAGCACTTCGCCCGACGTCGGTGTATCGACGCCCGAGATCTGGTTGAACATCGTGCTCTTGCCCGCACCGTTCGGACCGATCAGCGCGAGGATCTCGCCGGCGCGCACCGACAGGCTCATGTTGTTGTTGGCGACGAGGCCGCCGAAGCGGCGCGTCACCTCCTTGGCCTCGAGGATCACTTCGCCCTTGGCCGGCAAAGGCTTTCTCGGCAGCGCCTCGGCGGCGGCGTCGAGTTCGCGGCGCGTCGCGCGCACCGGCACGAGCCGCGCCAGCATCGGCCACAGGCCGTCGCGCGCACGCTGCAGCACGATGACCATCATCAGGCCGAAGAAGATCACTTCGAAGTTGCCGCTCTGGCCGAAAATTCTCGGCAGCACGTCCTGCAGCCACTGCTTGGCGATCGTGATCACGCCGGCGCCGACGAGCGCGCCCCACACCTGGCCCGCCCCGCCGACGACCGCCATGAACAGGTACTCGATGCCGATGTGCAGGCCGAACGGCGTCGGGTTCACGAAGCGCTGCAGGTGTGCGTACAGCCAGCCCGACGCACAGGCGTGCAGCGCAGCGATGATGAAGATGATCATGCGCGAGCGCGCGGTGTTCACGCCCATCGCCTCGGCCATCACCATGCCGCCTTTGAGTGCGCGGATCGCCCGCCCTTCACGCGAATCGAGAAGGTTCTGGGTCGTGAACACCGCCGACAGCAGGAACAGCCAGATCAGGTAGAACAGCTCTTCGCCGCGGTCGAGTTCGAAACCGAACACCGTGATCGGCGGCACGCCGGTAAGACCCGTGTGGCCGCCGAGCGTGTCGAGCGTGCCGAACAGGAAATACAGGCTGATGCCCCAGGCGATCGTCCCGAGCGGCAGGTAGTGCCCGGACAGCCTGAGCGTCAGCGACCCGAGCACCAGCGCGACGACTGCGGTGAATACCAGGCCGACGACGAGCGCGAGCCACGGCGACCCGCCCGCCCACGCGAGCCAGCCCGGCAGTTCGGTCGCGGTCGTGAGCACCGCGGTGGTGTAGGCGCCGAGGCCGACGAAAGCCGCCTGGCCGAAGCTCGTCAGGCCGCCGACGCCGGTCAGCAGCACGAGACCGAGCGCGACGAGCGCGTACAGGCCGATGTAGTTCAAGAGCGTGACGTAGAACGGAGACAGCACCAGCGGGGCCACCGCCAGCACCGCGAGAAAGACGCCGAGAATCAGGCGCGGGGAGAACATCGGTTTCATTCCTCCTCCTCCACGTGGCGGCCTCTGAGCGAACGCCACAACAGAACCGGGATGATCAACGTGAACACGATCACTTCCTTGTGTGCGCTTGCCCAGAACGAGCTGAACGCTTCGAGCAGTCCGACCAGCAATGCGCCGGCGGCGGCCACCGGATAACTCCCGAGCCCGCCGACGATTGCCGCGACGAAGCCTTTCAGGCCGATCAGGAAGCCGGTGTCGTAATAGATCGTCGTGATCGGCGCGATCAGCACGCCGGACAACGCTCCGATCAGCGCGGCGAGGAAGAACGTGAGCCGCCCCGCGAGCGCCGGCGAAATGCCCATCAGGCGTGCGCCGACCCGGTTGATCGCAGTCGCCCGCAACGCCTTGCCGTAGAGCGTGCGCTCGAAGAACTGGTAGAGCGCGACGATCAGCACGAGCGACGAGACCACGACCCAGATCGTCTGACCGGAAACCATGACCGGGCCCATTTCGAAGCGCGCATCGGAGAACGGCGGCGTGCGCGAGCCTTCGGCGCCGAAGAACAGCAGCCCCAGGCCCACCATTGCGACGTGCACCGCGACCGACACGATCAGCAGGATCAGCACCGGCGCGGCGGCGATCGGCTGGTAGATGAGCCGGTACATCAGCGGCCCCATCGGCACGACCACGGCCAGCGCGAAGAGGATCTGCGCCGCCATCGGGAAGTCCTTGATCGGCAGCGTGTACAGCAGCGCGACGAGGACGAGCGGATAAGCGACGTACCAGCCGAGTAGCCGCACGAGCCGTCCGGGCTGGCCGGCGCGCAGCGCGAGCCGCGCATCGAGCCCCGCCGCGATCAGCCCGGCACCGAGCAGCAGCCATACGGTCGCGGGAATCGCACCGGCCTGGATCATGACGAGCGTGAGCGCGCCGTACGACACGAACTCACCCTGTGGAATGAAAATCACCCGAGTGACCGCGAACACCAACACGAGCGCGAGCGCGAGCAGCGCATAGATCGCCCCGTTGGTGATGCCGTCCTGCCCGAGCAGCAGAGCTATCTGGAAATCCATGGACAAACCTCGTTACCGGACCAGAACCTGCCAAGGCGGGACCCGGTCTGTCTCCGATGCATCGAAAGCGGGTCCGGCGGCGCCCGACGACGCCGCCGAACCGGTCTGCTTCAGCGTGTTTCCGACCGATTACTTGACGAGCTTCCAGGTCCCGTTCTGGATCTGCACCATCACGCGCGAACGCTGGTCCAGACCGAGGTGGTCGGTCGGGCTCATCGTGAAGATGCCGTGGGCAGCCGGCACTTCCTTCAGGTTCTCGAGTGCGTCACGCAGCGCGGTGCGGAACTCCGCGGTGCCCGGCTTCGCCTTCTTCAGCGCTTCCGGCGCCGCCGCGGCGAGGAGCACGCCGGCATCCCACGCGTGCGCGCCGAACGTCGACACGCTGCCCTTGCCATGCGCCGCCTCGTACTTCGTGATGTACTCGGTCGCGCTTTTCTTGACCGGGTTGCTGTCGTCGAGCTGGCTCGCGACGAGCACCGGGCCGGCCGGCAGGAAAGTGCCTTCGCAATCCTTGCCACAGACGCGCAGGAAGTCGTTGTTCGCGACGCCGTGGGTCTGGTAGATCTTGCCGGTGTAGCCGCGCTCCTTCAGCGCTTTCTGCGGCAACGCTGCCGGCGTGCCCGAACCGGCGATGAGGATCGCGTCGGGGCGCGCGGCCATCAGCTTCAGCACCTGGCCGGTCACCGAAGTGTCGTTGCGGTTGAAGCGCTCGTTGGCGACCATCTTGAGCTTGCGGGCATCCGCAACGCTCGAGAACTGCTCGTACCAGCCTTCGCCGTAGGCGTCGGCGAAGCCGATGAAGGCGACCGTCTTCACGCCGCTGTTCGTCATGTGCTCGACGATCGCGGTCGACATCTGCGCGTCGTTCTGCGGCGTCTTGAACACCCAGCGCTTCTTGTCGTCGACCGGCTCGACGATGCGCGCCGAAGCGGCCATCGAGATCATCGGCGTGCCGGATTCGGCGACGACGTCGATCATCGCCAGCGAGTTCGGCGACACCGTCGAGCCGAGCACGATATCGACCTTGTCTTCGGAGATCAGCTTGCGCGTGTTCTTCACTGCCGCGGTGGTGTCCGAAGCGTCGTCGAGCACGATGTAATTGACTTTCTCGCCGCCGATCGTCGTCGGCATCAGCGCGATGGTGTTCTTTTCCGGGATGCCGAGCGAGGCGGCCGGACCGGTCGCAGAAACGGTAACGCCGACATTGATGTCGGCGTGAGCGGCACCTGCCGCGAAAGCCATGCCGAGAACCGCGATTACTGAAGTGCGTAGCTTCATGTGTGTCTCCTCCTCTTCGGTTTATAAGCGGCCGACCCCGGACAGGGTTTTGGCCACGTGCAACACTTTTTGTTGCTCAGGCTGATTATTGTGTATCAAATCGCTGGTCGACGAGCAAAAATTCCTCATCTCGGTCGAATTGACCCGGCGGCCGAGGCGTCCCGCGGAAAACCGCCGCCGCTCATCGTACATGGACCTTGGGGCGCGCTGCTCCCCCGATGTCGCACAGCGCAGCCCGAAAGGCAGGGGCAGCGAGCCCGCGAGGCTCGCCGCTCATGCCATGACCCTGCCGCTCTGTTCGACGAAACCCTTGACGCCGTTGAGGAAAATCCCGGTCACGACCGGAGCCATGTCGCGGAACGTGAGCCGCCCATCGGTCCGCATCCACGTGAAAGTCCAGTTGATCATGCCGAACAGGATCATCGCGACCGGGCGTTCGAGCTTGCGCCCCTTCAGGCCCGGCTCGATCCGCACGATCGCGTCGGCAAACGCCGAAACCACCCTGCGCTGCTTCTGGGCGATCTTCGCCGCCTGCTCCTGCTGCAGGAATTTCACGTCCTGCACGATCACGATGTGCTGGTCGTGCGCATGCTCGTATTCCTCCATGAAGCGGGTGACGAGCTCGGCGAAATGCGCGTCGTCGTCGAGGCCGCGCGCGACGACGCCGTCGATGATCGCCAGCAGGCGGTCGATGTAGCTGTCCGCGATGTCGAAGAGGATGTGTTCCTTGTCGCGGTAGTAGTGGTACAGCAGCGGCTTCGACACGCCACAGGCTTCCGCAAGCGCCGACATCGACGCGTTGTGGAAGCCTTTCTGCGCGAACAGCGCAGCTGCCGCGTCGAGGATCGCCGCGCGCTGCAGTTCGAATGTGGGTGCCTTGCCTCGAGCCATGCGCTGTTTTTCCGTTTCGTCCGTTTGCGGGCCGCAGCGCTCAGCGCTCGTCGAACGTGATCACGACCCGCTCGGTCAGCGGATGCGCCTGGCAGGTGAGGATGTAGCCGGCATCGATGTCGGGCTGCTCGAGCGTGAAGTTCTTGTCCATGCGCACTTTGCCTTCGATGACTTTCGCCCGGCAGGTGCAGCACACGCCGCCCTTGCACGAATACGGCAGGTCCATGCCGGCACGCAGCGCGACGTCGAGGATCGACGGATCCTCGGCGCGGAACTCCATCTCGCGCTTGAGACCGTCGGCGATCACGGTGACTTTCGCCTGCGCCGCATCACCCGGCTCGACATGATGTTCGGGCGCGGAAGCCGGCACGCCGAAGCGCTCGAGATGGATGTGCTCGGGCGCGACGCCGCCTTTGTGCAGCGCCGCCTCCACTTCGTCGATCATGCCGCCGGGGCCGCAGATGAACGCTTCGTCGATGGTGTCGACCGGGATCAGCGTGTCGAGGAACGCGGCGACGCGCGCGGCATCGAGCCGGCCGTTGAACAGCGGCACTTCCTGCTCCTCGCGCGAGAACAGGTTGTACAGCGTGAAGCGCGACAGATAGCGGTTCTTCAGGTCCTCGAGCGCCTCGGCGAACATCACGCTGCCCTGGCGGCGGTTGCCATACACGAGCGTGAAGCGGCTCTTCGGCTCGGCGCGCAGCGTCGTCTTGATCAGCGACAGGATCGGCGTGATGCCGCTGCCGGCGGCGAACGCGACGTAGTGCTTCGCGTGCGACGGGTCGAGCGGCGTGTGGAAGCGGCCTTCGGGCGTCATCACGTCGAGCACGTCGCCGACCTTGATGCCGTTGTCGTTGACCCACGTCGAGAACGCGCCGCCGGCGATCTTCTTGATCGCGACACGCAATTCGTCGTCATCGACACCGGCGCAGATGGAATACGAGCGACGCATCTCCTCGTCGCCGACCCGCACTTTCAGGTTCAGGTGCTGGCCCTGCACGAAGCGGTAGTCGTCGGCGAGCTCGGCCGGCACCTCGAAGCGCAGGCTTATCGCTTCAGGCGTCTCGCGCCGCACTTCGGTGACTTTCAGGGGATGGAATTTCGGCGTTCTGGGGGTCATCAGGGGTCTCCGTGGCCGCTCTCGGGCGACTTAGATCGGTTTGAAATATTCGAACGGTTCGAGGCACGAGCGGCAGCGGTACAGCGCCTTGCACGCGGTCGAGCCGAATTCGGACAGGCGCACCGAATCGGTCGAGCCGCAGCGCGGACACGCGAGCTTCTTCGGCACGAAGCGGAGCGGCTGCGGGCCGACCGGCGCGTCGCCTCCGGGCGGCGCGATGCCGTAGGCGCGCAGTTTTTCCTTCGCCGGCTCGGTGATCCAGTCGGTCGTCCAGGCCGGAGCCAGACGCGTCTCGACCGTCACCTCCCCGCCGCCCGCGGCCACCAGCGCGTCGCGGATGCTCTGCGCGATGACTTCGGTCGCCGGGCAGCCGGAGTATGTCGGCGTGACGACGACGCGCAGGCCGGTCGCTGTCGCGACGACTTCGCGCACGATACCGAGCTCAGTCACCGAGATCACCGGGATCTCGGGGTCCGGCACCGCTTCGAGCACCTCCCAGGCGCGGGCTTCGGTCAGCATGGCGGCCGTCGCCCCGCTCACCACTGCGCGCCGGGGTAGGTGCGCTGCATGATCTGCATCTCGGCGAGCAGGTGCCCCATGTGCTCGCTGTGGCGGCCGAACTTGCCATACGAACGGAACGGCGTGCGCGCCGGCACGGTCAGCGTCGCCTCGGCCAGCACCGGCATCACCAGCGCTTCCCACGCCGCTTCCAGTTCGCTCCACGCCGGACCGACGCCGGCCGCCGCGACCGCGTCGTCGACCGGCGTCGTGGCGAAGAACTCGGCCGTGTAGGGCCACAGATAGTCGAGCGCCCCTTGCGCGCGAGCGTGCGATTCGGCCGTGCCGTCGCCGAGGCGGATCACCCAGTCGCCGGCGTGCTGCGCGTGGTAGCGTGCTTCCTTGATGCTTTTCGCGGCGATCGCGGCGAGCTCGGCATCGCTCGACGTCATCAGGCGTTCCCACAGCAGCTTCTGCAAGCTGCTGTAGAGGAAGTTGCGCACCATCGTGCGGGCGAAGTCCTGGTTCGGCAGCTCGCACAGGGTCAGGTTGCGGTAGTTCGGCTCGGTGCGCAGGAACGCGAGCTGATCCTCGTCGCGGCCGCGCCCTTCGAGCCGGCCGGCGTGCGTGAGCAGCATGCGCGCCTGGCCGATCAGGTCGAGCGACATGTTCGCGAGCGCCATGTCCTCCTCGAGCACCGGCGCGTGGCCGCACCACTCGGACAGGCGCTGGCCGAGGATCAGCGCGTTGTCGCCGAGGCGCAGCACGTATTCGACATGTTCGGGGCTGGTCATCTGTTGGGTCATCGTCATCGCCCTCTTACATGTGGTTCACTTCGTCCGGCAGCTGGTAGAACGTCGGGTGCCGGTAGATCTTGTCTTCGGCCGGGTCGAACAGCTCCGGCTTCGCGTCGGGGTCGGAAGCGACGATGTGGTCGGCCTGCACGACCCACAGGCTCACGCCTTCCTGGCGGCGCGTATAGACGTCGCGCGCGACCTGCAGCGCGAGCTTCGCATCCGGCGCATGCACGCTGCCGCAGTGTTTGTGGTCGAGTCCGTTACGGCTGCGGACGAAAACTTCCCACAGCGGCCATTCCTTGCGTTCCATGTCTATCTCCTCTGTCGAGAGCGGCTCAGCCCGCTCTTCGGTCGGTTATCAACCCGGCAATACCGTTCGGGCTGAGCTTGTCGAAGCCTTGGCAGCGCCCTTCGACAAGCTCAGGGCGAACGGTTGTATTCGATTGCCCCCTGAATAGTTAGCGGGATTCAGGCGGCGCGGCTGTCGCGGGCGTCGTGCTTGCGTGCATATTCGAGCGCCGCTTCGCGCACCCACGCGCCGTCGTCCCAGGCCTTGACGCGCGCTGCGAGCCGGTCGACATTGCCCTGGCCGTGGCCGTTGACGACGTTCCAGAACTCGTCCCAGTCGATCGCGCCGAAGTCGTAATGGCCGCGCGCCTCGTTCCATTTCAGCGCGGGGTCCGGCATCGTCACGCCGAGCACTTTGGCCTGCTCGACCGTCGCATCGACGAACTTCTGCCGCAGGTCGTCGTTCGAGATGCGCTTGATGCCCCAGCGCGCGCTCTGTGCGGAGTGCGTCGAATCCTTGTCGTGCGGGCCGAACATCATGATCGACGGCCACCACCAGCGGTTCACCGCGTCCTGAACCATGTCGCGCTGTTCTTGGGTGCCTTTCATCATCGTCAGCAGCAGGTCGTAGCCCTGGCGCTGGTGGAACGATTCTTCCTTGCAGATGCGCACCATCGCACGCGCATACGGCCCGTAGCTGCACTTGCACAGCGGGATCTGGTTCATGATCGCCGCGCCGTCGACGAGCCAGCCGACGACGCCGATGTCCGCCCACGTCAAGGTCGGGTAGTTGAAGATCGAGCTGTACTTCGCACGGCCCGAGTGCAGCGCGTCGAGCAGTTCGTCGCGCGACACGCCGAGCGTCTCGGCCGCCGCGTACAGATACAGCCCATGGCCGCCTTCGTCCTGCACTTTGGCGAGCAGGATCGCCTTCCTCTTCAACGTCGGCGCGCGCGTGATCCAGTTGCCTTCGGGCAGCATGCCGACGATCTCGGAATGCGCGTGCTGGCTGATCTGCCGCACCAGCGTCTTGCGGTACGACTCGGGCATCCAGTCCTTCGCCTCGATATAGCCGCCGGCGTCGATCTTCGCGTCGAATTCGGCCTGGTACGCGGGGTTCTCGATCGTCCGCGGACCTTTCGCCTCGGTGTTCTGCTGGGGAATATCCAGAGCTTGTGTGTACATCGAATATGCTCCTTCTTCATGTCCGGCGACGTCGGATCGCGCTGCCGGGAAATTCAAGTTCCGTGACGGGTGCTGCCGTACTACTCATTCCTTCGGCCGGCGGTCGATGACGCGCTTGGCTTTGCCGATCGTCACGCGCTCGATCGAGAACGGCTCGCCGACCTGCACGTTCGCCGAGACGCCGACAAGGGTCTTGATGCGATGCGCGAGCTCCTCGCCGAGCGCTTCCTTCTGCTCCGGATGCCGGCCGACGACCGCCTCCGGGTCCAGCTCGACTTTCACGGTCAGCGTGTCCATGTGGCCTTTCTTGTCGACCTCGAGCAGGTATTGCGGGGCGAGCTGAGGCATGTGGCAGATCAGCTCCTCGATCTGCGTCGGGAAGAGATTCACGCCGCGGATGATCAGCATGTCGTCGGAACGCCCGGTGATCTTCGCCATGCGCCGCATGCTGCGCGAAGTCGGCGGCAGCAGCCGCGTCAGGTCGCGCGTGCGATAGCGGATCACCGGCATCGCCTCCTTCGTCAGCGTCGTGAAGACGAGCTCGCCTTCCTCGCCGTCGGGCAGCACTTCGCCGGTGTGCGGATCGATGATCTCCGGGTAGAAGTGGTCTTCCCAGACGACCGGACCGTCCTTCGACTCGATGCATTCGCTGGCGACGCCCGGCCCCATCACTTCGGACAGGCCGTAGATGTCCACCGCATCGAGGCCGGAATGCGCCTCCATCGCCTCGCGCATCCCCTGCGTCCAGGGCTCGGCGCCGAATATGCCGACTTTCAGCGAAGTCGACTTCGGGTCGATGCCCATGCGCTCCATCTCGTCGAGGATCGTCAGCATGTACGACGGCGTCACCATGATGATGTCGGGCTTGAAGTCCTGGATCACCTGGATCTGCTTCTCGGTCTGCCCGCCGGACATCGGCACCACCGCACAGCCGAGCCGCTCGGCGCCGTAGTGCGCGCCGAGACCGCCGGTGAACAGACCGTAGCCGTAGGACACATGCACCATGTCGCCGGCCCGCCCGCCGGCGGCCCGGATCGAGCGCGCGACGACATTGGCCCAGGTGTCGATGTCCTTCAGCGTGTAGCCGACGACGGTCGGCTTGCCGGTCGTGCCCGACGACGCATGGACTCGGGCGAGCTTGCCGCGCGGCACCGCGAACATCCCGAACGGGTAGTTGTCGCGCAGGTCGGCTTTCGCGGTGAACGGAAAGCGGGCGAGGTCCTCGAGCGTATTCAGGTCGTCGGGATGAACGCCTTTCGCCTCGAAGCTCTTGCGGTAATGCGGCACGTTTTCATACGCGTGGCGCACGCTCCACTTCAGCCGCTCGAGCTGCAACGCGCGCAGTTCGTCCCGGCTGGCGGTCTCGATCGGCTCCAGATCACCGGGCGACGGCGTCTTCACTGGCATGGTTCTCTCCTCCAAAGGTTTCGGCTGCGTGGATTTCATGTTGAAGCGCGATTGTTGCCACCACCGGACCTCGCGCGCTCCGATCCACGTCAAAAGTTGTTCACAAATCCACGACCGCCCGGCCTTTCAGGCGGTACGACTTGCCGCGCATCATCGCCAGCAGCTCGCCTTTCTGATTGACCACGGTGACGTCATAGACTCCGGTACGCCCGGCGACGAAAAGCTCTTTCGCTTCCGCGATGAGCACGTCGCCCGGGCGGCCCGGCGCCATGAAGTCGAGGCTGATGCCGGACGCGACCGTCATTTCGTTGTGGCTGTTGCACGAATACGCGAACGCCGCGTCGGCGAGCAGCGTGATGAAGCCGCCGTGGCAGATGCCGAAACCGTTCAGCATGTCCTTGCGCACCGTCATCGTCATCTTCGCGTAGCCGGGTCCGATCGCTTCGACGCCGATGCCGTAACCCTTCAGCGTCGGGTCCTTCTCCGACATGCCGTCGCGCACTCGTTCGGCCAGCATCTGCGGCTCGAGTCCGTTCGCGAGGTCCCTGAAACCCGCCTCAGTCATGCACCAGCTCTCCCTTGAACGCCTTGCGCTGCAGGAACGGCGACACGCGATAGCGTTCTTCGCCGTAATGCGCGGCGAGGTTCGCGATCACTTCGGCGATGAACGCCGCGCCGAGCTGGTCGGCCCACGCGAGCGGCCCGCCTTTCGGGTAGTTCGTGCCGTGACACATCGCGGTGTCGACGTCGGCGGCACTGGCGACGCCGTACAGCACCGCGTCGGCGGCCTCGTTCGCGAGCATCGCGACGACGCGCAGCGACAGCAGGCCGGCCACGTCGTCGATGACGCTCACATTGACGCCGGCTTTCTGCAGCGTGCCGACGACCGCGCGAAACGCGCCGAGGCCGCACTGGTCGGCGCGCGCGACGGTGATGCGCCCGGTCGCGGCAAAGTCGAGGCACAGGTCGAGCAGCACCAGGTTCGGGCACTCTTCCTCGACCGCACGGCGGGTCGCGGTGCGTCCGTCGGACAGCGCGACGCACGCCGCGCCGATCTTCATCCAGCCGCGCCCGCCCTTGCCCGCTTCGCGCCGCACCTCGACGCCGCCCGCTTCGAGCCGTGCGATCAGCGGCGCCGCGGCGCCGATGTCGCCCACCACGGCGATCTTCGCCTCGGCATTGCGCACCGGTTCGCTGCGCGCCGGCGGCCTGACCGCGCCTTCAGCGTAGTCGTAGAAGCCGCGCCCGCTCTTGCGCCCGAGCCGGCCGGCAAACACGAGCTCCTGCTGGATCAGGCTCGGAGCGAAGCGGCGATCGTTGAAATACGCTTCGAACACCGAGCGCGTGACGGCGAAGTTCACGTCGTGCCCGATCAGGTCCATCAGTTCGAACGGCCCCATCGCGAAACCGCAGCCTTCGCGCAGGATCGCGTCGAGCGTCTGAGGCTCCGCAGCTTTCTCGGCGAGCACGCGCAGCGCTTCGGCGTAGTACGGGCGGGCGACGCGGTTGACGATGAAGCCCGGCGTCGATTTCGCATGCACCGGAATCTTGCCCCACGCCCGCGCCGTCGCGTGCAGGGTGTCGGCGATCGCGCGCTCGGTCGCGAGGCCCGAGACGACTTCGACGAGCGCCATGCGCGGCGCCGGGTTGAAGAAATGCAGCCCGGCAAAGCGCCCCGGGCGCGCGAGCCCGGCGGCCATCGCCGTGATCGACAGCGACGACGTGTTGCTCGCGAGGATCGCGTCTTCGCCGAGCAACGCTTCGAGCTCCCTGAACAACGCCTGCTTGACGTCGAGGTTCTCGACGATCGCCTCGATCGCGAGCCCGGCGTCGCGCGCGTCGGCAAGCGCCGCGACCGGCAGCACGCGCGCCCGGATCGCTTGCGCCTCGGCTTCAGGCAGCCGCCCCTTCGCGACGAGATAGCGCAAGTCCTTGTCGATGCCTGCACACCCCGACTGCACCGCTTCCGGGCGGCCGTCGTACAGATACACTGCGTGGCCGGCACGTGCGGCGACGTGGGCGATGCCGCTGCCCATCGCGCCGGCGCCGATCACGAGCACTTTCACGTTCTTGTTCAGCGCCTTCATTTGACGTCCTTTGCAGCGCATGGCGAGGATTTCATTGTCCTAGTCCCCCTTGAAGCGCGGCGCGCGCTTTTCGATGAACGCAGCGACCCCTTCGCGATAGTCGTTCGACTGGCCGCACACCGTCATCATGTTGCGCTCGAGGTCGAGCTGGGTTTCGAAGTCGTTCGTCGAACTTGCCCAGATCGCCTTCTTCGTCTGCGCGTAGCCGAAAGTCGGTCCCTGCGCGAGGCTCGCCGCGACTTGCTGCACGGTCGGCATCAGCGCGTCGTCGTCGACGCATTTCCAGATCAGGCCCCACTGTTCGGCCTGTTCGGCGCCGAGCTTCTCGCCGAGCAGCGCGAGCCCGAGCGCGCGCGCCGGGCCGACGAGGCGCGGCAGGATCCAGCTGCCGCCGGTGTCCGGCACGACGCCGAGCTTGCTGAACGACTGGATGAAGCTCGCCGAACGCGCCGCGAACACGAGGTCGCACGCCAGCGCGATGCTCGCCCCGGCCCCGGCCGCGACGCCATTGACTGCGGCGATGACCGGCAGATCGAGGTTGCGCAGCGCCATCGCCAAAGGCTTGTAGTTCTTCTCGACCGAGGCGCCGAGATCGACCGGCGCTTCGCCCGGGGCGACGGCGCGGTCGGCGAGATCCTGCCCGGCGCAGAAGCCGCGCCCGGCGCCGGTGATGACTAGGACGCGGACGATGCCTCGGTCGCGCCCGGCCTTCACCGCGGCAAGCGCTTCGCGCACTTCCTCGTGCATGCGGTTCGTGAAGCTGTTGAGCCGGTCAGGCCGGTTCAACGTCAGCGTCGCGACGCCGCCGACGACTTCCATGCGGATCGTTTCTCCCTGCATGTCAAACTCGTTGCTCATTCAGGTCTCCTGATTGTTTGCCCGGGTGCGGCGTGGCACCCTGTCGGCGTCCTGGTCGCGTTGTGCCAGCGTCGAATTGGGGGGCTGGCGTTGTTTGACCGACCGGTCAATCAATAGTAATCTTGACCCAGATCAAAAGACAACTGTTTTTTGCTTGACAAGTTTGCCGCGCTGCAACATCGGCGCACTCCAGAACGCAGAGCCCTGCGCGGCGGCATCCCACCCGACGAGAGGAGAGTTCCATGACCCATCCGCTGTTCGAAAAGCACCGCGCGACGCTCGACGCCGCCGTCCAGGCAACCCGTACGCGCGGCTTCTGGACGCCGTATCCCGAAATGCCAAGTCCGAAGGTTTATGGCGAAACGGCCAATGAAGACGGCCAGCGCGCAGTCGAAGCCTGCTTCGGCCAGGATTTCCCGCTCGAGCAGGCGGGCGAAACCGGCCGGCTCGCGCCGGAACGCTCGCCTTACGGCCTCGACCTCGGCGTGCGCTATCCGGTGTGCTCGCCGGCAGCGCTCGTCGAGGCGGCGCAGGCGGCGCAGGACGGCTGGCAGCGCCTCGGCGCGGAAGGGCGCGTCGGCGTCTGCCTCGAGATCCTCGAGCGCCTCAACAAGCGCAGCTTCGAGATCGCGCACGCGGTGATGCTGACCAGTGGCCAGGGCTGGATGATGGCTTTCCAGGCCGGCGGTCCGCACGCGCAGGACCGCGGCCTCGAAGCGGTCGCCTATGCGTGGGACGAGATGAGCCGCATTCCGGCTGAAGCGGTGTGGGAGAAGCCGCAGGGCAAGAATCCGCCGCTGCGGATGAAGAAACACTTCGAGATCGTCGGCCGCGGCGTCGCGCTGGTGATCGGCTGCGGCACGTTCCCGACGTGGAACACGTATCCGGGCTTCTTCGCCGCGCTCGCGACCGGCAATCCGGTTATCGTCAAGCCGCACGAGCACGCGATCCTGCCCGCGGCGATCACCGTGCGCATCGCTCGCGAAGTGCTCGCCGAGCAGGGCCTCGACCCGAACGTCGTCAGCCTCGCGGTCGTCACGAAACGTGAAGACACGCAGGCGCTCGCGACCCACCCGGCGGTCAAATCGATCGACTTCACCGGCGGCAACCTGTTCGGCGAGTGGCTCATCGACAACGCGCGGCAGGCGCAGGTGTATGCGGAACTGGCCGGCGTCAATAACGTCGTCGTCGAGTCGACCGATGCGTACAAGGCGATGCTGCGCAACCTCGCGTTCACGCTGTGCCTGTATTCGGGGCAGATGTGCACGACGACGCAGGCGATCCTCGTGCCGGCGGACGGGATCGATACCGATCAGGGGCACAAGAGCTTCGACGAGTTCGCTGCCGACCTCGCCGCCGCGATCGACAAGACGCTCGCGGACCCGGCGGTCGCGACCGCAGTGCTCGGGGCGATCCAGTCCGCGGACACGCTGCGCCGCATCGACGAAGCCGGCGAATACGGCCAGGTCGTGCTCGCGTCGCGCAAGCTCGAACACCCCGAGTTCCCGAACGCCGAAGTACGCACGCCGGTGCTGCTGAGCTGCGACGCGAGCGACGAGAAAAGCTACCTGGTCGAGCGTTTCGGCCCAATCTCGTTCGTCGTCCGCGTGGCCGATGCCGACGCCGCGGTGGCGCTGTCCGAGCGCATCGTACGCGAGCACGGCGCGCTGACGGTCGGCGTGTACTCGACGAAGCCGCAGGTGCTCGACGCGATGACCGCGGCGACGATGCATGCCGGGGCGGCGCTATCGATCAACCTGACCGGCGGGGTGTTCGTCAATCAGTCGGCGGCGTTCTCCGACTATCATGGAGTCGGCATGAACCCGGCGGCCAATGCGAGCTACGCCGACAGCGCCTTCGTCGCGAACCGCTTCCGCGTCGTGCAGCGGCGCTATCACGTCGAATGACGTAACGCCCGCCGGGCAAAACGGGGCGCTGCGGCGCCCCGTTTGCATCGCCCCGGGTGTGTGCGCGTCCCGACGCTGCACGAGCCCGGTCAGCGCCGTGCAAAAACCGCGCACCCGGCGTCGGAAGCACGCCGCGCTCCGGGCGTCGTCTTCCGGCGTCTTGTCCCCTTTTCGAATCCGGGAGATTCAAACGATGCCCTGCTACGAAATCGACGGCCTGCGTCCGGTCGTCCACCCGAGCGCCTTCGTCCACCCCGACGCAGTGCTGATCGGCGACGTCATCGTCGGCGCACGCTGCTACGTCGCGCCGCTCGCGAGCCTGCGCGGCGATTTCGGCCGGATCATCCTCGAACCGGGCTCGAACCTGCAGGACAACTGCGTGATGCACGGCTTTCCGAACCTCGACACGATCGTCGAGGAAGACGGCCACATCGGCCACGCGGCAGTGCTGCACGGTTGTCGCATCGGCCGCAATGCGCTCGTCGGCATGAACGCGGTCGTCATGGACAACGCAGTCGTCGGCGATTCGGCGGTCGTCGCCGCGTGCGCGTTCGTCAAGGCCGACATGGTGGTCCCGCCGCGCATGCTCGCCGCGGGCATTCCGGCCAAGGTGGTCCGCGAACTCACCGCGCAGGAAATGGACTGGAAAATCGACGGCACGCGCTGCTACCACGAGCTGACCGTGCGCAGCCTCGCGACGCTCAAACCGTGCCTGCCGCTGGCCGAGCCCGAAGCGAACCGCCCGAAATTCGACCTGCCGCCGGGCATCGTGCCGCTCGTCGACCTGAAGCGGGGCAACTGACCGACGATGCCCGACCACGGCAACCTGTTCGACGTGCCGCCGCCCGCACGCGGCACCGAGCTTTTCGACCCGCTGTTCGCCAACGCGCGGGTACGCATCGAGCGCATCGTATCGAACGCGGCGGCGAGCGCGGAAAGCTGCTGGTACGACCAGCCCGACGACGAGTGGGATGCTGGTGCGCGGCGACGCAGTGCTCGAATTCGCCGATGGCCGGCAGCTCGCGATGCGGGCCGGCGACTGGGTGACGATTCCGGCACGTTGTCGTCACCGCGTCGCGTCGACCGGCGCTGACGCGGTGTGGCTCGCGGTGCATGCGGCGGTCGAACAGGGGAACGTTTGAAGAAGCGCTGCGCCACGGCGCAGTGCAAAAGCAAAACGGCGACGACCGGAAGGTCGTCGCCGTTTTGCCGTTCACCCCTACCCGTCACGGCGACGGGCAGCGGCTTGTGCGGACCCGGCTCAGTGGCCGGAGGCGCCGGCAGCGCCGATACCCGTTTCGGAGCGCACTTTCTGCGCGAGGTACCCCGCGCGGTCTTCCTTCGCCCGCGCGCTGTTGTCGAGGATCGAGAACAGCCAGATGCCGATGAAACCCGCCGCCATCGAGAACAGCGCCGGCGACGTGTAGGGGAACAGCGCCGAGCCCTTCGGGTTGCCGAGCGTCGCTTCCCACACCGACGGCGACACGACCGTCAGCGCGACCGCAGTGATCAGGCCGAGGAAACCGCCGATCGTCGCACCGCGCGTCGTGCAGTCCTTCCACAGCACCGACATGAACAGCACCGGGAAGTTGGCCGAGGCCGCGATCGCGAAGGCCAGGGACACCATGAACGCGATGTTCTGCTTCTCGAACGCGATGCCGAGCACGACCGCGATGACGCCGAGCGCGACGGTCGTCATCCGTGACACGCGCAGTTCCGACGCCGAATCGGCGTTGCCTTTCTTGAACACCGTGGCGTACAGGTCGTGCGACACTGCCGAAGCGCCCGACAGCGTCAGGCCAGCGACCACCGCGAGGATCGTCGCGAACGCGACCGCCGAGATGAAGCCGAGGAAGACGTTGCCGCCGACCGCATTGGCGAGGTGGATAGCCGCCATGTTGCCGCCGCCGATAAGGACGCCGTTCGGATCGAGGAAGCTCGGGTTCGTCGACACCAGCACGATCGCGCCGAAGCCGATGATGAAGGTCAGCACGTAGAAGTAGCCGATCCACGTCGTCGCCCAGAACACCGACTTGCGCGCCTGCTTCGCATCCGGCACGGTGAAGAAGCGCATCAGGATGTGCGGCAGACCGGCAGTACCGAACATCAGCGCCATGCCGAACGAGATCGCGGAGATCGGGTCCTTGATGAACGAACCCGGTCCCATGATCGCCTGGCCGATGATGCTCGCCTCTTCGGGAGTCTTGCCCGCCGACAGCGCGAGTTGCTCCTTGACCTGCGTCGAAGCGGCGAACAGCGCTTCCGGCGAGAAGTCGTAGGCCAGTAGCACCATGAAGGCCATGAACGACGCGCCGGCGAGCAGCAGGACAGCCTTGATGATCTGCACCCACGTCGTCGCGGTCATCCCGCCGAACAGCACGTACACCATCATCAACGCGCCGACGATGACGACCGCCATCCAGTACTCGAGGCCGAACAGCAGCTTGATCAGCTGGCCGGCACCGACCATCTGCGCGATCAGGTAGAACGCAACGACGACCAGCGTTCCCGACGCGGCGAATGCGCGGATCGGCGTCTGCTTGAAGCGGTACGCGGCAACGTCGGCGAACGTGAATTTGCCGAGGTTGCGCAGGCGTTCAGCCATCAGGAAAGTGATCACCGGCCAGCCGACGAGGAAGCCGATCGAGTAGATCAGTCCGTCGTAGCCGTTCGCCATGACCGCCGCGGAGATCCCGAGGAACGACGCCGCCGACATGTAGTCGCCGGCGATCGCCAGCCCGTTCTGGAAGCCGGTGATGCCGCCGCCGGCAGTGTAGAAGTCCGCTGCCGACTTGGTCTTCGCCGCGGCCCACTTGGTGATGAACAGCGTGAGGACGACGAAGCCGCCGAACATCGCGATCGCGGTCCAGTTAGTCGCCTGCTTCTCTGCCTGGCCGAGGTCGCCGCCTGCGGCGAGCGCCGCGGCAGACAGCAGCGCGAGGACGAGCCCCGCGCCCAGATGCGTGAAACGGCCGCTCATTTGGCGCTCTCCTGGATGATTTCCTGCGTCAGCTTGTCGAACTCGGAGTTCGCGCGCCGCACGTAAATGCCGGTGAGGACGATCGTGAACACGATCACCCCGAAACCCACCGGAATGCCCACCGTCATGACGCCTTCGCCGAGCCGCTGCGCGAACAGCTCCTTGTTGAACGCAATGACCGCGATGTAGCCGTAGTAGACGATCATCATGATCGCCGTCAACAGCCAGCCGTATGACGTGCGCAATTTCACCAGGCGTTGGTACTTCGGATTGGCAATGACTCTTGCCACCATGTCGTTTTGCATGTCTCCTCCACTCGTACGGTAGTCAGGCCGGATTTTCATCCGGACAGACGAAAAGTAGTCCCGGAGACTTACGTCCGGCTTACGCATCTCAAAAACTTGGTTTTATATGCGTATAAAGCGGTTTGGGTCGGCAGCGAGAGGCGAGCGGAGCGCGCGGCCTTGCGCCTGCGCAATCAGTTCACGCGCACCAACCGTCTCCGGTCCGCCAGCGGCGATGCCGGCGCCTGATCGGGCGCGACAAGCTGCATCGGGGTGCCGTCGGGCGCCGCAGGGAGTTCCCAAAGTTCGCGATAGGCCGCGCTGTAGTTCATCAGCTGCGCTTCCATACGCGCGAGGCGATCGGCCGGACGGGGTACGGCGGCCGGCCCGATCGCCGAGTAGCCGAGTCCGGCGCGCTGCCCTTCGACGCGCAGCCCGATGAAGTCGAGCATCGTCGGCAGCATGTCGAAATGCGTGACCTGGTCGGTATTCTTCACGAGCTTCCCGTCGCCGCCGATCAGCAGGTTGAAGATCGTGCGGTGCGGATTGCGGACCAGCTTGTCGTACGACGTGTTGCCCATCGCGAGGTGGTCGCCCTGCACGACGATCGCGACACGATCCATCCAGCCCTTCGCGGCGATATGCTCGATGAAGTCGGCAACCTGGCCGGCGGTGCATTCGACAATCCCGTCGAAGTCGCTCCGCCCTTCGCGCGCGCAGCGCGACGACAGATGCCCGTAGGGGTGGTGGGTGTCGATCGTCAGCACCGTCAGGTTGAACGGCCGTTTCGCTTTCATCAGCACGCCGAGTTCCTCGCGCGCGCGGCGGAACAGGTCGTCGTCGTGCAGCCCCCAGCCGCTCATCGTCTCGGGTTTTTCGCCGAGGCCGACCCACTCTTCGCGGCCGAGCACTTTCGCGTAATGGTGATCGCGGAAGAAGTTGCCGACTCCGCCGAACACGAGGCTCGAGCCGTTCAGGAACACGTTCGTGTAGCCGGCATCAGCGAGGATGTCGCCGAGGCAATGCGCCCGCGGCAGGAACCGGTCGATCTGCTCGCCCTGCGTGTTGCCGCCGAACAGCGCGACCGATTTCAGCGGCAGCCCGCACTGCGTCGCGACGATTCCCGCGATCGTGAAATGGGCGCCGGGCATCTGGCGATAGTCGTCGAACGAGATCGCCCGCGACTTGTAGGCGTTGAGACGGTGGAGCAGGTCGTGCCCGAACAGCGCCGGGTCCGAGTAAGTGTTTTCGAGGCTTTCGACGTAGATCAGGACGAGATTTTTCGGCTTCTCCTGGCGCAAGCTGACGTGGCGCGGGTCGACATAGGATCCGGAAAAATAATCCTCGCCGAAATAGGTGCGCACGTAGCTCGCGAGCGAGAAGCTGTCGATGAAGAACGCCGCCCCCGCCCCGAACACGACCAGCGGCAGCGCGTGCGGCAGCGCGCGCCGGAACGTCCTTCTGAGCAGTTCGCCGAGGTGCGCGCCGCCCCTGCGCGCCGCCTCGATCGCCGGGCCGATCACCCGCATCGGCACGGCTTCGCGATGGGCGCGCAGGTAGCGGACGTACGTGTCGAGGGCCCACAGCACGAGCGCGAGGGCGACCGGCAGCGCAACGCCGCGCCACACGAAGCGCACGAGCAGTTCCGGGTCGCTCGACAGCAGGCCTTCGGTGCCGAGATTCAGGTGATAGAGCACCTGGTCGATGCTGACCGAGCCGAACTCGTCGGTCAGCCAGTTGGGGACGGCGTAGAGGAGACAGCCTGCGAGATAGGCGAGGGGCTTCAAGAGTGGGTGCAGACGCATGGCCAGGCCCTCCGGAGGCCGGCTTCCGGACGCAGGCAGGGTCCGGAAGGTGCGCAATATTACCGTAATGTTGCAGCGGCCACGGAACCGACGGTCGAAGTGCCGGCTCGGAGGCCGCGATCGGCATGACGAAAAGCTCGCGTCTGCCACCCCGCAGCGCAGCGACGAATGCGGTATTGCTGTGGCAAAGTAGCGTCTTGTCGCCTACCAGGCTTCGCGCCTTCACTGCATGAGACCCACCCGCGCGCTGATCGATCTCGACGCCCTGCGCCACAACTACCGTCTCGCCCGGGGCCGGCACGGAGGCCGCGCGCTGGCCGTCGTCAAGGCGAACGCATACGGTCACGGCGCGGTGCAGTGCGCACGCGCGCTCGCCGCGGACGCGGACGGCTTCGCGGTCGCGTTTCTCGAAGAAGCGCTCGAACTGCGCGCTGCCGGCATCGACCTGCCGATCCTGCTGCTCGAAGGCGTGTTCGCCGCCGCCGAGCTCGACGAAGTGGTTCGCCACGACCTGTGGATCGTCGTCCATCATGCCGAGCAGCTGCGCATCATCGACCACGCGCGGCCGGCGCTGCCGCTCGAAGTCTGGCTGAAGATGAACAGCGGCATGAACCGCGCCGGCTTCCTGTCGCACGAGCTGCGCCCGGCGTGGCAGCGTCTCAAGGACAGCGGCAAGGTCGCCGGCATCACGCTGATGACGCACTTCGCGCGCGCCGACGAGCCGCAAGTCGTCGCGACGAGCGAACAGCTCGCGGCCTTCGACACTGCGACGCGCGAGCTGCCCGGTCCGCGCAGCCTCGCGAACTCCGGCGCGATTCTCGGCTGGCCCGCGGCGCACCGCGACTGGGCGCGCCCGGGCATCCTGTTGTACGGCGCCGATCCGATGCCCGACGAGCCGAACGGACTGCTGCCGGTGATGACGCTCGACAGTGCGGTGATCGCGGTACGCGAAATACCGGCAGGTGCGCCGCTAGGCTACGGCGCGCGCTTCCACGCCGAGCGCGCGACTCGCGTCGGCCTCGTCGCGCTCGGCTACGCCGACGGCTATCCGCGCAGCGTGCCGAACGGCACGCCGGTCGCCGTCGACGGCGTGCGCACGCGCCTGATCGGGCGCGTGTCGATGGACCTGCTGACGATCGACCTCACCGATCTGCCCGACGCCGGCCTCGGCAGCCGCGTCGAGCTGTGGGGTGCGAACATCCCGGTGAACCGCATCGCGCAGGCCGCGAAGACGATTTCGTACGAACTGCTGTGCAACGTCAAGCGGGTACGTTTCGACTATTCCGGCTGAGCGGACTGCCGGAGGCGGGGGCGGCATGGCGAATGGCACGAGACGAACGCTCGCCGCGCTGATCGCGGCGGGAAGCATGCTGCTTGCCGCGTGTGCCGGTCCGCCGTTGCGCGCGACCCTGCGTGACGACCTGCACGCGCGCTGCGAAGCCCTCTTCGCCCGCGTCGATGACGTTGTCACGCGCGAAGGAGTCGGCGACGCGTCGGTGGCGCGCATCCGCGGCTTTCCGCACCTGAGAGTCGATCGCCTGCTCGCGAGCTTCCGCGCGCAAGCGACCGGGGACGCGGCGATACGCTTCTGGGCCGGGCGACTCGCGCATCTCGACGCCGCGGCGCGGGCCGCCGAAATCGCGAACCTGCCGCCGCCGGCACGCGACGCGCTCACCGCCGCGATTCGCCCGCCGCACGCCGACCTCGCCGCGGCGCTCGCGCAGTGTCGGGACGAACTGCTCGCGGCCGACCTCGGCGACCCTGCCCGGCTCGCCGCGCTGCGCGACGCCGCAGTCGTGCCGGACGACTACAGCACCGTTCGGCGCATTGCCGGCCTCTACCCGCTGACGCGGATCCCGTTCGCCGCCGGCGTGCGCATGTTCGAGCGCGACACCGCGCAAGTGTTCGCGCTGCCGCTTGCCGCGTTGCCCGTTCAGGGTCGGCTGCAGCGCTTCGCGCCGCCCGACGAAGCATCGCCGTCGCGACGCGAACAGGCGCGACGGGTCCGCGAGGCGGCGGCGAATCCGCTCGGCGTGCCGTACGTCGACGGCGAAGCGCTGCGCGTTCTCGCGCATGCCCATGCGCCGGTGCTCGAAGTCGATGTCGCGGGCGACGACGACCTGATCGGTACGCCGGCGTGGCCACCGCGCGGCCCGGCAAGGATCGATCCGTCGCAGCCCGCCGTTTTCTACCGCGCGGCGCACACGCGCGTCGGCGAGCACGTGCTGCTGCAGCTCGTCTATACGGCGTGGTTCCCGGCGCGTCCTCCCCGCGGCGCGCTCGACCTGCTCGCCGGCCATCTCGACGGCCTCGTGTGGCGCGTGACCCTTGCGCCCGACGGCGAACCGCTGCTGTTCGACAGCATCCACCCGTGCGGCTGCTACCATTTTTTCTTCCCGACACCGCGAGCGCGACCGCGCGTCGCGCCGGCTTCGCTCGACGAGTGGCGGTTCGTGCCGCAGGCCGTGCCGCATCACCCCGAGCCGCAACGCGTCGTGCTGCGCATCGCCTCGCGCACGCATTACCTGCAGCGCGTGCACGAGCTGCCTTCTCCGGTGTCGATGCCGTCGTCCCGTTATGCGCTGCACGCGGAAGACGTGCTGCGCCGCCTGCCGCTGCAGCACGGCGAAAGCCGCAGCCTGTACGGTCCCGACGGCTTCGTCGGCGGCACCGAACGCGCCGAGCGCTTCCTCTTCTGGCCGATGGGAATCGTCAACGCAGGGGCGATGCGCCAGTGGGGGCGGCACGCGACCGCGTTCGTCGGGCGCCGTCATTTCGATGATCCGCGCCTGATCGACGAGCGCTTCGAACTGCTCATCGACGGCGGCAATGTTCCGCCGCCAAACACTCGTTGACGTCGCGGCGCCGCCACGCGATTCTTGTTCTTGCTCAAGGCGACAGCGCTTGCGGCTCCCTAGCATTTCCAACCAGCGGACACTTGCCGCACCCACCCCCACCCCGGAGGATACTTCCATGAATGAACTGCCGATCATCGACCGTTCCGTATTCCCGTTCGACGCCCGCGGCGTCGCCAAGCGTTTTCGCCATGCGGCCATTTTCGGCGCCCTCGAGTCCCTGGAAGAAGGGGAAACGATGCGTTTCGTCAACGACCATGACCCGCTGCCGCTGCTCGGCCAGATCCAGCAGCGTTATGGGTCGCAGATCAAGATCAATTACGTCGCCCGTGAGCCGGGCAATATCGTCATCGATTTCACCGTCCAGCTGAACGCCCAGGAGCCCGCACCGGTCGAACCGGCTCCGCGCAGCGCCGGCGGATGTGGCGGTGGTGGCGGCGGCTGCGGCTGCGCCGGGACCTGAGTTCGTCCCTGAGCCGTCCCATTGCAGCGGACGCGCGGAGTGCCAAGTGCGCTCCGGCGCGCCCGGCTCGCAGGCAATCGCCCGCCGTCCTCCCGGAAATGGCGCCGTTCGCCCGCCTCGTGCGGAGGACGGCGCTAGTTGCGGAGCCGGTCGATGACGATCTCGACGTTCGCCGCATCGGGCGCGACGTTGACCGCCTGCCCTTCGAGATCGCCTGCCTGGGCGGTCGCCTCCCCGTGCTTCGCCAATCTCGCCCCGATGCTCAACTGCGCCGGGAGAGGTTCCTTCGACATGCGCGGTGCGTTTTCGAAGCTGAATGACGCGGGCAGATCGCCGGCGCGCAGACGCAGCGCCGCGACCGGCATCCCCCCTTCCACCGGGCGGGCGAAGACGAACACGGTGTCGTCCGCTTCGACCTGCGCGGCAAGCTCGGCCGAGATGCTGATCCGCCCGCTGACCTTGAGCGCTTCGCCGGCCCCCTCGACCGCTCCCTCGGCAGATCTATTCCCGGCACTGTCGCCCGTGCGCGCCGCCCCCCGGCCGGCCGCTTCCAGCAACGGCATGCCCCCCTTCGCGCGCGCCTCGTTGATGCTGGACACCACCGCTGCGTAAACCCCTTCGCTGGGGTCCATGTTCGCGAGAATGCGCTCCCAGTGCGCGGATGCGGCGGCGAAGTCCTCGCGCTGGAACGCTGCCGTGCCGGCGAGCGCGAGCGCCTTGAGGTGCGTCGGGTCGAGTTCGAGCGCGCGGCCGATCAGGCGATCGGGGTCGCCGTCGAAGCTGCCGCCTGCTGCGCCGGCGAGCAGGTCGGCCCAGTCGGCGAGGACGTCCGGCTGGTCCGGGATGTTCGCGCCGAGCTTGCGCCACGTTGCCGCAGCCCCGTCGAGATCGTTCGTCATCGAGTAGGAGCGGCCGAGCATCATCCACCCTTCGACATCATCCGGCTCGCGTTCGAGGCGCTGCGCGAGCTGGGCGACGAGCGCCGACATCTGCTCGGGCGTGATCCGGTGTTCTTCCTGGGCGGCGATCTGCGCCGGATCGAGGCCGCGCGGTTCACCCAGTACGAGGTAGAACAGCACCGCGAGCGCCGGCAGCGCGACGACGATCGCGACCGCCCAGCGGCGTGCCGGCCGCAGATCGGCGCCGCCTTCGGCCGCGCGCCCTTCTTCGAGCGCGCGCTGTTCGAGCTCTTCGCGCGAGCGCTGATAGTCGGCCTCGGCAATGTGGCCGGCCGCATGTTCGGCCTCGAGCTCCGCGAGTTGCTCGCGCAGCACGACGAGCACGGTTTCGGCCTGGCGCTGCCGGTGCGCCTGTTCGCGCGCGCGGCTCCCGCCCCCGAGCAGCGGCGGAACGACAAGCAGCAACGCACCGGCCACCAGCACGGTGGCCAGAATCAGGAAGGGAATCACGAACGGGGCTCCTCGGAGGAAGGGGGCGTGCCAGGGGACGTGCCGTCGAGCAAGGCGCGGGCGCGGGCACGGTCGGCCGGCGTCAAGTGCGGCGCGCTGCGGACCTCCTCGGCGCGGCGGCGCAGGCGCCATCCGAGCCAGCCCGCCCCGGCGACGAGCAGCAGCGCCGGTCCGAGCCACAGCAGCAGCGTCGTGCCCTTGAACGGCGGCAGATACAACACGAAATCGCCATAGCGGGCGACGAGATAATCGACGACCGCCTCTTCGCTCTTGCCGGCCGCGAGCTGCTCGCGGACCTGATTGCGCAGGTCGAGCGCGAGCGGCGCGTTCGATTCGGCGATCGACTGGTTCTGGCACACCAGGCAGCGCAGCTTGTGCGACAGATCCATGACGCGTTCTTCGAGCTGCGGGTCGGTCACGAGCGGCGTGGCTTCGTCGGCGGCGAACGCCTGCAGCGCGGCGACGGCGAGGATCAGCGTGAACAGCACGGCCGACACGGCCGAAGGCAGCAGATGCCGGAAAGATCTAGCTCGCACGCGACAGCTCCGCGATCTTCGGCAGCAGCACGTCGCGCACCGCCTCCCGCGTCACCGGCCCGATATGCTTGTAGCGGATCACGCCCTGCCGGTCGATGAGGAAAGTCTCGGGCACGCCATACACCCCGTAGTCGATGCCGACGCGGCCATCCGCGTCGACGACCGAAGTCGTGTAGGGGTCGCCGTGCGCTTCGAGCCAGGCGATCGCTTCGGGGCGCGTGTCCTTGTAATTGAGGCCGACGAGCGGCACGACCTTGTCGCGCGCGAGTTCCATCAGCACCGGATGCTCTTCGCGGCACGACACGCACCACGACGCCCAGACGTTCAGCAGCCACACTTCGCCGCGCATGTCGGCCACACCGAGCGCGGTGTCGGGGGCTGCGAGCGTCGCGAGGCGGAACTCGGGTGCCGGTTTGTCGACCAGCGGCGACGGCACTTCGCGCGGATTGAGCTGCAGGCCGTAGCCGAGGAAGCCCGCCAGCACGAGGAACAGCGCGAGGGGGACGAGAAACTTCGCTTTCATTGTCGATCACTCATGTCGTGCGGCGCGCCGTGCCGGCAGGGACTTCACGCTCGGCGAGGCGGCGGTAGCGACGATCCGCGGCCGCGAAAACGCCCCCGACCGCCATCAGCAAGCAGCCGAGCCATACCCAGCTGATGAAAGGTTTGTAGAACAGGCCGACGACCCAGCTGCCGTCGTCGAGGCGGTCGCCGAGGTTTACGTACACGTCGCGGAACGGGCCGATGTCGATCGACGCCTCGGTCATCGGCATCTGCTGCGCGATGTAGAAGCGTTTTTCCGGGTGCAGCGTCGCGACCGGAATGCCGCTGCGCGTCACGTCGATCGTCGCCCGGGCGGCGTCGTAGTTCGGCCCCGGAGCGTCGGCGACACCGCGGAACGTGAAAGTGTAGCCGGCGAGCTGTGCGGTCTGGCCCGGCTGCATCCTGACGTCGAGGCGCTCGTGGAGACTGCCGGCCATCGTCGCGCCGATGATGAAGATGCCGATGCCGAGGTGGGCGAGCCACATTCCCCACCACGCTGACGGGATGCCGCGCAGCACTGCCGCGGCGCTCGCGCCACGACGTTCCGCGAAACGGGTCATCAGCAGCCGCGCGCTGCCGAGCAGCACCCACGCCGCCAGCACCAGCCCGAGCACGGTGCGCACCGTGACGTGCCCGACTGCGAACGCGACGCCGAGCCCGATCGCGATGCTCGCGACCATCACCGGCAGCAGCGGCCGCAGCACGCGCCCGATGCCGTCGCCTTTCCAGCGCACGAACGGCCCGAGCACCATCAGCACGACGACCGGCGTCATCAGCGGCACGAACACCGCTTCGAAGTACGGCGGCCCGACCGAGATCTTGCCGAGGTTCAACGCATCGAGGAACAGCGGGTAGAGCGTTCCGAGCAGCACCGAACCCGTCGCCACCGCGAGCAGGACGTTGTTGCCGAGCAGCGTCGCGTCGCGCGACACGAGGCCGAAGCTGCCGCCGCCGGCGAGCTTCGGCGCGCGCCACGCGAACAGCGTCAGCGAAACGCCGATCACGACGACCAGCAGCGCGAGGATGAACAGGCCGCGTCTCGGGTCGGTCGCGAACGCGTGCACCGAAGTGATGACGCCCGAGCGGACCAGGAAAGTGCCGAGCAGCGACAGCGAGAACGCACTGATCGCGAGCAGGATCGTCCAGCTGCGGAACGCGCCGCGTTTCTCGGTGACCGCGAGCGAATGGATCAGCGCGGTGCCGAGCAGCCACGGCATGAAGGACGCGTTCTCGACCGGATCCCAGAACCACCAGCCGCCCCAGCCGAGCTCGTAGTAGGCCCAGCCCGACCCGACTGCGATGCCGGCGGTGAGGAACACCCACGCGACCGTCGTCCACGGCCGCGACCAGCGCGCCCAGGCGGCATCCATGCGGCCACTGAGCAGCGCGGCGATCGCGAACGCGAACGCGACCGAAAAGCCGACGTAGCCCATGTACAGCAGCGGCGGGTGGATGATCATGCCGGCGTCCTGGAGCAGCGGGTTGAGGTCGCGCCCCTGCGCGACCGCCGGCAGCAGGCGGTCGAAAGGATTCGACGTGACCAGCGTGAACGACAGGAAGCCGGCGCTGATCCAGCCGAGCACGCCGAGGACGCGCGCCATGAACGCGTCGGGCAGGTTGCGGCTGAACACCGTCACCGCGACCGTCCATAGCGACAGCGACAGCGCCCACAGCAGCAGCGACCCTTCGTGGTTGCCCCACACGCCGGTGATCTTGTAGACGAGCGGCGTGTCGGTATGCGAATTGACTGCCGCGAGCTGCAGCGAGAAGTCGCTCGTGACGAACGCCCAGGTCAGGCAGCCGAAGGCGAACGCGATGGCGAGGAACTGCCCCTGCGCCGCCGGCCGCCCGACCGCCATCAGCGCGACGCGGTTGCGGTTCGCGCCGACCATCGGGACGACCGCCTGGACGAGCGCGAGCACCAGCGCGAGGATCAGCGCGAAATGACCGAGTTCGGGAATCATTGGGCCACCGTCTGTGCCGCTTTCTTGGCCTGATCGACAGCGTGCTGCGCCTCGGGCGGCATGTAGTTTTCGTCGTGCTTGGCGAGCACTTCGGACGCCTGGAACTGGCCGTCCGCGCCGAGCGTGCCCTGCACCACCGCGCCTTTCCCTTCGCTGAAAAGGTCGGGCAGGGAGCCTTTGTACGAGACCGGGATCACTTTTGCCGTGTCGGTGATCGCGAACTGCACGGTCACGCCGTCGGCAGCACGGCGGATCGAGCCGGTTTCGACCATCCCGCCGATGCGAAACGCGCGACCGACGGGTGCCTTGCCTTCGGCCACTTCGGTCGGCGTATGGAAGAACACGAGGTTCTGCTGGAACGCGTTCAGCACCAGCGCCACCGCACCGACCAGCAACGCGACGGCGCCGGCGACGAGCAGCAGACGTTTGCTACGGGGTTTCATTCAACGATCTCCTCAAAAGCACGTCGCCCGCCGCTGCCGCCCGTCCTCGCGCGGCGCAGCCTCAGCAGACGCCGCAGGGCGTCCTTACGACGGCGCATCACCATGATCAGTTCCCCGGCCACCAGCAGCGCCGTGATGCCGTAGCTGCCCCACACGAACGGGGCCGCGCCTCCCATCTGCCAGAACGCGCTCCATGATTCCCACTGCATCAGATCCTGCCCTCCAGCGCGTCGAGCTCGGCCGCGACCCATTCGGCGTGGCGCTCGCGCTCGAGAATCAGCGGGCGCACCCGCCACAAGGTCACGGTGATCGTGTAGGCCCAGGACGCGAGCGCCATGACGAGCATCCCCGCGAGCATCGTCGCGGCCATCGAAGGCGCTTTCGTCAGGCTCACCGACGCTCCCTGGTGCAGCGTGTTCCACCACTTCACCGAGAAATAGATGATCGGCACATTGACGGCGCCGACGAGTGCGATGATCGCGCCGGCCTTGTCGGCGCGGCGCGGATCCTCGATCGCCTCGGTCAGCGCCATGAAGCCGAAGTACAGGAACAGCAGCAGCAGCTGCGACGTCAGCCGCGCATCCCACACCCAGTATGCGCCCCACGTCGGCTTGCCCCACAGCGCGCCGGTCACCAGCGCGACGACACAGAACATCGCCCCGGTCGGCGCCAGCGCGCGCGCCATCATGAACGACAGGCGGGTGTTCATGACCAGCCCGACCGCCGACCAGAACGCCATGATCAGATACACGAACATCGACATCCACGCCGCCGGGACGTGGATGAAGATCACGCGATACACCTCGCCCTGCTGCGCGTCGGTCGGCGCGACGAAGAACGCGAGCCACAGCCCGAGGATCGTGAGCACCGCGGCAGCCCCGGCGAACCACGGCGCCAGCGCGCCCGCGAGCGGATAGAACAGCTGGGGGGCCGCGAAGCGAAACAGGCTCTTGCCGCGTTCAGGTCTTTTCATCTCTTTCATCATTCGACTGCGATTCTGAGCGCCGCCGCGCATGCGACCGGCGCCAGCGCCAGCGCCCCGAGCAGCCCGCCCCCGAGGAGCAGGATATGCGCGTCCGCGCCGGTGCCGGAAAGGTGGGAATCCACCGCGCCGGCGCCGAAAATCAGCACCGGAACGAACAGCGGCAGGACCAGCAGCGCGAGCAGCATGCCGCCGCCGCGCAGCCCGAGCGTCAAGGCCGCGCCCACCGCACCGAGCAGAGCCAGGATCGGGGTGCCGAGCGCCAACGATAGGACGAGGACCCCGAGCGCTCCTTGCTCCACATCAAACAGCAGCGCCAGCGCAGGCGCGACGATCACGAGCGGCAGGCCGGTCGCGATCCAGTGCGCGACGACCTTGGCGACGACCCACAGCACGGTCGGCTCCGGCGACAGCAGCAACTGCTCGAGCGTGCCGTCGGCGTGATCCTGCGCGAACAGGCGGTGCAGCGACAGCAGCGTCGCGAGCAGCGCCGCGACCCACAGCACGCCGGGCGCGATCGAGCGCAGCTGGTTCGTTTCGGCGCCGACGCCGAACGGAAACAGGCACACCACGACGACGAAGAACGCGAGCGTGACCAGCACGTCGGCCCGGCCTCGCCAGGCGAGCAGCAGATCGCGGTGCAGCACGGCGGCAAACGGACCGAGCGTACGGCTCAAGCGGCCACCTCGGAAAGATCCAGCACCGTCGGCGGCACGGCAAAAGGAGCGTCCTGATGCGTCGTCAGGATCACGATGCCGCCCGCGGCGCAGTGATCCGAGAGCGTCGTCGCGAGATCGGCGACCGCCGCGGCGTCGAGCGCCGTGAACGGTTCGTCGAGCACCCACAGGCCGCGGCGGATGCCGAGAAAAAGGCGCGCCAGCCCGACGCGCCGGCGCTGGCCCTGCGACAGCACGCGCGCCGGCAGATCGAGCTGGTCGGCGAGGCCGATGCGCACGAGCGCATCGACGCAAGCGTCCTCGTCGACGTCGTCGCCCGCCGCGGCGCACGCGAAGCGCAGGTTTTCGAGCGGCGTGAGCAGATCGTTCAGGGCCGGCGCATGGCCGAGATAGAGCAGCGTGCGATGAAAGGACTCGCGGTCGCCGGCGATCGGCCGGCCGTTCCAGCGGATCTCGCCCGCTTCGGGATGCGCGAGCCCGCACAGGATGCGTAGCAGGCTGGTTTTGCCGAAGCCGTTCGGACCGGCGATCCGCAGCATGGCGCCGGGCGCCACCTGCAGGGAGAGGCCCCGGAACAACAGGCGGTCACCCTTCAGACAGGCGAGATCGGCGGCATAAAGCATGGGCGTGGATTTAACCACAGAGCGGAGCGCTCCGGGAGGCTGCTTGAGTGGCGAACAGCGCGGTTTCGCCGCGGGAATGCGAAACCGCCATTCAGGCTCACTCGAACTCGCTCACTGCGGTTTCGCCGCGGCCGGCCTCCGACCCGCCCCATCACGACCGCGCGCGAGCGCGGATCCTCACAGGCGTGAAAGTTCCAGGATACGGGGGTCGCCGATCCACGCCTTGTCGAGCAAAGTTCTGACGGCCTGAGCACTCGCTGCATCACCGCGCTGCTCGTAAAGCCGCATCAAGCCGAACAGCGCCCAGCCGTTGTTGGGCGCGCGTGCCAGGCTCGAGCGCAGCACGTTCTCCGCATTGTCCAGATCCCCGGCGAGCAGCAGCGCCGCCCCGAGGGACTGGCGCGTCGGATAGTACCAATAGGGTGGCTCGGTGTAGGCCAGCCGATCTTCGAGCGCGACCGCCGCTTCGAAATGGCGGACGGCGCGCGCCGGGTCCCGGTTCGCCTGGGCGATGCGCGCGCGCAGCACCTGTTCGGCGAGGCGCAGCACGTCCTTCGCCGGCACGCCGCCGGCGACCAGATCGGCAAAGTCGTTTTGCTGCTCGAGGCGGACGATCGCATCGACTTCGGCCTGCGCCGCGCTCACGTCCCCGGCGCCCGCGAGGCCGACCCCGCGAGCGTAGTGCCACATCGCCTGCACATAGGGGAAGTCGGCCCCCGGATCGGGCAGGGCGAGAATGGTCTTCGCGTCACTGAACTGCGCGTGGGCGAAATAGGGCGCGGCCATGATCGGCTGCACCCACGGGATGTTCCTCGCCGCTGCATCGGAGACGATCCGGCCCAGCTTGTCGGCGGACTCGATTGCGCTGGCGCCATCGCCGGCCATCTGCGCGGATACCATCAGCGAATGAATGTTGTGCGGATAGTAGGCCTGCGGATAGATGCCGACCGGCGCCGAACGGGCGATGTAGGTCTCGTCCGCCCGCACCGCCTGCCGGTTCGCCTCGATCGCCTCCTTGTACATGCCGACACGGAAGAAAGTGTGGAACGGCATATGCACGACATGCCCGGCGCCGGGCATCAGCCGGCCCAGACGTTGCGCGTAAGGGACGGCGCGCCCAGGATCGCTGGAACTCTCGGTGAGATGAATGTAGTAGTGAATCGCCCCCGGATGATCGGGCGTCCTGCGCAGCACTTTCTCGAGCAGGGCGACGATCTCGGCCGCGCGCCCTTTCGGTAGGAAACCGCCGGCTTCCCAGTAGTCCCAAGGCTGCCGATCCATCAGCGCTTCGGCGTAGGTCAGCGTGATCTGGTCGTCGTCGGGGTAGCACTGCGCGACCCGCTGCATCGCGTCGGCATAGGCCGCATCGAGCGCCGCGCGGTCGGCCTGCGGCGCCTGCGCGTAGCGCGCCGTCAGCGCTTCGATCAGCGCGCGTTCCTTCGCGCTCGCGCTGGCCGAGCGCTGTTGCGCCTTGGTCACCGCGTCAAAAGCGGGCGCGACCGCAGCGGCGTCCATCGGCGCGTTGATGTTCGGCCCGAGGACCAGCGCTTCCCCCCAGTAACACATCGCGCACTCGGGATCGAGCGTGCGCGCCTTGCGAAAAGCGCGCAGCGCCTCGCCATGGTTGAAAGCGTAGGCAAGACGCAAGCCCTGATCGAAGAATCGCTGCGCAGTGGGTATCGAAGTCGTGATCGGGTAGTGCAAAGTGCCCAGGTCGTCCATGAGCCGCGGGTTGGCATCGGCGTGGGCGATCGACTCGGCATCCGGGATCGCTCTGCTGAACGGACCGACTTCGGTTCGCGCCGGCGCACGGCCGCTTTCCGCTTGCGCCATCGCGAGCCGGAAGAAGGTCTTGTGCTGTGGTCCGCTGCGTTGCGGCGCACAGAACGGTGCGCCGATCGTCGTCAGCAGTGCGGAAGTATTGTCCATGCGCCACGCGCGGTACTCGCCGAACGCGATCGTACCGATCAGGCCCGCACCGATCAGGGTCGTGATGAGGAGCTTGCGTTTCAACATGGTCGGGTTCCTCCGCGAAAAACGCTCCCTGCCAGGAAGTGCCGTTTGCAGTGGGCGAAGGCTTCTGAACGAGCCGCATCCTCAGCCGTCAATCTGACTTCAACATAGACCACGGCTTGGAAAAATGACGGGGCGGCCGGCCATCGCTGTACGATGCGCGACCGGAATGCGGCGATCGATCGGCGTTCAGCGCTCGCCGCGCTGGTTCGCGACCGCCCACACGGCCGCCTCGACGCGCGAACGGAAGTTGAGCTTGCGCAGCACGTGCTTGACGTGCACCTTGACGGTGCCTTCGGCGATGCCCAGCTCGCGGGCGATCAGCTTGTTCGACAGGCCGACCGCGATGCGCTCGAGAATGCGCTGCTCCTGCTCGGTGAGGCCTGCGTCGGTGACGCTGTCGGGACGCTTTTCCCGGCGCAGCGCGGCCGCCATCAGGTGGGTCAGCGCTTCGGACACGACGATCCGTCCCGCTGCCGCGGCCTGCAGCGCCTCGACCATCTGCTCCGGCTCCATGTCCTTGAGCAGATAGCCGTCGGCGCCCGCGCGCAGCGCCGCGACGAGGTCTTCGGCGGCGTCCGAGACCGTGACCATCACGACGCGCGTGTCCAGGTCAGCCTGACGCACGAACTTCAGCACCTCGAGGCCGGACATGTCCTTCATGTTCAGGTCGAGCAGCAGCAGGTCGGGGCGCAGATGCAGGATGTGCGCGATGCCCTCCTTGCCGTCGGCCGCTTCCGCGACGAGGCGGAAACCGGGCACGGTGCGCAGCAGCTGGATCAGTCCTTTGCGGAACAGCGGATGGTCGTCGATGATGACGACCGACTGGGGAGTGTCGTTCCTGTCGTTCATTGCGCCTCGGAAGGGGGAGCGGCGGACGAAACCGCGTGCCGGGCGGCCGGATCGAAGCACACGGCTACGCGCGTGCCGCCGTCCGGACGGGGCACGATCTCGAGCATGCCGCCGAGTCCCCGCGCCCGCTCACCCATGATCGCCAGGCCGTAATGGTGCGGTTCGCTGGCGGCAGCCGGCAGGATGCCTTTGCCGTCGTCTTCGATGATCACCTGGACTCCGTCCGGATGGCCGAACAGCCCGACGCGGATCGAGCTCGCGCGCGCATGACGCGTCGCGTTCGACAGCGCCTCGCGGATGATGTGCAGCACGTGGATTTCCTGGTTCGGGTTCAGATGGCACATGCCGAGGCGGATCTCCAGCTCGATCGGCATGCCGCTGCGGCTGGCGTACTCCTCGACGGTGCTGCCGAGCAGACGCGCGAAATCCCCCTCCATCTGCAGGCGGAACGTGGACAGCAGTTCGCGCAGCTGGCGGTACGCGGCGTTGATGCCGTCCTTCATGTCGGCGAGGATGTCGGACGCGTCGTCGCGGCGCTCGGGCCGCTGCAGCGCCGACGACAGCAGGCTCGCCTGGATCTTCATGTACGACAGCGACTGCGCGAGCGAGTCGTGCAGTTCGCGCGCGATGATCGAGCGCTCCTCCTGCAGCGCGAGGAGCCGTTCGCGCTCGCTCTGGTGCGAAATGCCCAGCGCGATCCCCATGTGGCGGGATACCGCCTCGACCAGCGTGTGCTGCCATGCGCGCAGTCGCTCGCCCGGCGGCAGCGCGAGCCGCATCATGCCGTAGAGGTGGTCGGCATCGCGCAGCGGCACCAGGAACACATCGAAGCCGCCCTCGCGGCGATAGCTCCACGGCATCATCCGCCCGGGACAGTGGGTGCACTCCTCGTCGCTGCGCGAGCGCACCGGACAGTCGCCCATCGTCGTCGACAGGACGGTCGCGACGCCGCCGTGCTCGGGCTGCACGCAGACGAAACTGCCATTGAGCCCGAGCACCTGCTCGAGATCCTTCAGCGTCTCGGCGTAGGTCTGCGGCGAGGCCGGAGCGTGATAGAGCCGCGCGATGACGTGGTACAGCAGCTCGAGCGCGCGGTTGCTGCGCATCAGATCCGCGGTCTTCTGCTCGACCCGCTGCTCGAGGTCGCGATAGACGCTCGACAGCTCGTCGGCCATCGCGTTGAACGCCGAACCCACGCGCCCGAGTTCGTCGCGCCCGATGTAGCGGCTGCGGGCGCGAAAATCCCCGCCGGCGATGCGTGCAGCGCAGTCGCGCAGCTCGGTCAGCGGCATGAACACGCGCCGGCGGATGACGCAAAGCGCCGCGACCATGACGACCATCACCAGCCCGAGCGCAATTGCCAACGTCATGCGCAGCTGCCCGATGCCGGCCTCGGTCTTGCGCTCGAGCACCGCCACCAGCGCGTCGATCTGCGCGGTGAAGGCGTCGACGTCCGCGAGCAGCGTTTCGTAGAACAGCACATCGGGACTCTCGCTCGCGAGCTCCGGCACCCCGAGCAGGCGCGGCTTGAGGTTCATGTACCAGCCTGAATGGATGCCACGGTAGATCGACGCGAAGACGCCGCCGGGTTCGCGTTCGAGCACTTTCTCGAGCGTCGCATCGCCCAGTCCGGCCTCGAACGCGACGATCGCTGCCGTGACTTCGGCACGTCCGGTACGGCCGTCGAGCGCTGTGGCGAGCGCGACACTGGCGGCGCGATGAGCGAGACGGCGCAGGCCGCCCGCCGCGTTGACCGCGCTGCCGCTGTCCTGGACAGTTTCGACGATGGCCGCGGAGGCGCCGATTCCGATCGCGCTGATGAACGCCACGGCGACGAAGGCCAGCACCAGCAGCAGCTGCGTCGCGCGCCCTGCGAGCGAGGCGCGCACCCGCTCGATGACCCTGCCCTCGACAAGGACATCCGCATTGCCGGCGCTGTTCACACCCCTACCCCCTTTTCCCCCGAGTCATTCGTCATCGCTACCGTTATTCGGGGTAAACCATTCGCAACAATGACTTGCATTTATTCCACATACCTCGGAAGTGGTATCTCCCGTTTCCCTGCCCGACCCAGGATGGGTCGATCGTCACGTGGAGCGTCTAGACTGCGGCCTGCATCCCTGAACACGAGCATCCCGAAGGAGCACGACAATATGGCGACCGCTATCCAATCTCCGGCGTTCCAGTCACTTTCCTGTCTTGAACCTTTCAGCAGCCTCGATCCGGCAACGCTGCAGCGCCTGTCGCGAGGCGTGCGGATCTGCCGGGCGTCGCGTGGCGAAATGCTGATGCATCGCGGCGCGCGTCCGGCGGGCATGTACGCGGTCGTCGAAGGCGAAGTCAAATTATTCCTGATCTCAAGCGCGGGCGCCGAGAAGATCGTGCGCCTCGCAGGCCGGGGCGAATCGTTCTGCGAAGAGAACATCCTGTCCGACACGCCGCAGACGCTCGCCGCTCAGGCGACGCGCGACAGCGTGGTGCTGCATCTGCAGCGTCCCGCGCTGCAGACGGCCATGGCCGCGCACCCGTCGCTGACGCAAGCGCTGATGGCACGGCTGTCCGAACGGATGGGCGAGCTCGTCGAAGGGATGGAGCAATGCATCCAGCGCAACTCGACCCAGCGCGTCGCACATTACCTCGTGCAGCACGCCGACTGCAGCGCGCAGAACGTCGAAGTGCGCCTGTCGTGCGACAAGCAGACGATCGCTTCGCAACTCAACCTGACGCCGGAAACTTTCTCGCGCGTTCTCAACCGACTCACCCGCGACGGCATCATCGTGCCACGCGGCCGGCGCTCGATCACGCTCACCGACCTGCGCAGCCTGCAATCGATCGCCGCCTGACGCCGAACCCCGGCCGGCGAGCGGACGCCGGGCCTGACTCAGGGGTCGGACTCAGCGAAGTTCATCGATCGGTCGCACGGCCGCCAGATTCGCTTCGGCAGCGAACCAGCGCACCAGCATGCGGTAAGTGTCGAGGTCGAAGCGGCGCGCCGGCGAGTCGTCGAGCAGCGCCCCGAGCGCCTCGGCGCTGTCCGCGCTGCCCAGATGACACCAGTGATCGACGAGATGGAACGCTTCGCGCCCCGAATGCGCACTGCGCTCCTCGATGACGACCGCTCCGGCCCACGGCCACGCGCGCAGCGTCACCGACCCGAGCGCGCCTGCGAGGCGCGCATCGTGCGCGGCGATGCTTTCCTTGCCGGCGCATACGCCGGCGCAGCGCCTCGCTTCGTGCGCGCCGCAGGCGCCGCTGCCGCCTTCGAGACCGAGACGGCGCGGACACAGCTGGTACAGCTGGGCGAATTCCCGCAGCAGGCTGTCGGCCTCCTTGCGAGTGCGAAAAGTGCCGTGGACCGCTTCCCACGCCGCCGGATCGGTCGCATGCAGAGGCACGCGCTCGAAAATCGGCGCGCGCTTGCGCTGCGGCACGAGGCGCAGGCCGAACACCTCTTCGCCGCCCACTGCCGGCCGGGCATGAAGCGGCCGACGCGCTCTGAGCAGATCGGCTTCGCGCAGCGACGCGGCAAACTCGCCGGCGGCCTCTTCCCATTCCACGCGGCGCACCTGACGCGCGAGTCCGGCCTCCTTGCCCGCGCCGCTGCCGGCCGAAAAATGCTCCATGACCCGCGCCCGCAGGCTCGCGCTGCGCCCGACGTACAGCAGCCGGTCGTTCTCGCCGAAGAACGAATACACGCCCGGCGCGTCCGGCACGCCTTCGAGCGCCCCTTCGGGCAGGCCGGGCGGGCGCGCCGGCAGCTTCATCGCCCGCTCGCACGCGCGCGCGAGCACGTCGGCGGAAAACGATCCGGAAACCAGGCGCGCGAACTGCCACAGCACGTCGGTGTCGCCCATCGCGCGGTGGCGCGCGCCGCACGTGAAGCCGTGTCGCTCGATCAGCGCGTCGAGCCCGTGACGGTGGTGTTCCGGGTACAGCGCGCGGGAAAGCTTGACGGTGCACAGCACCGACGCCTCGAACGGCTGGCCGAGACGGGAGAACTCGTTGCGGATGAAGCCGTAATCGAAGCGTGCGTTGTGGGCGACGAACACCGCGCCTTCGAGCTGCCCGCGCACGCGGTCGGCGAGTTCGGCGAACGTCGGGGCCGCAGCGACCATCTCGTCAGTGATGCCGACCAGCCGCTGGATCAGCGACGGGATCGGGCGCTGCGGGTTGACGAGGCTCTCCCAGCGCCCGACGATCTCGCCGCGCTCGATGCGCAGCACGGCAATTTCGGTGACGCGATCGGACACCGGATTCGCGCCCGTCGTCTCGACGTCGATCAGGACCAGCGAATCAGGAAGCGACATGGGGGCATCGGTCGGACACGTTCGTGCATCCGACCCGCTCCTCGATCAGGAGTTGCGTGCCGCGGTGCGCGTCAGTGGTTGATATCGTAGTAATAAGGCTTGACCGGCACTTTCGACTGGTCGAGGCGCGCCTGGGCGACGACGTCCTGCGGCTTGTCCCACCACAGTGCCCGGCCCTTGCGCTGCTCTTCGATTTCCTGCGGATGCTTCGCCAGCCACTCGCGCATGAATTTGGTGTGTTCGGATTCGTAGATCGCCATGCATTGCTCCCGGAAAGTCGGCAATTGTAGGCGAGCGTCCCGAATGCGCCAATCGCGATCGATGTCCCCCGCGCGCCGCCGCGCGTCGGCGCGCGGTCAGCTGCGCACGTCGCCCTTGAGCCGACCGATCCGCACGACTTCCGGCACCCGGCGCACGCCACGCATGACTTTCGCCAGATGCATGCGGTCGCGGACCTGCAGCACGAGGTTGATCGCAGTGTAGATGCCCTGCTCGTTGTCCATGCTGACGTTCTGGATGTTGCAGTCCTCCTCCGAGATCGCGCTCGCGACTTTGGCGAGGACGCCGCGGGTGTTGCGCGTCAGCACGCGAATCGTCACGTCGAACAGGCGGTCTTCGCCCCCTTCCCACTCGACGTCCACCCAGCGGCCGCGGTCGCCGCGCAGCTTCGCCACGACTGCGCAGTCGTGCAGATGGACTTCGAGCCCCTGGCCCTTGCGGATCATGCCGATGATCGGGTCTCCCGGGATCGGCTGGCAGCAGCGCGCGAGCTGCACCGCGATGCCTTCGCTGCCGCGGATCAGGATCGCGCCGGCGGGCTTGGGCTTGATGACGTTCGGCCGACCGGATTCGAGGTCCTGCGCCTGCGCGACGCGGCGCGCGACGATGACCGGCAGGCGCCGCCCGAGGCCGATGTCGGCAAACACTTCCTTCTTGCTGCGCATGCTGCGGTCGCGCAGGAAGCGCTCCCACGCGAACGTGCTGATCTGTCCCAGCGTCAGCCCGTGCGGGCGCAGCGCCTGGTTCAGCAGCCGCTCGCCCAGCGCGACGGATTCTTCCTGCTGCGCGCCCTTGAGGAAATGGCGGATCTGCGCGCGCGCCTTGCCGGTGCGCACGTACGCGAGCCACGCCGGATTCGGGTTCGCGTGCGCGGCGGTGATGATCTCGATCTGGTCGCCGTTGTGCAGTTCGGTGCGCAGCGGCATCAGGTCGCCGTTGACGCGGCACGCGACGCAGCGGTTGCCGATATCGGTGTGCACCGCGTAGGCGAAATCGACCGGCGTCGAGCCTTTCGGCAGCGACAGGATCCTGCCCTGCGGCGTGAACACATACACTTCGCCGGGGAAGAGATCGATCTTGACGTGCTCGAGGAACTCGGTCGCGCCGCCCGACGCCGATTGCAGTTCGAGCAGTGACTGCAGCCACGAATGCGTTTTCTGCTGCAGCTCGGTGAGCGTCTTCTCGTCTTCCTTGTACAGCCAGTGCGACGCGACGCCGGTCTCGGCGATGTGATGCATCTCGGCGGTGCGCACCTGCACTTCGACCGGCGTGCCGAACGGGCCGATCAGCGTCGTGTGCAGCGACTGATAGCCGTTCGCTTTCGGGATCGCGAGGTAGTCCTTGAACTTGCCCGGCACCGGCTTGTACATCGAATGCAGCGCGCCGATCGCGAGGTAGCAGCTCGGCACGTCGCGCACGATGACGCGAAAACCGTAAATGTCGAGCACCTGCGAAAACGACAGGCGTTTCTCGGCCATCTTGCGGTAGATTCCGAACAGGTGCTTCTCGCGGCCCTGGACTTCGGCCGTCAGCCCCCATTGCGGCAGGCGCTCCTCGATGCCCTGCAACACCTTGCCGACGACTTCGCGGCGGTTGCCGCGCGCCGCCTTGATCGCGCGCGACAGCACGCGGTAGCGCAGCGGGTACTTGTGCTCGAACGCGAGCTCCTGCAACTCGCGGTAGAGCGTGTTGAGACCGAGCCGGTTCGCGATCGGAGCGTAGATCTCGAGCGTCTCGCTCGCGATGCGACGCCGTTTCGCGGAGCGTATGCACTGCAGCGTGCGCATGTTGTGCAGGCGATCGGCGAGCTTGATCAGGATCACGCGCAGGTCGCTCGCCATCGCCAGCAGCATCTTGCGGAAGTTCTCCGCCTGCGCTTCCTCGTGCGAGCGGAACTCGATCTTGTCGAGCTTCGACAGGCCATCGACGAGCTCGGCGGCGGTGCGGCCGAAGCGGTCGGCGATCTCCTGCTTCGAGATGTGCGTGTCCTCCATCACGTCGTGAAGGAGGGCGGCGATCAGCGCCTGGGCGTCGAGGTGCCAGTCGGACACGATGTCGGCGACGGCGACCGGATGCGAAATGTACGGGTCGCCGCTGATGCGCAGCTGACCCTCGTGCGCGCGCGCCGAGAAATGGTACGCAGCTTCGACTTTCTCGACATCCTCGGGACGCAGATAAGTCTCGAGCTTCGTCCTGAGCGCGACGAAATCCGACGACACGGGGAGACCGGACGACGAACCGAAAGGGCCCGGAGCGGGAATCGCTGCAGCGTCCATCGGCTGTTCCCTCCCCCCGCGAAGCTCAGGCCTGTCCGCGATTGAGGACTTCCAGACCGACTTTTCCGGCCGCGATTTCGCGCAGCGCAATCACCGTCGGCTTGTCCTTGTCGCCCTTTTCGAGCTCGACCTGCGGCGTGGAGCCGATCGTGATCTGGCGCGCGCGGTAGGTCGCGGCGAGCGTGAGCTGGAAGCGGTTGGGGATCTTTTTCAGACAATCTTCGATCGTGATGCGAGCCATGGTTCAGTCCTGTTCAAGAAAATCGAAATACTGCAGATGTCGCTCGTGCTGGTTTGCATAACGCAGGCGCGACGCACGCACGACCGCGACGAGATCGTCGAGCGCGCACTGCAAGTCGTTGTTGAGTATAACGTAGTCGAATTCCCCGACATGGCGCATCTCGCCGCGCGCCCCGAGCAGCCGCCGCATGATCACGTCGTCGCTGTCGGTGCCGCGTCCGCGCAGCCGGACTTCGAGTTCCTCGAGCGATGGGGGCAGGATGAACACGCCGACGGCGTCGGGAAAGCTCTTGCGCACCTGCTGCGCGCCCTGCCAGTCGATTTCGAGCAGGATATCGCGCCCGGCCGCGATCTGCTGCTTCAACCAGACCTTCGAAGTGGCGTAGTAGTTTCCATGCACTTCGGCCCACTCGAGAAACTCGCCGCGATCGCGCAGCGCGCGAAACGTCGCGACATCGACGAAGTGGTATTCGCGCCCGTCGCGCTCGCCGGGACGCGGCTCGCGCGTCGTGTAGGACATCGACAGGTTCACCTGCGGATCGCGTTCGAGCAGGCCGCTGACGAGCGTGGTTTTGCCTGCACCCGACGGCGCAGTGACGATGATCAGGGTTCCGGGCATGTTTTCGTTCGTGCCGACCCGCAGGCGGCGCACTCTCCGTCGTTTCTGGCAGGATTCGCTTACCGGGATGAAAGTATCCGCGGGACCGATTGTGCCAGCGCGTGCCGCCGATCACCAAGGCTCCCCGCGTCACAGCCTGTCACCGCGATCGCAAGACGCGCCCGGTTCGCGCGCAGCGGGATTCGACGGAGCGCGAGCCAAGCGCTACTCTGTTTCATTTTGGCGCGCCGGAATGCTTCCGATGGACAGTTCTTTCCCCGTGTTGGCGATGAGGCCGACGCGACTGCGCGATCCGCATCCGGCGCGTCGGTGGGCACGGGCGCCCGGGGGCGCCGGCAGCGCGGCCGAAAGTCTGGCGGGCGCGGGCCGGCGGTCGGGTTCAGCGGCCCGGCCTCCATCCGTAACTCGCACGGCCCGCTAGTGTGCTGAGTTAGAAATTCGCATACAAAATCGTTCAAGGCTGGCGAGGATGTCGTCAGTTGATTTGGTCCATGCGAAGGGTTTGGGATCATCGTTGTAGCGAGCAAGGTAGTCGCGGATGGCCTGCTCGAGTTGGCGGGTGGAACGGTGGGTGCCGCGACGAATCTGTTTTTCGGTGAGCTCGGCAAACCAGCGTTCGACCTGGTTGATCCAGGAGGCCGAGGTCGGGGTGAAATGGACGTGGAAACGCGGATGACGGGCAAACCAACTCCTGACCTTTGGCGTCTTGTGCGTGCCGTAGTTGTCCATCACCAGATGGATGTCCAGACCGGCTGGGACGTTGGCTTCGATGGTGCGCAGAAAGGCCAGAAACTCGCGGCTGCGGTGGCGTCGGTGCAGTTCCCCGATGACTTCTCCGGTGGCGACATCGAGCGCCGCAAACAAAGTCGTTGTGCCGTGGCGCATATAGTCATGCGTTCGCCGTTCGGGAAGTCCCGGCGCCAGCGGCAGGATCGGCTGGGTGCGGTCGAGCGCCTGGATCTGGCTCTTCTCATCGACGCACAACACCATCGCCTTGACCGGGGGATCCAGATACAACCCGACGATGTCGCGGACCTTGTCGACGAACAGCGGATCGGTCGAGAGCTTGAATGTTTCCTGCCGGTGCGGTTGCAGGCCGAAGGCGCGCCAGATGCGGCTGACCGCCGTCTGCGACATCCCCATCTCGCGCGCCATGCTGCGCGTACTCCAATGGGTGGCATTCTTCGGCACCGTTTCGAGCGTCTTGGCAATCACCGCATCGACACGGGTATCGTCGATCGTACGCGGCGCCCCCGAGCGCGGGGCATCGAGCAGGCCATCGAGCCGATTCGCGTCAAAGCGGTTGCGCCATTTCGATACCATCTGCTGCGACACCGACAAGCGTTGCGCGACAACCTTGCTGTCGACACCCGTCGCACACTCGAGAACGATCCGCGAGCGCAATGCGAGCGCCTGCGCGGTCTTACGCCGACGCGTCCAGGCTTCAAGCTGCTCGCGCTCGCTCTCGTTCAGCACGATCTCCACCTTCGGTCTGCCCATCGCTGCCTCCTGTCGCCAATCGTACGGCATGAGAGACCAGCGGATGAGCTAGTTGTTCAACAAATTTTTAACTCAGGACACTAGCGATGTCGCACAGCGACCCCCACAGTCTCCTCGGCCTGGCCCGGGCGCCGGGGAACGCGAGATCAAGCACGCTTTTCGCCGCCTCGCGATGCGCTGGCACCCCGATCGCAATGCCGATCCGGCGGCGATCGAGCATTTCAAGCGCCTGCGCGCCGCCTACGAAAATCTTCTTGCCGGACATTCATTCGAGCCGGCGCCCGCAGCGACACCCGAGGACGCACAGTCGCCCGAGCCGCCTCCAGAAGCGCCGCCGCGCGGAGCGGACCGTCGCGAGGAGCTCGTGTTGAGCGTCGAGGAAGCGTTCACCGGCGGCGAAAAAACGTTCACGATCACCGCTGCCGCCCCGTGCGACGCCTGTGGCGGCAGCGGCGAGGAAGTGCTGCGCCACACCCGCCTGTGCACCACGTGCCACGGCTCGGGCGGGTCCGCAACGGCGGAAGTCTCGCGCCGTGCGCCGATTGCGCGGGCCGTGGGTACCTGAACAGGCAGACCTGCGCCGCTTGTCGCGGCAGCGGAGAGGCGCGCGTAGCGCGCAAGCTCCGCGTCCGGATTCCGGCCGGCGTGCTCGACGGCGACGAACTGCGCGTTGCCGGCGCCGGCGAAGCCTGCGATGCCGGCGGCGGCGCGCCGGGAGACCTGCTCCTGCGCGTCGTCCTGGCGCCCCACGCCCTGTATCGGCTAGACGGTCGCGACCTGATGCTGAGCCGCCCGGTCAGCGCGTTCCGGATGCTGTTGGGAGGCGAGTTGCCGATTCCGCTGCCGGACGGCGTCCGCCACCTGAAGCTCGAACCCGGACGGGCAACGACGCGCGAGCTGAAAGTCAAAGGGGCGGGCTTCCCAGGACGCGCCGGACAGCGCGCCGGCGCGCTGATCGTGCAGCTCGTGCCGGTACTGCCCGAAGCGCCCGACGCGGAAATCCTCGCCCTGCTCGAACTCGCCGAAAGCCGCCTGCAGAAGACCTTGTCCCGCCACTTGCCGGATGTGGCAAGCTGGGAACAGCGCTGGCTCCACGACCTCCCCGAAACACGCTGAACGCCCCCGGCCGTCCCGTACGGCCCAATCGACAGAAAACCGCCATGATTCTCGACATCGATTTCGTTTCCGACTTCGTCTGCCCGTGGTGCTTCATCGGCAACGAGCGCCTGCGCCAGGCCATCGAGGAAGTACGCCACGATGTGCCCGAACTCGAAGAAATACGTGTGAACCGGCTGCCGTTCTTCCTCGACCCGGACACCCCGGCGGCCGGAGTGCCTTATCGGCCGTTCCTCGACGCGAAGTTCGGCGGGCGGCGCAAGACCGACGAAGTCCTCGCCCGCATCGTCGCAGCCGGCGCGCCCGATGGCGTGACTTTCGCGTTTGAGCGCATCGCGATCCGGCCGAACACGCTGAATGCGCATCGCCTCACTTACCGGGCGCAATCGCTCGGCCACACTCAGGAGCACGTCAACGCGCTCGGCCAAGCGTTGTTCGCCGCCCATTTCCAGGACGGCCGCGACCTGGGCGACAACGCCACGCTCGCGGACATCGCCGCAGCGGCCGGTGACGAGCGCGAAACCGTCCTCGCCTATCTCGAAAGCGACGACGATGCAGCGGCAGTCAGGCGGATGGCGGACCAGCTGCGGAAGCAGGGCATCACCGCCGTTCCGTTCTTCATCTTCAACCGCAAGCTCGCGGTGTCGGGCGCGCAGTCGCAGGCGGCGCTGGGCGCGGCGATCCTGCAGTCGCTGCACGCCTCGTAAGGCGAAGCGGACGCGGTTTGCCGCGGGGACCGTCACGATCGGGGCGCCCGGTGCCGCGGTCTATACTGTCGCTCATGGTCGATGTGACGCTCCTGCCGGCGCTGCCCGAAGAGGAACTCGAAGAACGCTTCATTCGCGCGTCCGGTCCCGGCGGGCAGAACGTCAACAAGGTGTCGACGGCAGTGGAGCTGCGCTTCGACGCCGCGCGTTCGCCGTCGCTGCCCGACGATGTCCGCGCCCGCCTGCTGAAACTGGCGGGGCGCCGCGCGACGTCCGAAGGCGTGATCGTGATCTGCGCCCAGCGTTTTCGCACGCAGGACCGCAACCGCGCCGATGCGCGCGCCCGGCTCGCGGAGCTGATCGCCCGCGCCCATGAAAAACCGCTCGTGCGGGTCGCGACGCGCCCGACCAGGGCAGCGAAGATCCGGCGTCTCGAAGCGAAGCGGACGCAGGGCGAACGCAAGCGGCAGCGGACGCGTCGCACCTCGATCGACGAATGACCCGGAACCCTCATTTTCCCGAACAGGACCGCAGCCGATGAAATCTTCCCGCCCCCGCCCCGGCCTGCGCGCCCGCCGCCTCGCCGCCCTCGTTGCCCTGATCGCAGCCGTGCCGCTGCCGCTCCGCGCGGAATCGGTCGGCGAAGTATCGACGGTGTGGAAGCTGATCGGCCCGAACCACAAGGTCGTCGTCGAAGCCTATGACGACCCGCGCGTCGAGGGCGTGACGTGCTACGTATCGCGCGCGAAGACCGGCGGGCTGTCGGGCGCAGTCGGGCTTGCGGAAGACCTCGCCGAAGCGTCGATCGCGTGCCGCCAGGTCGGCCCGATCCGCACGCGCGAACCGCTGCCGCAGCAGGAGGAAGTCTTCTCCGAGCGCCTGTCGGTGCTGTTCAAGCGGCTGCAGGTCGTGCGCATGGTCGATGTGCGCCGCAACGTCCTGGTTTACCTCACCTATTCAGACAAGCTCATCGAAGGCAGCCCGAAAAACAGCGTCACCGCCGTGGCGGTCGACCGGGCGACACCGATTCCGCTGCGTCGCTGACGGCAGCGCCCCCTCCCGGCCGGGCGTCCTGCGCAAGGTTCGCCACGGGTTTGAAATCCGGCCGCGGCAGCACGGGAAGCCACGGCCGCCGGAAGGCGGCCGCTGCAGCGCGCCGGGCCCGCGCCAATCGCGGCCCGCGCGCTGCTACCATTGCCGTCATGAAACCGAATCCCGAATCCCGATGCGAGCAGCTCGACGTGCGCGGGCTGCGCTACAACGTCCGGCACTGGGGCGCTGCGGACGCGCCGCCGGTGTTCTTCCTGCACGGCTGGATGGACAACTCGGCGACGTTCCAGTTTGTCGTCGCCGCGCTCGCGCAGGACTGGCACGTCATCGCGCCGGACTGGCGCGGTTACGGCGCGAGCGAATGGTTGCGCCGGCCGTACTGGTTTCCCGATTACTACGCCGATCTCGACGCCCTGCTCGCGCATTATTCGCCGCACCGCCCGGCCCGCCTCGTCGGCCACAGCATGGGCGGGAATATCGCCGGCGTATATTCGGGCGTGCGGCCGCAACGCGTGTCGCAGGTGGCGATGCTCGACGTTCTCGGCCTCAAGGACGGCAGCGCCGACGAAGCGCCGAAGCGCCTCGCCCAGTGGCTCGACGCCGTGCCGGCCGACCCGCAGTTGCGGCGCTACGCGGATCACGATGCGCTGGCCCGCCGCCTGCAGCAGGCCAACCCGCGGCTGACGGAAGAACGGGCCGCCTTCCTCGCGCGAAACGTCAGCCGCGTGCTGCCTGACGGGCAGGTCGAAATGGCCTGCGATCCCTGGCACAAGACTGCCGCGCCGGCACCCTACCGCCTCGGCGACACGCTCGCCTGCTGGCGCACGATCACGGCACCGGTGCTGCTGCTGATCTCGGACCAGGGCTACGTCCTCGACCGCTTCCCGGCGGCTTCGGACGACTACCGGGAGCGGCTCGCGTGTTTCGCCGACGTGCGCGTCGCCACCGTGACCGACGCCGGGCACAATCTCCAGCACGACCAGCCGGAGCAGGTCGCCGCGGCGCTCGAAAGCTTCCTGCTGCGGGACTGAGCCGCCGCGCCGTCAACGGGCATCGCCGGGACGGCTTGCCGCCGTGCCGCGCAGCCACGCGGCGAAGCGCCGCGCGAACTCCGGCGCCCGGACGCAGAGAAAGAGCCCCGCCGCCGCATTGAGCAGCGCCCCGACGAGAATCAGCTGCGGCACCGACAGGCCGGCCGCGAGCAGCCCTGCGCCCAGGCCGGCGGCCGCGACCATGAACAGCGCATTGAGGATGTTGAGGCCGGCGATGACGCGCGAGCGGTGAGCGGCCGCGGAGCGGGCCTGCACGAGCGTGTAGAGCGGCACGATGAAGAAACCGCCGAACACCGCGATCAGCAGCAGATCGCCCAGCACCCGCCACGTCGCCGCATCCGCGAGCACCGCACCCAGCGGCAGCGGCGCACTGCCGGCTGCGAGCGCCGGGCTCGCCCACCACAGGTCGAACGCGAACAGGCTCAGGCCGATCGAGCCGAAAGGCACGAGGCCCGGTTCGAGGTGCTTGCCGGAGAGCCGCTCGCACATCAGCGAACCGATGCCGATGCCGACCGAGAACACCGCCAGCAGCAGCGTCACCGCGTGTTCGTCACCGCCGAGGACGTCCTTCGCATAGCCGGGGAACTGCGACAGCAGCAGCGCGCCGTAGAACCAGAACCACGAGATCGCGAGCACCGCGGGGAACACGCTGCGGTCCTCGCGAGTGAACCGGAGGTTGCGCCAGGTTTCGGTCAACGGGTTCCAGTTGATGCGCAGCCCGGGATCGGCTGCCGGTGCCACCGGAATCGCCCGGCTCGCGACATAGCCGAGCACCGCGACCGTCAGCGCCGCGACCGACACCCACAGCGCGCCACCCGGGAAGCTGATCGTCACGCCGCCGGCGATCGTGCCGACGAGGATCGCGACGAACGTGCCCGCTTCGACGAGCGCATTGCCGCCGACCAGTTCGTCTTCGCGCAGATGCACCGGCAGGATCGCGTATTTCACCGGCCCGAACAGGGCCGACTGCGCGCCCATCAGGAACAGCGCGCCGAGCATCAGCGCCAGCGAGTCGAGCGCGAACGCCAGCGCCGCGAGCGCCATGACGAGGATTTCGAGCAGTTTCGTCCCGCGGATGAGCCGGCTTTTCTCGAACTTGTCGGCACATTGGCCGGCTGTTGCCGAGAACAGGAAGAACGGCAGGATGAAAATCCCGGCAGCGAGGTTCACCAGCACGCCCGGCGCGATCGTCGTGAAACGCGCCGCCTCGAACGTCATCAGCACGACCAGCGCGTTCTTGTACAGGTTGTCGTTGTACGCGCCGAGAAACTGCGTGATGAAAAACGGCAGGAAGCGCCGCTCGCTCATCAGTCTGAATTGGGAACTCATGCCACCCTGCACCCTCATGGATCCGGAGTGGGCGGATTCTGCCATCGGCGAGGTTCGGCGCGGCAACTTTCGAGGGCGCAAGCGGCTGCCGGGAAAAGCTTTGCAGGCGGCAAAATTACCGCCTCGACAGTATGACATTGCCACTGCCCGTACCGGCAATCCCCTATAAACCCCCGGGATGAGCGTGACAATCCATTTCAGCCCTTGACCGCGCGTCGGTTTTTCACCAGACTGCGCGTGCGCATCTGCAATCGCGTGGTTTTTCGTGCTCGACGGCCTTTGGGTACTCAGTTCGTCTTTCCCCGATCTCGATTGCCGCAATCCGGGCAAACGCCCTTCATTAACTTTGATTTGGGATTTTTCGAAATGGCAACTGGTACTGTTAAGTGGTTCAATGACTCCAAGGGCTTCGGTTTCATCACGCCGGACAACGGCGGCGAAGATCTGTTCGCGCATTTCTCCGCGATCCAGGGTTCGGGCTTCAAGAGCCTGACCGAAGGTCAGAAAGTTCAGTACGACGAGACGTCGGGCCCGAAGGGCAAGCAAGCAGGCAACATCCGCCCGCTCTGATCCTCGATCCGCTCTCTCGCGCAGGCGTCCGCTAAACCGCACGGCCTGCGCAACGAGTCAAAGCCCGGCCTTGCCGGGCTTTTTGCTTTTCGGGCCCGGAACCCGCTGCTCACCCGTAGCGGCGTGCGGCCTCGACTGCAAGCCCGCTGCCGATGCTGCCGTAAAGGTCGCCTTCGACACTGCGCGCGGCGGGCAGCTCGGCTGCGATGCGCGCGCGCAGCTGCGCGACGCCGCTCGCGCCGCCGGTGAAATAGATCGTATCGACACGCTCGCGCGCAACGCCGGCCTCCGTCAGCAGGTCCGCGACCGCTGCCGCGACCCGCTCGACGAGCGCCGTCGTCGCGCCGGCGAAAGCGTCGCGGCCGATCTCGTGCACGAACCCGGGTTCGAGCCGGCCGAGTTGCAGCGCCGTGGCCGGCGCCTGCGACAGGGCGATCTTCGCCTGCTCGACCTGCAGCGCGAGCCAGTGCCCTTCGCGCCGGCTGACGAGCCGCGACAGGCGATCGAGCTCGGTGCGCGCGATCGCATCGCGGTAGATGTGCTGCAGGTCGGCCCACGCCTGCCGCGTATAGGCAAAATTGATCGTGTGCCACGTCGCGAGCTGGAAGAACAGGCTCGACGGCACTTCGGCGCCGTTCTTCATCCGGCCGCGATAACCGAGCAGCGGCATCACGCATTCGAGGCTCAGCGCGCGATCGAAATCGGTGCCGCCGACATGCACGCCGGCGTTGCCGAGCAGATCTTCGCGGCGATCGTCGCGACCGGCGCGCGCCGGCGACAGCCGCACGAGCGAGAAGTCCGCAGTACCTCCGCCGATGTCGGCGATCAGCACCAGCTCCTCGCGCTCGAGGCCGGTCTCGTAATGCAGCGCCGCGCCGATCGGCTCGAACTGGAAGCTGACGTCGCGAAAACCCGCCTGCCGTGCGATCGCCTCGAGCGTGTCCTGCGCCTTGCGGTCGGCGCTCTCGTCGTCGTCGACGAAATGCACCGGCCGGCCGAACACCGCCTGCGTGAAGCTTCGTCCCGCCGCCGCTTCAGCGCGCGCCTTCAGTTCGCCGATGAAGCTCGCGAGGAGATCGCGGAACGGCAACGCGCGCCCATGCACTTCGGTCTGGCCGTCCATCAGGCTGCTGCCCAACAGGCTCTTCAGCGAGCGCATCAGGCGCCCTTCGTAGCCTTCGAGGTATTCGGCGAGCGCAGCGCGGCCGTAGCACGTCGTCTCCTCGTCGGCGTTGAAGAACACTGCCGACGGCAGCGTCGGCTTGCCGTCCTCGAGTTCGAGCAGCGCCGGGACGCCGGGCCGGAGCCAGCCGACCGTGGAGTTGGAAGTGCCGAAATCGACGCCGCAGGCCCGTGCGGAGGTCTTGCCCATAAGCGGATGCAGCCGGTCGGAAAAGGGCCGCAATGCTACGCCACCGTGGCGCTCCACGCGAGCTTCACGACGGCGCCCCGGCGCTCAGCGGAACACGATTGTCTTGTTGCGATGCACCAACACACGACCTTCGAGGTGGTAGCGCAGGCCGCGCGCGAGGACCATCTTTTCGATGTCCTTGCCGTAGCGGACCATGTCCTCGACCGAATCGGAATGGTCGATGCGGATCACGTCCTGGTCGATGATCGGCCCCTGGTCGAGGTCGGCGGTCACGTAGTGGCAGGTCGCGCCGATCAGCTTGACGCCTTTCGCCCACGCCTGGTGGTAGGGTTTCGCGCCGACGAAGCTCGGCAGGAAACTGTGGTGGATGTTGATGATGCGCCCGGCGTACGCGGCGCACAGCTCGGGCGACAACACCTGCATGTAGCGCGCGAGCACCATCGTCTCGCCGCGCACTTCCTCGAAGATGC